>JAKBRL010000025.1 GCA_021845465.1 Microcaldota archaeon
TTATTATCAACCCGACAAGCAGCTGACCCATTAATAAAAGAGAAACTTGATCAAATCGGGTCAATTATAAAGACGATGAGAAATTAATGGCTTTGCAATATCTATCGGTATCAAAAATCTAGCAAAGGACAAAAATAAACCGGGGAGTTCGAGATTTGAACTCGAGTCTTCAGGACCCAAACCTGAAAGCCTGCCAGGCTAGCCTAACTCCCCCCTTATAAAATAAGCATGCTAACTAATTTAATCCGTTCCTCATATAATACTTTCTGGAAGTTCATAACTACCTATTGAAACTATCCGCATTTTTCCATCGCCTTGGGAATTTATTACCGTGAAAGATGTATGGTCTATATAAATTCCAGCCATCTCGTTTTCATCCTTCCTTTCCAGGTATGATATCGCTCCCTTTATAAAATCCATATGGGAAACTGCAACTGTAATGCCTCCTTTTTTAAGCGACCTGATGAATCTTCCAGCCCTATCAGCGATATCGTTCCAGCTCTCCCACTCTCCATAGCCATTTTCTACCTGTTCCTTCTTTATTCTCTTCATTTCCTCCCTGGAATCGAATTTCATGTTATTATACTTTCCAAAACCTCTCTCAGTCAAAAGAGGTTCTATTACCGGCTTCAGATTTATGTATTTTGAAAGTATATCAGCGGTTTCCCTGGCTCTCAGAACCGGACTCGTATAAAAATTATCTATTGTTTTTATTTTTGAAAGTTTCCTTCCGGAATCATTGACGGATTCCCTCCCAAAATCTGTGAGCGGATATCTATTTTCATCAGTGCTCAATGTAAACGAGACATTAGTCTGGCTCTCCCCATGCCTTATAAAAATACATGTTCTGGAATCTGAAGTTTTTATACTATCAGTGCCGCCTTCATATATGTCTGACATAATAGCAACATTATTTTTTCGGCTGCCTTCCTCTTGGTTTAGGAAGCTTCAGTTCCTTATAAACCTTAGCGAGCATTTCCTGGTTAACATCAAAATCAAATCCCAGTGCCTGGACGACCTTCCTGAATAAATAGGTGCTGGCAATATCCTTGAGGTCTGGATTCTTAGAACAGGAGTTTTCCACCACTTTTTTGCTTTCCGTAGACGAAAGCTGCAGGATTACATCAGCCATATCCTTAAAATTTTTCTTTTTGTTTGAAGCTATCTTAGATGCATAACTGTCCAGTCCTACTATATCTATATGTTCGCCAAAGATCTCGAAAGCCTTTCTGTCTATAGACTGCCTTATGGAGGCAAGACTGAAGGCTACCTCCTCTGGTTTTGTATCCTCTCTTATGGTAAGCTTTTTTACTGCTATCCAGTCCTTCCACTTTGCAGAGAACTCTACAGATCCTATCCCAGACTCTTCTCCTTCCATAACGTGATTCACTTTGATCCTATTATATAATACCCTGCAGACTTTTCCCTAGCAACTCTCTTTATGCTCCCCTTGTTTGCAAGCGATACCAATGTATTGGTCACCAGACCCTTAGGCCTATTCGATTTCTTGGCTATATCATCGGCAGTCTTCTTCTTTTCTTCGCTTACTGCGCCTATCTCTTTCATAGCATTCAGAATCTCATTCTCAACCTGTGTAAGTTCAGCCATCTAACCACTCTTGTATATTGTATAATTAAAAACAAAAACTACCTACTTCTTGATTCTAGCATCCTTTCTTTTAACCCTAAGGTATCTGCTTCCACATTTCCTGCATTTTTCCACTCTTGCCCTGTTTCTGGCCTTGCATCTTCTGCAAACCCATACATTTACAAGAAGTTCATCTGCTAATCCGAATTTTCCCATCTGAAACACTCTATAAGTAAGGATTAATTAATACTTTATATTGGTAAGGAAAGATATATATTAATGTTTGAATCCCTCAATCTTATAATTATAAATTTATGGCACAAATAACAAAATCCAGATATAAGCTGTTAAGCGTCTGTGAAGGATTCGGTTTATTGAAAACAGAGCATCAAATCCTGATTATGTCGCGATACCATGTCCAAAAAAGAATTCATATTACTTCTTGCAGCCGCAGTCTTACTGCTTGCGTTTATCTATATTATGCACGAAGGATTTATTCCTTCAAACGGCCAGATACGCAATGAGCAGGTAAATGCCATAAATATAGAATATTCCAACGGAACAAGCACTAGAGAAAATGTCTATATTGCAGATACGCCTATTGAACAGGCAACAGGGCTGATGTACATGAATTCGATGGGGAGCTGCAACGGCATAGGAAACTGCTATGGCATGCTTTTCGTATTTCCTAATTCTTCAGAAGAATGCTTCTGGATGAAAAACACCGAAATATCACTCAAGCAATCTTGGATATACAACAATACAATAATCTACCAGGTAGAAGGAGTTCCATATTCGCTGAAGTCATTCTGCCATTATGGCAATTATGTACTTGAGACATATGCCAACTCAAGTCTGGGCATAGGAGACCATATCTATCTCAACGGAAGCAGTTGAGGAATCAAAGCCAATCCGCAAACTGCATTCCGGAAAAATATTCCATGGTTCTACTGCAACTTAGAGCCCAAGCCAAGCGTTCTTTAAGCCCTAGCTTACAATAGTGGAAATATATATATTTTACGAGCTAATATTAAATCTATTAATAATTACGGATTTGTTTGATTATATGGCAGCGGTAGGATTATCCAGTATAGAACTGACTGTAGCCGATGCACTGGTTACCGACTCCGGCAGGAGCATAGCCAGAATAGACTCCAAATCACGAAGAGCCCTAGGCGTGGTATCAGGAGACATAATAGAGATAAAGGGCAAGATAAAAGCCTCAGCGGCAACAGTATGGCAGGCGCATCCAAGCGATGAAGGCCTGGGATTTATCAGGATAGACGGTTATCTAAGGCAGAACCTGGGTGTAGGAATAGGGGACAAGATCTTTGTTTCAAAAACCGAAGCAAAGGAAGCCGACAAGGTAGTGCTGGCGCCTCCTCCGAGCCAAAGGCCTCCTCTATCTCCTGATTTTGCAGAATACGCTAAGAGAAGGCTTGAAAACAGGCCTCTCACAAAAGGCGACTCGATACCCATTCCAATGTTTGGGCTCGTATTCAACTTTTTGGTAGTACAGGTAATACCCCACGGCATCGTAAAAATAGGAAACAAGACAAATTTAATAGTAAAGGATGAGCCTGTATCCGAATCGATAGTAAAGATAGGCGATGTGCATTATGAAGACATAGGAGGCCTTGATGACGCAAAGACCAAGATACGCGAGATGGTCGAGCTTCCTATACGTTATCCTGAATTATTCGAGAGATTGGGAATAGACCCGCCTAAAGGCGTCTTGCTTTACGGCCCTCCAGGCACGGGAAAAACGCTGCTGGCCAAAGCCGTCGCAAACGAGAGTGACGCCAATTTCATCTCAATATCGGGACCAGAGCTTGTAAGCAAATTCGTAGGAGAGAGCGAAGAAAAGCTAAGGGAGATATTCAAGAATGCAAATGAGAAGGCACCTACAATCATATTCATGGATGAGATAGATGCCATAGCTCCAAAGCGGGAAGAAGCAACAAACGAGGTAGAGCGCAGAATGGTATCACAGCTGCTTACTCTTATGGACGGCATGCCTCCTAGAGGCCAGGTAATAGTACTTGCAGCTACAAACAGGCCAGATGCAATAGATCCGGCATTGAGAAGGCCGGGAAGATTCGACCGCGAAATAGAGATAGGAGTGCCTAATAGGAATGCAAGGAAGCAGATCCTCCAGATACATACAAGGAACATGCCTATGGCAAAGAATGTAAATATAGACGAACTTGCAGATATAACCCACGGCTATACCGGAGCAGATCTCAATGCCCTTGTACGCGAGGCCGCAATGGCAACACTCAGAACAATACTGCCCAAGATAATAGACAAACAGAGCATACCTGTGGACATACTTGCAGACCTCAATGTAAACAATTCAAACTTCCAGGATGCCCTCAAGAGCATACAACCAAGTGCACTCAGGGAGGTCTTTGTCGAAAGACCCAATGTGCACTGGACAGATATAGGCGCACTTGAAAAGGTCAAGGAAGAACTCCGTGAGGCTGTAGAGCTTCCTCTGAAAGAACCTGAACGCTTTGAGAAGATGGGCACAAGACCAGTCAAAGGCATACTTCTTGTAGGCCCTCCAGGCACGGGCAAGACTCTGCTGGCCAAAGCCGTTGCAACAGAGCGTGAGGCAAACTTCATATCGATAAAAGGACCTGAAGTTCTAAGCAAATTCGTAGGAGAGAGCGAGAAGACAGTAAGGGAGATCTTCAGGAAGGCAAGGCTAGCTTCGCCATGCATCATCTTCATAGATGAGATAGACTCAATAGCAAGGGCGCGCGGCTCATCTGACGATTCAAGAGTAACAGAACGTGTAGTAGACACCTTGCTAACTGAGATGGACGGCCTTCAGGAGCTAAAGAATGTCGTAGTTCTTGCAGCTACAAACAGGCCGGAGGACGTTGATCCAGCAATACTAAGGCCGGGAAGATTTGACAAAATCATGGAGATACCAATGCCTGACCAGGAATCCAGATACTCTATACTTAAGATACATACAAAGAAGATGCCTCTTGATAAGGATGTAGATCTCAAAAACCTAGCAAGTATAACTGAGAACTACACCGGTGCAGAGCTTGAGAATGTTGTAAGGGAAGCGGGAATGCATGCGATAAGGAAGAAACGCGACATAGTGGTCATGGATGATTTCATGGCAGCTGTAAAAGACATCAGGCCTGCAATTCCCAAGGAGGTTTCCGAAAGGATAAAACGATTCAAGGAAGAACCCGAAACAATGTACCGTTAAGGCAATTACACTTAGTGATATAATGAAAATAGTACTCTCAGACAGAAAGATTGGAAAGACTGCACAGCTTGACATACCCAAAGACAACGAAGTCATGCTGATAGGCTCAAAAATAGGCGATGTTATAGAGGGAAATTCGGCAGGGCTTCCCGGATTCAAGCTTAAGGTAACAGGGCTTAGCGATAACTCCGGCGCTCCATCACGAAAGGAGATAGATGGAACAAGGAAGGCAAAGCCGCTACTTAGTTATGGAATAGGTATGAGAATAAGGGAGAAGGGCTACAGATCGAAGAGGCTAATTCGCGGGAATACGATAAGTGCGGACACCTCGCAGATAAACACCGTAATAGAAGAATACGGACAAAAGTCTCCGGAAGAGCTCTTCAGGAAAGCAGAGAAGAAGGAATAATACCTTTTGCTACCAATTATCTTATGATCCACATGAAAAAAGATGAAACCCTCCCCGAAATCGTAGTAGGAGCCTACATAAAAAACGACTCCGACGAATTCCTATTTGTAAAGTCAAAATACGAAAAAAAGATCTGGACTGTTCCAGGAGGGCATGTGGAGCGCGGCGAAAGGATAGCGGATGCATTAAGGCGCACAGTCTTCGAAGAGACAGGGCTTGTAGTCAATCCAATCCGTTTATTGGGAATACAGGAAAAGATTCCAGGCAGATCTTCCAAGAAAGACAATATTCACTTCATATTCATGGACTTCCTATGCGAAATAAAATCAAAGAAAAGGAAACCGCGAATATCAGAGGTAAAAAGCTCGGAGTGGATAGGCAAGCCTAAGCTTAAAAAATTAAAAGTTGACAGATACACGCGATATACGATAAAAATGCTCGGAATGAAAGGAACATATGAGCCTTATATACCTCTGGGGCTGGAGAAAAAGCTTCTAACTAAATAAACGAAATGATCTGATGTTAAACCAAAGCGAATTAAATATAGGCACACTCGGCCATGTAGACCATGGAAAGACTACACTTGCCTATGCGATATCCCATGTCTGGACAGATATCCATAGCGAAAGCGTAAAGAGAAGCATGACAATAAAGCTTGGATACTCTGATGCCGTTATAAGAAAATGCGGAAGTGAAAACAAGGCCTACTACACAATAGCGGAAGAATGCTCAGACGGAAAGGAGTCACTCCCATATAGGCGGATATCCTTACTTGATGCCCCCGGGCATGAAACCCTTATGGCTACTGCAATAGCAGGATCCTCAATAATCGATGCTGCTCTTCTCGTCATATCCTCAACCGAGCAGGTCCCCATGCCCCAGACAAAGGAACATCTTATGGTGATAAACGCAATGGGCATAAAGAATGTCATAATAGCACAGACGAAGATAGACATAGTGGGAAAGGAGCGCGCAAAGAAGAACTACGACCAGATAAGGGCATTTGTCAAAGGTACCCCTGTAGAGAATGCGCCAATAATTCCGGTAATGGCAAACAAAGGCATAAACATCGATGCACTACTTAAGGAATTGGCAGAGATGAAAATCCCAGAAAGGGATCTTAAGTCGGATCCTGTAATGTACGTCGCAAGGTCATTCGACGTAAACAAGCCAGGAACCGAGATAAAGGATCTGGTAGGCGGAGTCATAGGGGGCTCCATAATAAGGGGCCAATTCAAGATAGGTGACGAAATAGAGATACGCCCCGGCATGAATCTCTCAAAAGACAAAGCTAAGAAAGAGAGTTACGAGCCAATCCTTGCATCTATAACAAGTCTAAGTGCAGCGAACCGAGAGCTAAATTCGGCACAGGCAGGAGGTCTCATAGCAGTAGGCACAGATGCCGATCCCTCCCTCACAAAGGCAGACGGGCTGGTAGGCCAGATAGTGGGAAAAGCAGGCAGCCTCCCTCTCACTGTCAATGAAATAACCCTCGAATACCACTCGCTCGAAAGAACAGACCTTCCAAAACAGTCTTTCAGGCAGTCAGAACCTCTCATACTCGGTATAGGCACCGGTACCTCAGTAGGCTATATACAATCTATAAAAAAGAACAAGCTTGACATAACGCTTAACCACCATGCATGTATAGACAAGAAGGCAAAGATTGCAGTAATGAGGAACTTTGGCCAGAGATGGAAACTTTCAGGCTTCGGAATCCTTTTATAATAAATTGGGATTTTTATCCTCTGTAAGTTTTTTCTATCTCTCCGGCAAGAAATTCAACAAATTCTTTTCTTGATGCATCACTCCCAAAACCGCTGAATCTTTTTCTATCTATGGGAAAACCAGATGCATGCGGATGCCCTCCGCCTCCCATCCTTCTGGAAAGCAGAGTAGTATCCGAGATTCTACTCCTAAGATGCCCTGTATGATTTTCTGTATTTATATAAATGGCAATATCACATTTTGTCTTATCCATTATCGCACCACAGCCCAGGGTAGACTGAAGATTCGGAGAGAAACCAACGAAAGCGATATCCCCTATCTTGTACAGGTTCTTAAGCATTATCTTAGTCAACCTCTCGTTTCTATCTGAGAACTTCCTGCCATCTGAAACGATCCTTGGGCTTGAAAACCTGCCTGCCGCTATTACGTCTATAATATCCCTGAGTTTTTTATCCCTAATCTCTGAAGGGCCAAGAGTTATATATGACATTATGCTCATCGCATAGGTCCCTATCAATTCGTAATCCTTTCTCTTCTCCGGTTTTTTGTTAAAATCAGACTTATGGACAATCCAAACAAATTTCCTAAGAAATTTATTATTCTTACTTAGCATCTTTCCAGAAATCAGGTTCCTGTAAGTTATTTCAGTCGCGCAATACCTGCTGTTTTCTCCTATTATGGCAACATCGCACAGGGATGCAATCTTCTTAATCTGAGAAAGGCTCCATACATGATGGTCAAACCAGACAACTTTCCCGCCCTGCCTCTTTACCTTCATTATAATCTTTTTGTACGTGTCAATCAAATAATCATTCATTCCGAGGTCTGTCATGAAAAGGGTAATACTCTTCTTCCCAATTCTTTCTGATAACTTTTTTATTGAATAAGATAATCCTTCTGCAGAATAATCTGTAAAAAAGATATTTTCGCTACCCATTCCATATGCCACTTTCAGCAAAGCCGCACTGCCGAGTCCATCTATATCATTTGCATGAGTCAGGGAAAAAATTTCCATAACTTAATAGCTCACTACCATAATAAAAGGCGTTCCGTCAAGAAAAGGAACCAGGTTTTGTAGTATACGCATATATATCTTGAGTAAAAAGTTGTATTGGGGATAAAATGCGAAGTGTGCTTTATGTGGAGGTGGACCGCAGAAGTTCAGGTATAAGCATTCCAATGTATCAGCTTCTAAGGTCAAGCCCGCAAAGCATAGAAACAGAGGTAGGAAGATCTTTTCTTGATACATTTAGGGAATACACAAAAATCACGGGAATTATAAAATGTGAAGATTATAGGGATTCTGATTCTGCAGAAGGATTTAGGAACAGAATCCAATCAAGGACAAAAAGTACATTTTTTATCGGAACTCCCTTTTCACTGGAAAAATCAGGCTATCCTGCAGCAACAGGGTATGAAGCAAAACTCTCAATAAACATAATGGAAAGAGTCTCCATAGCCACTGGAAATCCCATAGATCTTAAGCCCACTGCCTGCAATATGAGGATAGACTTATTCCAAGGAAAGAGACTTACAAACCTAATAGCATCCTCTCAGTCAGGCTCAAAGCTGCTAGTAATACGCGAAGGCCAGCATTCTCCTTTTGATATAATTCCTCTCTTCTCAATACACCCTATAATCACCGATAAATTATCGGTTTGTACCAATTCTGTGATAACTGAAAGTTCGGATAAAAACCCGAAAGAGCTTTCAAAACTTCTATTATACTCCCTGCAGATTGTAAGGGAGCTGAACTCCAGGGTCAGAATGCTCAAAATTGAAAAAACAGATCCCGAACCTACTGACATTCAGGAAGAGGCAAAGTATATAACAAGACATTAATCTTCGATCGGGCCGGAATCTAAGATAAGGGTTAAAACATTTCTCATTACATCGGAAAAATAGCCAGTAAGGCGGTTCAACGCCTTACTGTGAAGGTGATATAATGAGTGTATTGGTCGTCTTGCCAGCGTCAAATTTGTAATAAACTTTGTGACCTAGTTGATATCTGTCAAGGATTCCCTGCCTGTACAGCTTGTTAAGCCTTGCGCATGCAGCATTTCTTCCCTTGTATTCCATGAAATGAACAAGGTCATCTGCGCATATCATCTCCTTAGACTGAACAAAATTAAGTATTTTGGAATCAAGTTCTGAAAGAGGCACCTCCCTGTTGCTTACAGCATCGTATTCCTGAATTTCACCTTCCAACTGCTCTTTCCCATCCCTTACGTCTATCTCCTTCTCCAGCTTTGTAATTTTCTCTGTCAGGCTCTCCAGTAATTTATTAGATCTCTCCCTCTCTTCAACTAACTGCTTCATCAGCGATGAAACTATATTCTCATCTAAGACCTTCTTCTTTTTTGAAGACAATTGGTTTATCTCATATTTCAGGCCTTCCAATTCCCTTTCAAGTTGTTCAGTTTTCTTAGACAATTTTACACCAATCACAAACAATACACATACTTATCGCGAACACTTCATATCCTTTTCATGAAAGAATCACGATACAATCACATATAAGGATAGTAAAGATATATAAATCTATTCTAGATGCTGACGATATATAATATACAGGCCCATGAATGCAGGACCTGATTCTTATGTGATTCCTGGCTTCCGATTCCCCAAGAATCATCTGCAGCGGTTTTCAGAGCCTGGAGTATTGCATAGGCTTTATATTTTTCGATATAGCTCCATAGGAATAGGATACAGACGCATGCCACCATGAAAGGCAGAATTCAGAAGCTACAAAAATCACAGGCAGAATATACATAGCCATTGCAGAATTGCTTCTAAATACAAATTCTGCTGAGGTAGCCAAAATAAGCGGTAAAAATACAAGAATATTTACTAAAAGCATAGAGAGAGAAGACCCGCTTATCATCATCCAGCTTCGGCTCAAGGCAGTATTCCTATCAGTTTTTTTATCATACATCGCATCTGTAGCAAGCGATACATTAAGGTTTGCTATATGCAGGATAACTGCCAATATAAGCACGATTAAAGATACGAATATGCCGATTACAGGCAGCGATATGAAATAATGAAATGCGGAGATCAACACGGCCAGATACAATATAGGAACAAGCGGTGAAAGGTAAGTCAGCGACATGAGCATAGGCCTTGCCACGCTTCCCGATTCAATCTTGGCAAATTTGGCCTTGGAAAATGCACTCAGTGGAGAAGCAACAATTATCTCCAGTATGAAAAAGAGTATAGTGTAAATAAGCAAATCCTGCAACGATGCCAAATGTCCGAATATCTCGAATACATAAACTGCAAGTATGAGGCTTCCTGCTATATTGGCAATCCATGGGTATGGGCTGGAAAAAATCATTCCTAAAGAATTACTTAATGTATCTCCGATATTAAATTCCGGGACAACACCATGGGTCCACCTGAACTCATCCTTCTTATCTTCACTAAAAGTATGATTCTTAAGCTTCTTCCTCTCCGCTTCTGTTATCGGCATATTATCTACTTATCGATTGGAAGCACTATTGTGGGCTTATTTCCCGAGCCTCCCTTGCCGGTACCTGTATATTTTATCGCTGTCCCTATTGCAGTTATCTCCATCCAGTTTCCCATAGGGATTACATTAAGCTTTACTTCTACGACTCCATCTGCGCCCAATTTTTCAGCTTCATCCTTCATCCTTCCAAGCGCAAGTTCCCTCGCATTGTACATAAGTTCAGTTATCTGTGGTATCTCTCCCTTCGCCATTCCCTTAAGCGAGCTTCCTACACCCCCGACAAAACCCATACTGTAAACCGAGTTGCCCATTACAAGCCCTACCGGCATGTATCCTTTGTCAAGAAGAAGCCAAAAGTCTGATGTACTCAAATCGCTTGTAAATACCTGGCTTTTTGATTCTGCCATTATACCACGCACTTAATTACAAAGTTAAATTTAAATACCCACTCTATCTATTACCTCTGATCCAATGCCTTATAAGGGAACTGTGCTTCTGGTAGTCTTCGGGATTATACTGCTTGTTTTCGGAGCGGCATTCTTCTTCGCAGGAATATTCATAACCGGGATCATACTAATGCTGATAGGCATTATCCTCCTGTTCTTTGGCAAACTTGGAATATCCCAATTCGTCTCTTCCTACAAAATGCAGAAGAGCCTGTCCAACAGTTCACCATACAGCAAGAATATAAACTTACCAAACTCATTTCAAAACTCAAGCAACGCACAAGAATTTTCAGCCATTCCTAGTTCAAGCTCCGCAAATATTGGAAATTACTTCAAACAACCCAGCCGGATAGGAAAAAATTCGATCATAGCATATGTAATAATCCTGCTTCTTGTTCAATCTTTAATAGGTATATGGTATACATACATACTACTAATCCTGCTTTTCTTCTTCTATGCCAAAAGGTCTCCTACTGTATACGGTACAGGCAGATTCAAATCCCAGTCTTATTCAGGAACGGAATACCAGGAATCAGACGGACTAGAATAGAATCACTGAAGGATTCTTAGGCTTCGGGTCCTATCGTAACTTTCAGATAAAAAATCAAAGAAGACTCAAATAAGAGAATAGGAAGAAAAATTAAGTTAGTAAAAGTCCTTTGCATAAGATTCATATATCTTTACGTTACACTATAT
>JAKBRL010000003.1 GCA_021845465.1 Microcaldota archaeon
AAACCCTGTTGTTCATTACCATGCCTTTGTTGGTCAGTATGTTATTTGCGCCTACTGTACCGAAGCCGCCTATCGACATGCTGATTATCTCCACGCCTAGCATATCTCCTATCTTATCGGAAGTTTCCTTGCTGTATGCAGGATTTATAATTGCTATCTTGTCATTGACAAGAATATTGTTCCTGAGAGCGTTTAGGCTCGTCTCCAATACCTCTATTTCAAGCTCAGGCAGAAGATCCTTGAGGCGTTTAACCTCGCTCGAGTATGCCATCTCGGGAAGAATAAGCGCTCTTGAGTTCATCACGGCATATATCCCTATCAAATCAGATCCGTTGAGAAGTAACTCCACTATTCGTGTTTTAAGTGAATCGGATATTATCTTCTCACCGCTTCCTCTGGGGTTTCCTCCGATAAGGGTTATTTCTTCATTAGATATTGAGAATGCGCCTATGAAATCATTTCCATAGAGACTTGTTTTCGCTATAGACATGAGCAGACCTTTCAGCTCTTCCCTTCCGAAGAGTGAACTTCTCCAGTTTTGGCAGCAGAGTCTGCTTTGGCTTCTTTCCTCTGCTCTGCCTGTTTCGGTTTCTGGCTCTTTTCTGCTGAAGCAGGATTAGTATTGTTTGACTGCTTTTCAGAATTCTTTTTGGCATTTTTTCCAGAGCCTGCCTGCTTTGGGTTGTCGGTAACTTTTATCTTTGCCTTCTTCTCTGCGAGATCTACCTTTACAGAGTCGCCTGTCTTCTCTATCTCTACCTTTACCCCATAAAAGCCGTTAATGGCGCCCATCATAAGATAACGGTTAAGCTCGCTGCCTATCTTTACAGACTCGGGAGTGGTCTTGTGGTGCTTTGCTATCTCTTCCCTTAATATTCTCATGGAATTGTTTATCCTTCGTGGCATATGTGTGCGGAACATCTTCCTGCTTATGTTCATCTCCCTTATTGTCTTTGTGGTTGTGGGTGTGTTTGTTGCCAAGAGATCATGCCTTTATTCTTAGTTTTTTATTCCTCCAGCTTCTCTGGAACCTGTTGGATTGTATTCTTCTGTGTGTCCTAAGCATAGCAAGCACAGGGATTCTTCTGTTCTGCTTGAGTTTATTCCCAAGCCTTCTCTTTTTTTCACTGCTCTTTTTTCCCATTCATAAAACCTTATTTGTGTTGAAATGTTATAGTAGGTTCCTCTTTGTATGTAACTCTTGCAAGTATATCCTTAAGCTGTGCCTCATTGATCTTTGAATTTATCCTTCCGCTCTGTACCATCGATATTATCAGGTCTATAATCTGCATATAAAGCTCCTGGTTCGATATGCGAACATTCATCATGCGCTCGTATGCTTCAGGTGTCATGTATTTTTTGGCTATCTCGCGCTTCTGCTGTTCTATCTGCATCGCGCGCATCCTTGCCGCGATGCGCTTTTTCATATTGGCCTGTTCATTCTCGTTCATATCGGGCTGCACTTTCTATGCACCTTTGACTTTAAGCAGTTCTCCTGCTGTCTTATCCAGAAATGACTTTCCTTTTCCTGTTACTACCCTTCCTCCCTTGGTCTTTTCAATATATCCTGCCTTTTCCAGAGTATCGAATGCATCCTTTATTATGCTGCCTCCTGCACGCTTGTGATGCGGGTGTGTTACCATGTGCCTCTTCCTGTTACCGTACCTTACTCTAAGCTTTGCAATGCCTATAGGCCCTTTGATATAAGTCTGCCTGAGTATTGAAGCACATCGCATATACCAGAAGTTCTCGTCTGAAGAAGGCCTGTCCCTTCCAGCTCCGCTCTTGACGTAATCAACATAAGCAGGTTTTGGTATGTTCTGTTCCTTAAGTTTCTCTGCAGTCTTTTTTACGAGCTTGTCGCTCTCCACTTCATATACATTTGCCATTGGTCCACCAGAGGATATGACTTTACAGATTAGTTAGGCGGGATTAAGTATTTATTTGTTCGTATGAATGCTTTGAATATGCAGGTCTAAAGATTATTCATTGATTTTGGGCAAGGATAAAATATAAAGATTATTAATTCTCAAATATTATAAGATTAAATCAAGTAATTCAGAAAAAATCCGAGGTTTACGGTTATGCCGGTCGGGAAAATATCCAGATTATTGATTTGAAAATAATGCAGGGTTGAAGATGGAAAAGACAAGAGGTATAGTGAATGCAACGAGAGAAGATAGTAGTAATGCTAACGCGTTAAGTTTAGCTGAGAAGAAAGTTGTTGCTAGAATTATAACATTATTTGGAGAGGAACATATTGCACTGCCAGAAAACCACATAGCTGAAGTCCTCAGAATGCTGCCTGAATACAAAGGAAGAAAGGCGGACGAGACGGCAAAAGTGATAAAGAGAGTATTGACGTATCCAGGCTCAACAGAAAACGGGGAGAAAGATGACAAGATAGTTAATGCCATAGCCTCAATTGTCTACCGGAAGGAGGATAGTCAGCCTGTAGCAGTTGAAACTGAAATCAATACCGTAAAGAAAACAAGGAAAACTGAAAACGAACCTAAAATAGTATTGTACAGGGACTGGCTAATGGCCTTAAAGAAAGGATTTTCCAGAAATAAGGTAGATAAAGAAGCCATTGAAAAAACCTTAATGGGAGTAAAAGATTTCAGTTATAGTGAAAAACAGGCAAAGAAAACGGCATCTGAGCTAATATGGGTTTTCAATTCTCCGATTGATAGCATAGAGAAAGCAGACATAGAGCGGTTTGATATCATATCAAAAATTGCAATACTGCTTAGGGATAATATTCCAGATTGGAAGCTTGCAAAAAGGGTAATTAATTCGATGGGGGGCGAATTTTCCTCATTGTTATTGGAGCTTGAGCATGAACGGTTTGAAGGGATAAGATCGTCGCGTACGCCTGAGGCTGCAATGACTAAAATAATTAAAAGGTTCAATGAGCTTTCAGAAGGAGTTCCTGAAAGATATATGAATTATAAGCTGGTCTTTTCTGAAGAAGCAGAAAAAGAGTTTTATGATTATTATAGAAAACACGGAGCTTCCATAAAAAGCGAATTTAATCAACTTTGCGAATCACTTCCATACCTGAAAACAGAGCTGTTACTGAGAAGGGTAGGAAGATCTCCTGCAAGAGGCCAGATTTCCGGGAAGCAGATCGCATATAAAGGAAAAAATTACGATGCCTATCATGCCGCTCCCAATTATATAAATCTGCGTGCAGAGTATATAATAGCAGACAGGGGTGCGGAAAAGGAGATAGTGATAACCGGATTCTATGTAGCCCATCCGACAGGAAACTCTTCGGAAGGCTTTAGATAGGCTGATAAAATGACTACAAAAATTGCACATGAAAATGGAACACGTCATGACAGTAGAATACGTGATACCATAAATAAAGTATATCCTAAGGCAGGATCCGCATTTATCGAAGATCTTGTAAGAATAGCTACCACGGAAGTTGTTGAAAATATTAGAGGTAGTTTGGAAATCCCTGAGATGAGACTTGCGATTGCATTGAATCCCAATACGCCTCCTGATGTCTTGTTGAAGATACTCAAAGAGAACAGGAATCCCGAAATCGCTAAGACAATAGTTTCCCACCCTAATATGAGAGAAGATGGGTTTCTCTTCCTGATTGAGAATGAAAAAAACATAGAGGTTATAGTTGCTGCAATAAGCAATTCAAAGGCACCTATCCCAAGGAGATTCCTGGATGCCTGCATAAGCATTCAGGATTCTGATGTACAACGTGCTTTGGTGATGCGTTTCCTCAAAGATCTTAGAAACGAATGATTAATTGTGACGTCCTCCCACCCGTGAACGGTGTGGGATTTCCCGCTCACGGCGTTAAAAATATTTTTTCGAACTTCAAGATTGACAACTGTTTTTAGATATTATCAGGGTATTTTAACCTGAATCCGGATTGCAGCGGCATGTTCGCACGGTATCTGACCTTTGCGCATGGTTTATATTACTTTAGTGATAAATTGTTTTGCTATTTAAGCAGTAGATATTATGATATGCGAGAGATGCAAAAAGGACATAGTCAAAAGCGTGACATGCAATTATTGTAACAGGAAGATAGGCTATGAATGCCTTAAGAGTCAGAAGAAGGTAAGCACAACGGAACGCACATACATATGCAAGGATTGCTGGTCAAGCACCAAGAAGAGAGGAAGGTATAAGAGCTATATAATCTTCAAGAACAGGACTGCAAGCTAATTAGCATATCTGCCCTCGAAACATTTATCGGAGGACTGTGAGACTTTAATCATTCGTTTTTTGTTATTGCAAGATAGATCTTTTCGCCTTCGATCTCACTCTCTTTCATGCTGGGAAGATCTTCGGATTCCTTAATTTCCAAAGCGTTTAGGTCGGACATTATCCGCTTTAGGTTTTTCTTTATTATTCCACTCAACTCTCCAGGAATCTTCATCCTTATGATTATCTTCTCGCTTTTTCTCAGCTGCATTGATTTCCTCTCAGTCTGGATCTTTCTCTCAAAAGTCCTTATCGCAGCTTCATTCTTAAGCTCTTCATCTATCGTCGGGTCAAGATAAACTATACCGTGGCTGAATGCTATTGCGTCTTCGGCTGGAAGCTTTTTAACTACAGTGAAATGCCTCTCACTTATTGCAAAATTTCCTCTGGAGGTCTTAATCTCATAACTTCCTGATGCTTTGACAGCCTTTATTATTTCTTCGGCATTGGCTGATTTTAAGGCTTCTGCTATGATTCCTGCGTTTTCTTTGAAATCTGGGCCTATACTCTTGAATTGGGGCTGTATCTCATTATTTGACGAATTCCCTATCTTTATCAGAACTTTTCTGAGATTGACATAATCCTCTATTATGTAAGCAAGCCTTTCGAGCGATTCGGCTATCTTGTTGTCAGATACCTCTATAGTGCCTTCTGCAAGCGGCTGCCTCAGCCTGATGCCTATCTTTTCTCTTGCATTAAGCATTGCAGTCACAACTTCCTGTGCTAACGACATCTCGCTTTCCAATCCTTCGTCTATGAGCTTTTTAGAATATGAAGGCCATCTTTCGAGAAATATCGATTCCTTTTCTTTGTAGCGCTCAATGTATATGTGCTCTGAAAGGAAAGGCATTATGACCGATACGGGAATAAGGATGCTGTGAAGAACATAGCTTACAGTATCAACCACTGTCTTTGCCTTCTGCCTGCTGTAGCTGTTCATTCTTTTCTTTGCCGATTTCAGATAAAACCTGCTGAAGTCCTCTACTATGAAACGATTCATAAGGTCCGCGGCCTTGTATGTCTCGAATTCGTCGAGATACTTGGTGCATTCTTTAATGAGAGTCTCTGTTCTTGAGAGCATCCACCTGTCTATCTGGTCCATATTTCTGACCGAAGGCTTCTTTCCGGGCTTTGGGACATAGCCCATGGACGCCTGGTACTCATCCAACAAGCTTGAGATATTGTAAAGCATTATCACTGTCTTCTGGCTCTCCCTTATCTCATTCTCGTTTAGATTCCTGTTTAGTATTGGAGGATGGTTTATGCTCCATAAACGGAACGCGTCGGCTCCGAATATCTTGGTTATCTCGCCAAGCGGCCTGTAATTCCCGAAACTCTTGCTCATCTTCCTTCCGTCAGTTCCTGACATTATTCCATGTACTATTACATTCTCAAACGGTATTCTGCCATAAGTCATCAGGCCGCATTTCATCAAGTATTGGAACCATGCACGTATCTGCTCTATGTACTCTACAATGAGGTCAGCCGGGAAGAATTTCTCGAATTGTTCCTCTGACATGCTTGCCCTGAAGGTTATTCCTGAGTCGAACCAGACATCAAAGATGTCTTTTATACGCTCCGAGGTGCCTCCGCATTCGCAGATGAGCTTTATTTTGTCGATATAAGGTCTATGCAGGTCTTTCAGCATCTCAAGCTCTGAAGGGTTTGCTGCCTTCTGCCTTAGTTCTTCAAGTGAGCCTATGATGGTGTTTCTTTCGCATTTCTGGCATTTCCAGATAGGCATAGGCGCTCCCCAGTACCTCTGTCTGGATATGCACCAGTCAGGCGAGTTCTCTAGGACTGCCTTCTGCCACTCCTTTACCTCGGGCGGGTGCCAGTTCACCTTCTCGTTCTGCTTTATCATCTTTTTCTTCATCTTCTTTATGTTTATGAACCACTGGTCAGTAGCTAGGAATATGAGCTTCGAGCTGCATCTCCAGCAGTATGGGTAGCTGTGCCTTATGGATTTTTTGCCTGCAAGATCACCAGACTGTTCGAGATCCCTTATAACTGCTTTGTTGCCATCCGTAGGAACCTTTATTCCCCTGTATTCTCCTGCTTCATCGCTGTATGTTGCATCGGGATTTATGGGGCTGAAGATAGGAAGCTTATTTATCTTTCCTAATGAGAAGTCCTCTATACCGTTTCCTGGGGCTATATGGACCAACCCGGTTCCCTCTCCCATCGATACTAGACTCTCTGAAAAGATAACTTTATGGTATTTTTCCAATTTCTTCTGAGTTGGAACCTTCTCAGCTAAGGGACTTGTATAGTAGGTGTTTTTTAGCATGATGCCTTTGAATTCCATCAGTACTGTTGCACTTTTTCCTGTTGCCGCTGAAAAATCGTCTAAACGCTCTTTTGCAATTATAAGGTTCTTTCCTTCCGAATTGATTAGCAGGTACTGTTTTTCTGGATTGACTGCTATCGCTACATTTGCAGGAAGAGTCCACGGAGTAGTTGTCCATATGAGAAGGTAGCTCTCTCTTGGCAACTCGATTCCGGGCCTGGACTTGTTCATGTTTACCTTAAATGAAACATAGACTGAAGGGTCTTCAGTCTCCTTATATTCGACCTCCATGCTCCCCTGGGATAGCGGAGTCTCACAATGCGGGCAGTAGATAAGTGTGCGTTTTCCCGCATATAGAAAGCCTTTTTCGCTGGCTTTTTTGAACATCTGCCATGCCGTTTCTATGTACTCATTCTTGTAAGGAAGATATGGATTCTTGAAGTCTAAGGAGATCCCGAACCGCTCATAATCGGCATCCATTCTGCCTATATACTTCTCAACATACTCCCTGCAGCTGTTTATGAATTTTTCCAGGCCGATTTTCTGCTCTATCTCTTTTTTCGACTGTATGCCTAACTCTTTCTCCAGCTTATTCTCTACTGGAAGGCCATGCACATCATATCCTGCGCGGTCTATGACATCGTATCCCCTGTATCTCCTGTATCGTATAGATGCATCCTTTATTGACTTGGTCCATATCTGTGCAGGATGAAGGTCTCCGCTCACAAATGGAGGACCGTCAAGAAAATAAAAGGGTTTGCCTCCCCTGTTTTTCGCTCTTGTCTTTTCCAGAATCTGCCTGCTCTTCCAGTACTCTATTACTTTTTCCTCGTTCTTACTTATCTCAAGCATATTCGATACCCACTTTTGTAAAATTAAGAATTTATTATATACTTATTATCTTATAAGAACTGCTTTAAATATTTGCTCCGATATCTAATAGGTTTGATGAGATCTGCAGATGCGGCAACATATGTCAGAACAGCTATGGCTTTGGTCGTAGTCTATCTCGTGCTGATAAAATTTGTTCCTGCTGTAATAATATTCCTGATAGCGTTGGTCATAGCGCTTGACGGCCTTGATGGATATATGGCAGTCTATGAAGAGAGTGATGGCAAGATCAGCTTTATTCAGTACCTTTCTGCAGCTATGGGAGACAGATCGATGAAAGAGAAGGTATCATCAGTAAAGCAGAGCATCAAGAAACATGCGCCTCATGGAGCAAGAATGGACGTTGCCGGAGACAGGGTTGTTGAATACTCTTTTTGGATTGTTTTTACCTATCTCCATGTGCTTCCTATATACGTACTTTTAATAGTCATCATAAGGCATTCGTTTGTAGACGCTCTGATGGCGTCCAAAGGCACTTCATCTAAAATGAAGACAAGCATAGGCAAGGCCATGTACTCTTCGAATATAGCCAGAGGAGGAATAAATGTAGTAAAATTCCTTGCTTTTTCCTACCTAGTGCTTATGTATATTGCAGGTTATCCTGCAATAATAGGATATGTGCTTGTGGGAATCCTTGTTGCATATATACTTGCAAGGGGAGTTGCGGAAGTATATGAGAGCATGAAATCAAATGATTGATAAGGATGAACCCCGAGATAAGCGTAATAATACCGGCATTGAATGAAGAGAGATACATAGGGCATGCAATAAAGGGCCTCACTTCCCAGACGTTTAAGAACTTCGAAACAATAGTGGTAGACGGGGGAAGCATAGACAATACAGTGAAGATAGCGAAGAAGCATGCCAAAGTTATAGTACAGAAAAAACCGGGGGCTGCAATAGCCAGGAATAGCGGGGCCAGAATTGCCAGAGGAAGGCTCCTTCTTTTTCTTGATGCTGATACATGGCCATCTCCCCATCTTCTTGAGATATATAGGAAGATATTTGCAAATGGGAAAGTAGTTGCTGCTACCGGCCCTGTGTTTCCTCTAGAGAAAGTCAGAGCCGACGTAAGTGCGGGATATTTTTTTGTTTCGATGATTTTTGTCAAGGCTTCGGTATTGCTCTCAAGACCTTGCATAGTGGGATCAAACTTTGCAGTAAGAAAAGATGCATTTGTAAAAGCCGGAGGCTTCAATCCCAAGATGATAACATATGAGGATTGGGATCTTTCCTTAAGGCTTAAGAAGATAGGGAGGATAAAGTTTGTAAACAACGCTGAGGTTAAAACAAGCGTCAGGCGCATTAACGCATGGGGAGTTGCAGGATTCTTTGCATTTTACGTTAACAATATGGCAAGATATACCTTCTTTAAAAAACCCAGAAGAGAGTATAGACAGATACGATAGATGGATTTTGACAGAGTCTCTTTCTAATTCAGGATTGCCTTATAGGATTCGTCTTATAAAATTCTTACTTTAGGAGCATGACTACTGCAAGTGTGTTGACAAGTATGTGTGCAAGTATGGAAGGATAAAGGGATCCGGTTTTTTTGAAGAGATATCCTGCTAGAATTCCGAAGATCATTGCGGCTATAATCTCTATTCCGAATGTAGAGTTGTACGAGAAATGAAGAAGCCCGAAGATGACCGCGCTTGCCAGTATGCCTATTCTCGGCACCATGAAGCCCCTGAAGAGTATCTCTTCACATACCGGAGCGACAAGCGCTGCGAATATGTAAAACCAGAGTGGAGCTCCTGCAAATGCGACAGAGACATTTGTGCTTATAGACGTGCCGGTTATATTGCTTATTAGGCCTATCCCTATTCCTATTATAGTTATTATGAAAAAAAGCACCAAGCCTAAAGCCAGAAAGTATAGGCTCAGGTTTTTCTTGCCTATGCCGAGATTGCTTATTATCGCGTCCCTTCCTGCTTTTTTGTAGAGCCGGAAATAGATTATAACTGATAATGGAAACATCAGCTCCAGTATCGCATCTCCCAAGAAAAGGAGGCTATTATTTGAAGCCGTAGGAGAGTAAAATATGCTCATTACAATTGTTACTGCAATAAATAGAAAGAGCAGGATTATCAGGAATACGGCAGAGCTCTTTATGCCGTGTTTTATATCATAGGGCTTTTTTCGTATTTTACTGTTTTTTTGCTGTTTTGTTTTGATTTTGTCAGTCCTCTTTCTTCATCTCAGTATAACCGCATTTTCCACAAGAGAACCTGTTTTTATGGTTTGCCATTCTCACTCCGCATTTTGGGCACATTTTTTCAGGATCTTTATATTCTGATATTTTTTTGCCTTTAGTTTCTTTTGCCATTATTACACCTGCTCTTTATCTTCCTTTTTTGCTTCTTTCCCAGCTGTCTCTGCCTTTCCTTTGTCTTGCTTTTCTGCTGTATTTCCTGGATTTGCATTATTGCCTGCCTGCTTTTCTTCTTTTTTATCCTGGATGCGCTCTATATGTGCCATGGTCTCTTTCTTCATGTAAGAATACACTAGAACCTCACTTGAATTGTTTCCGAATGCCTGCATTATTCTAGTAACCACAGTGAGAGCCGGGTTTAGACTCAGTTTTTTGCATATCTCTTGGCTCATTGCCTCTTTTGAAGGAGTGGCATTTCCTTTATAGGATACATCTAGGTATATTTCTTTTCTGTCAAAAAGTTTGTTCTCTGTTTGGTTAGTTACTTTTATTTCCATATTAATCACGCGCTGTTAAGCACTCTCGATATTGTCTTTTTTTCTCCGTAAACAAGAAGCTCGACTTCTGCTCCGGGCTTTATTGAACTCTTGAATTCGTCAGGTACTTTTATCTCAAAGGATTCATATGTATCCGAATCCATCATCTGCGAGGTCTCGCCTGATACTGAGACTACCTGTGCTTTCTTTTTGTTTATTATAGGAACTTCAGCATCGGCATCACTAGGTTTCAGAAGAGTCTTTTTTCCTCCTTCAAAAATTCCGACAGCTGTAACTCGCATCTTAGCCGAACCATGCTTTCCTGGAGCAGATGTCTCTATCTCCACTACCTTGCACGGTATCCCATCAATCAGTATAAACCTTCCAGTCTTTATCTCTTTCATTGAGACATACGAAAATTCTTCGCTCACAACATCCTCTACTAGGTAATTATTTAAGTATAAAGAGGCTGTTAATGTATATAAATCTTACAGAAGAGTTGAATTTGGTGTTTTTCAGGATTTGGACAACTTTAGAACTCCAAATAGGAAGATTCCATACTGCACATTTGAGGCACGTTTCATGGCAAGTATGCTTTATATGCTTATACCAAAATAGAATCTCATCAATGAGCCTAGGGCCACAGTTATTGCAACTGCACCTAATGATATGAGTATTGTTTCAGATATGCGCTTTGTTATGCTTGTGCTGCTTAATATTGCAACTGCAGTTGAAGCAAAAACGAGTATGGCGGATGATATGATAAGTGATGCTGCTATTCCTTCAAATCCTGACATTCCTAAAATAAATGGAAGCACAACACTTATCGCACCGCCGAGATAGAATACGCCAGTATATAATGCCTGCTTGTTGGGTGTTGCATAGGAAGCGGAGTCTGCTTCCTCCGAGGAGATGAGCCCATGCGATTTGGATGAGATATATACTCCTCCTGCCATCGAGAGGGTGCCTGAAATGCCTATTATCATTCCCGAGAGGGCGACTACCAGTGGGGAGTTTGCTATAACAGCTATTCCGGAAACAGCGGCAAGAACCTCAACAAGACCATCATTCAAACCCAGCATTATTGAACGTATATTGCTCAGGTTTCCCCCGTACTTGTCAAGAATCGACCTTATTTTGACTGCATTTTTCCTTTCGTCTGATATGACTGAAAGAAAACGGTCCCTGTCTTTTCCTGAAATTCCCGTGGCTTTTGTAAGACGTTCATATCGATTAAGGTTACTTAATTCGTTCCTGCTCAGGAGAGTCAGTGTAAATGGAAGCCCGAGTATTCTTCTTGCACTTAAATATAGATAGAGTTTAAACAGGGAGATGCCGGAAGGTATTTCCTTGTATGGTTTTTCTATTTTAGCACTTCTCCCCCAAAGATCCATATGCTTCTTTTCTGTTTTAATAAGATTTTCAAGTACAGACTTCAAAGTTTTGTCTTTTTCGTATTCTGCAAGTTTTTTATATAGATGGTAATCCCTTAGCTCGTCTAAAAAAAGCTTCCTTGTTAATTTTATACTTTTGCGGCTTGACATCGGATAAATAATATACTGAAAAGCTTATAAGCAATAAGTACGTCTGATCAGGAAGCTACTTTTTAGGCACAATTGGGAATTGTTCAGCTTTGTCTTTTCTATAACAATAAGATACTATTTTTTGAAAGAGTGGATATGTACATATGCATTGTTCTTTTACTGTCAGAATATAAAAGATTCGGATATTATGTAATACAGGTATGGAAAATTGTCATCATGGGGAATTGGATTATGGGATTTTTTAACAATACTTCCACATATTATTCAGGAAGTGAATGCCATAAGTATATAGATAGACTGATATTGAATGGGGAAGACATTCGGATAGTGTCCCCATATGTAGATAAATATTATGCTACGTTTCTTCTTGATAATGCTGGCAGAAAAAGAATAAGGATAATCTCTTCGTCTATGAGTGCGGAAGCAAGCCGCATTCTTTCTAAAAACAGCAGTATGAGAGTATTCTTCGCTGTTATTGTTGTGATTTTAGGAGTAGACTATCTTGCTTATGTAAACTTGAAGTTTCTTATGTTTGCAATAGCCTTCCTTTTTTCAGCCATTTCAGCATATCTCTCTTTTGCAGCATTAAATCCGAGAAAGACGAGGATCGTTGTAAGAAAGCCTGAGGGGTTTGTACACGCCAAGCTTTACATAAGCGAAAGCGAGGCGATACACGGGTCAGCCAACTTCACTTATAACGGCACACATTCGAACATAGAGCATGTCGAGATAATAAAAGACATGGAAAGGGTAATAAAACTGCAGAAAGAATTTGAGCAATTATGGGCCAGTTCGAAACCTAATTAGCAGGGAAATTTCTGTATGGTATTATTTGGCTCGAAAAACGGAAAAATTGAAACAGTATTATTCCCTTTTGGTATCCTCCAATAAGGAAAGGATAACATCAGGAATGTCGAAATATAATCCCAGTTCCAATACTGCTTCATGATTGGCTTTGCGTTTATGCTTATCCAGTATTGGAGTTATACCTTCCAATATCCTTTTCTTGCTTAACCTGGAGGTTCCCGCAAATATAGAAGCAGCAGAAAATTCTCCATTTTCCAGATGGCTTACAAACTTACTGAATTTCGCCTTCTCTATTTTCTCCGGAGGCAGGTTTAATTCCTTAGAGATAATAAATGCTTTTAAAAATTCGTTGGATGCCGTGTATTGGTCATAAGCGAAATTGGCTGCCTTTTTGACTCTGCCATTGCCTAGTCCGTTGGCAAGCGCAAGATAAGCGGCATCTAGATACTTTCCATCTTTTATTAGGTCATTATATTTTTTTACATCCGCTTCTTTTGATAGCTCTGAATTATTAGGTTCGAGTTTTATTGTAGATGAAGTTTGATGTTCTGCCTCTTTTCTTCTTAATCCGATGAACGCAGAGAATTTTTTTCCTGCTTTGGCGGAAAGTAGTTCAGGTTTGGAAGTTTCTGTATTGCGAATATTTTTTTCAACCATCTAATCACGATTATGTAAATCAACCTGATTATTGCAGATATATAGTCTTTTTTATAATATCCAGTTGTCACGCCGCTTTAAGATAAGATATTTAGACTAGTTATGATGCAGTTTTGGAGTGTCACGTTCAGCATGACATGTCCTAACATTAAAAAACACTGATGTGTCAGCTAAGATGTCTGATTCTCTCATTTCGGTCATATTTCGGTATGATTGGAATTTATAAGCATTGCCGAATTATCTAACATGTATTTTTAAATATGATAGACACATATCTCAAGTATGAGAAGAAACAACACAACAAAGAATAAGATATTGGAAATAATAAATTCACATGAGCAGACGCTTACTGACATATCAAAAAAACTTAACTTGGCGCCTTCTACTGTAAGTCAGCACTTGAAGGAACTTAAGGAGATTGGTGCAATACAGGAATCGGATAACTGGAACATGAAAAAATGGAAATATTATAAACTAAATCCTGAATTTGATTATTCAAAGTTCGGAATAGAAGAACCCATACTAAAAAAAATAAGCTCGAACTTTAACAAGAGGGTGTTTTTTTATACAGCAGGCTTTGTTTTAATAGGAGTTGTCTTGCTATCTTATCTTGCGTTGGTTTATAATGCCCAAAGCAGCAGCATTGTGCAAATAGGCCTTACAGATCCTCCTACAGTTCCTTTTGGGACTCAGGCACTTTACATAAACTATTCAGGAATAGCAGTACATACAGTAGGAGGAGTAGGCCCGGAGTGGATAGAAACGAATTCAAGCGGCACTGTTAATCTGCTCTCATTGATAAATGTAAGCAAAATAATAAGCAGTGTTGAAGTTTCCCATAATTCAAGGATAAATGAAGTAAGTTTTAAGATAGATTCGGCGCAGTTGGAGTTAAACAATGCTAGATATGATGTAGTTGTACCTACAGGAAACATAACTGCGGCGATAACTGACAACTCTACAATAAATTCAAGTTCGGAGATAATTCTTGATTTTTCACCAGTTGTGTTTCAGGTTTACAAAGGAGGGGAGGAAGGATTCTTAATGCTCCCGGGAATAGAGGCGATGCTTGGTAAGGGTAAAAAGGTCACAGTAGGCTTGTTCAAAAGGGAATATGGGAAGAATATTGCACTGAACCGTGAAGATTATACAGATCTCAGATTTGGAAGATATATGAAGATAGTCTCAGTTTCCATATCAAATGAAGCTTCAGGAAACATAAGCATATCGGCAGATATAGAGAATACAGGAAGCAGAAATATCTCTTTGAAAAATTTTGTAATATCTAGTAGAAACAATACAGCAGTTTGGAATAGAGTTGATGCGATAGCGTTCTCAATAGGTCCTGAAGGAAATCTTACTTTCATAAATGGCACATATGCTAAAAGCAGGGATGATCAGTTGTTCAACGGGAGTTATGGATATCTGCTTGGTCCGGGAAAATCAATAGTGTTAACATTCAATGGAAAACTTGTACTTGGAAACGGGTCTGTAATCTACCCTCCGGAAGATGCTATATACAAAACGGGAATCATATCAAATGAGGGATATTACAGTGTGGCAAATGCAACATAGTAAAATATATTCGAATTACAAAGAGTTGGATGGATAATGAAATCGATAAACAGGCCAAATGTAATTTTCGTAATGCTTGATACGATATCCGCCGACCACCTTAAGCTTTACGGAGGAAATGCGTCAATGAAAAATTTTGAGAATATGGCAATAAGAGGGACGAAATATGCAAACGCTATAGCCCCAGGAACCTATACTCTTCCTTCACATCTCTCAATGTTTCTAGGAAAAAGAGTCAGGAATATTAAGATGCTTCTTAAGAACCCGGTAAAAAACCAGAATACCAGTACAGATCCTCTTTTCCTGAAAAATAAGTATATCAGGGATAATGACCGTACGCTTGCCATGCAGATGTCACATCTGGGATACAAAACCTCACTCTTTTCCAATAATCCGTTCATAACAGAATCTACCGGATTAAGTACAGGTTTCTCTTATATACGTAATGTCTTTATCGAAAATAAGCTTAAGTATCATAAAACAACTCTAAGGATAATAGGCAATGATTTTAGCAGGGAAAACCTTACCAAACTTGCTTATGGTGTTTCATATCTGATTCCAAAAGAGAATATGGATAATATGTATCTTAGCTTGAGAAGAAGACTCAATAGGAAGGTATGTAATGAAACCGGAGCTTATGCGCTAGACCAAGGGGCTGAACTGACTAATAAGATAATAGGAGAGTATCTTGAAAGATCGTTCGGAAACAGGCATTTTATGTTCGTAAATTATATGGAAGCTCATGAAGGCTATCCAACCAACCTTATTGTAGATAAAGAAGTAAGCCAGGACAGATGGATGTATGTAAGCAACATAATAGATAATTCCGGAATAAACATTCTTAAGAAGGCATATGAGAAAAGGCTCCAGTATCTCGACTCAAAGTTAGGAGAGCTTATTAAAATAATGAAAACCAATGGAATTTTGGATAACGCAATAGTCATAATGGCAAGCGACCATGGGCAAGCTTTCGGAGAACATGGCCAGTTATACCATAATCTCTTCCCATACAATGAGATATCCAAAGTGCCATTTGTAACTGCAAGATATTTGAATGGAAAACAGGTCAAGGAAAACCTGGAGATAGAAAATCCTGTTGGCTTAAAATCGCTTTACAACCGCATTTTGGAAATAGGATATGGAAAAATGATGGAGATTCCTGGCAATGAAACCGATAGTGGATATGTATTCTCAGACCATACAGGAATGCTTGACGTTTGGGATATGCCATTGCTGCAGAGGTTGAGGCATAGATCCAAGAATGCTGATCTGCTTTATAAGACAAAACTTAGATATAATACATTTGCAAGTGCGATATACAAGGGAAGGTATAAGCTGATACATTATTATGGGTCTAAGAAAAATATCAAGGACGAGATGTATGACCTCCGGAACGATCCGGAGGAGATGAATAATATCGTAGGTAAAAACAGAGATGTCGCATTACAGATGCTTTCTGCAAACAAGAATTAAAAATGGTTAAGATAGCATTATAGAAACTGACTTTTTAAGCTCATATGATATAATACCAACATAGGCATTCGATATGGGCACATCTAAGGCGGGCAGGTTAAAAGCACTGGTTTTTACCTCTTTGGGGCATTTTACTAACGATTTCACGACTTTGTTGTTTTCCATATTGATAATATATTACAACAAAGATTTCGGATTGGGGTTGGCATTTTTAGGTGCGGTGGCAATAGCTTACAATATAATAAGCGGATTTCTTAGCACACCTATAGGAAGGTTTGCAGATAAAACGAGACAGTATCCGATGCTAATCGCGTTTGGAATAATAATTCTCGGGGTCTCTATGGTCATTTTCTCCTTTTCTTTCGAATCCAGCAGATATACGGTTCCCATAATGGGCTTTGCCGTAATATTTTTAGGAATAGGCCAGGCATTTTACCATCCGCTTGGGGCATCTGTTCTTGAAGAGATATATTCTGAAAAATCATCACTGATGATGGGTATAAATGGGTCTTTCGGCAGTATAGGAAGGTCATTGCTCCCTATAGTCTTGATTCCGTTGATACTGGTTATAGGTGCACCTGATGCGCTGGCAGTATTAGGCATATATGCCATATTTTCCGGAATAATTATATTTTTCGGACTGGCTTCAATGAAGAGATGGGGTAAAAAGCTAAAGGAAACTGAAAAGAAATCGGATCCCAAGATTTCCATTGGAAAGTACAAGCCGGTGCTGATTTTGTTGACTCTGCTTGTTTTTGTCAGAGCAATGTTTTTGATAGGCACTACCACATATATATCGGAATATCTTTTGACCAGAGTTGGTTCTGAAATCACAGTAGGCTATATACTTACCATAAGCTTTGTGACAGCCATTCTCGGGCAGCCTTTATTTGGAAGACTTACCGATAAATATGGCGGTAAGCTTACAATAGCGATAACTACAGTATTTTCAACTCTTACTTTTATCGCTTTCATGCTTTCAGGATCAGATGTATTATTCCTGATTATCTCTTATGCCTCTTTTGTTTTTCTGGCATTTACAGGATTTCCGGTTTTGTTGGGTTATGTAAACCAGATAATACCGAGCAAAATAACTACGACGGCGCATGGGATAGTTTGGGGGCTTGGCAACACAGTAGGCGGAGCCACAGGAATAGCAGTGATGTCAATTCTGATACTTGAAAAAATTAGCCTTACAGAAACGATGTGGGCAATGGTGTTATTTGGCATAGCTTCTATATTTTTTATACCTTTCATACCGGGAAGGAAGAGATTGCTCATGAATCACAAAAGCCAGTAATATTAACCTTGAAGAGCATAGGAGTCGGATATTGCATTAGCTTGATGGCTTGTTATTGAGAATTGTGTATCAACAATGCTGTTCATTGCTGGAATTGCTTAGATATATACTGAAAGAGTCATTTGAATAAATCTTTTTGTGAAGACCGATATATACGGCATTTGATGAAGTACCTATACTGTTTATTACAATAACAGGAAATGCCTTAATGCTGCTGTTGTAAAAATAAGGAGAATATGCAGTTATATTATAGTATCTAAGATAGACCCAATCGTTTGAAACAAATGTGCAGTTGTACATATTAAGTTCTCTTGTTTCAGAGACAACATCCGTAAATATGCTATTTTGGCTTCCTGAGGTCAGATTAGCATGCATACCCGTATTTAGAATTACCAATGCCCCTACGATTGTTGCTGCGGAAAATAAAAACAGTATGATATCTGAGTTATGGATAATGCTCTTTTTTAGGTATGCCTTATCGTTTTTTATAAGGGAGATTAATTTATCTATGGCATAAGCAATTAAAAATGCAAGGGCACTGTAAAGGAAATATGCATATCTTGCCTGGTCAAAGGGGCTTTCATGCCTTCCGAGAATTATAAATTCTACAATTGAAAGTGATAGAAATGATATCAGGATTATTAGCGGGCGCTTAAATACGTTTTTCCTGAAGGCTTGATATGCCCCTTTCTTTTTCTCCTTAAAATACCAATATGAAAGGAGTATTGAGATTATGATTGCTGGTATAAAAAATGCCACAATGGTAAATATGGCAGTTAAAGAAATTGGACTGGGTGCTGAACTTTCAAGCGAAACGCTTATCGAAGAGAGATAACTGTATAGCGGGTTCCCGAATATGATATAATTAAAAACAAGCCAGGGTAATGTTACGATTACAAAACTCAGATATCCCTTAAGGATATTTTTCCTGCCTTGGAGAAGCAGAAGCATTGGTAGGAATATCAGGCTTGTATATTTTGCAAGTCCTGCAAGCCCGATAAAGATACCGGATTGCCATTTGTTATCGCTCTCGAAAGAAAGTGCAATTATCATTAATATCAACGATAACATTCCCTCGCTGTTTACTACAAATGTGAATATTAGGATGTAGGGAAGAGCAAATAGTGAAGCTGTAAAGAGATAATTGATACCTAGTTTTTTTGAGAAATACAGAGTGGCATAAAAAAGAAGAATTACCATTATCATTAAGTAAGCAATAGCGGAATTATGACCTAAGAGGGGATAAAGAACCATAAAAAATGCTATGCTTAAAGGCGCCCTGTAAGATTCAAAATATATCTTTCCTTTTTCTACAACACCCACTTGCATAGTTGTTTGTTTGGAAATCACCTCTTCCTTTATGACATTCAGGAAATTATTTGAGTCTGCCGATTTGGCACTAAGATAATGTGCTGCGAAGTCCCAGTCAACGCCATTGACAAAATATATTTTTAATAATGCTGTGCTTAGAAGCAGAAATAAAAAAACCGCGAGAATGATCTTCTTGTCCATAAATTTTGCCTGGATATTTATCATTTTGAATAGTTAAATAGGGTTCTATCCTAAGTATAGAATATAGTAGAAGCCGGCAGGAACGCCGGTGAAAAACAAAAAACAGCCTGTTACCTGCGCCTGTGCTTTCCTGCCTTGGACATGTAGTAGTACGCGAGTACCAGCAGGATTATGACTGTTACTATCACCACCACTGCTATCGCTGCAGTGTTTACCTTTGGCGGCGGCGGCGTTGTCGTAGGCGCAATTGTCGTTGTAGTGTTGACTGTCGTGGTAACTGTTGTCGTAGGCACTATCTTCTGGAAAATACCCACTATTGGATCCTTTGGCACAACGAACGATACTGTGCATGCGGTAGCGTTTGCTGAGAATGGCGTTATTGCTGTCCAAGTGCCGTTGACAAGCTCGAAAGGCTTTATCAACGAAAAGTTAAGGCCGCATGTGTAGGGTGATGTAACCTCTGAGGAGACGTTTGCAGCTGTCGTAACGCTGATGTTAAACGCATTTATGAGCGTGTAGTTGGCAAGGGTTGGCAGCACCATTGAGGTCTCGTTGGTTATGCTGGCAGATGCCCGCATCGGCACTAGGGATGGAGATGTAAGCACCACAACCACATGCATGTTTGTGAAGTTTATCTTAAACGGGGAAGATGATGATATACTGCCGTTCAGAGTAATTGATTTATTGGATTTGTTCGCTGGAGGCGTTGGTGGCGTAGGAAGTATGGTTGTTGTAGAGGTAGTTGTCGTATTAATTTTTGTCGGAGCGGATAAAGAGTATATGGCCTCTAAGTTGGGCGTGTATGTTGTATAGTATTTACCGCATGGAATTCCTAATCCTAAGCCGTATACATCATTCTGGTAGGTGTATGTGTTAGCACCTATAGAGACATTGCATGCCCAGCTAACGTTCAGGTAAGGCGTAAACAGCGATAAGGTAACATGCAATTGGTTTTGGTAATAAGAGATATTGCCACTGCTCGTGTATATGGTATAGACTGGCTGCGCAGATGCAAGAGTTGAGTTTATGTTGTCTGAAAGCGTGAATGTGTATTTCGCAGGCCCTCCACCGCCCGAATGGGAAGGAACAAGTATTGTTACAGTGTCGGATTCAGAATTGAACGTAAATGACGGGCTTGCGCTGTCTACTGCATTTACTGCAAATATGGCACTACCACTCGATGTGCTTGGTGTATCCAGCTTGAGAGAATTGAAGGTTATGGTGTTGGGTTCTGCACTTCCAGCACCCGGTACAATCGTATTGTAAGTAGTTCCAGGAATTGCATTAGCGCCATTTATCTGGATTGGTATGGAGTTGCTGACTAGCACTAAATTCGCAGTAATCGGCAATATGCCTCCATTAATTATCACAGTGTAAGTAACATACTGGCCGGGATTGATAGTTGCGTTGCTCTTGCGTTTATTTGCGTTCTGTTGCGAGATAGCCTTTACACGATGGAAGATATAGGTCGAGGCGAGTTCGTGCAATGCATAGCAACGTCGTGCAGGATTTTTATGGCATGGTGAGTTGAGGCCCCCTCCCCTGGTCCTGAAGCTGCTTGCGACATAGCGCATACCATGGATAGAGAAGATCTTCTCTAGTAGCAAACAAAAGATAAGACAATATAAAAGACAATATAATAGTATAATCAATTGAATTCGTAATAAATTGCTAGGACAAACGTAACATAGAAGCACTACTTGTATGCGTTTGGAAGGTTTAGTGCAGATTTTCTTTGAGAAACTATATATGACCAAAAAATCAAATCATCTTAATGTGGCTTTGAAAAGAGGGCGGTTTTTTACAAATAAGAAAAATAAGGGAAGATGTTGCGATAGTTCGGTCTTCTTCCCCCAAGACTTGGGTTCGTTAGCCTCCAACAAAGAAACGGCAACAGAACAGCAAAGAGAAGACGGAGTTCTTCTTTGGATATAAAATACACACTATAGTTGAAGTCGAAACTGAACTTCCGATAACTATAACAGTGGAACAAGCAAACCACCACGATTCGAAGTTCTTCAGGCCTCTTTTCATGCGTGCGAAACAATGGCTCAATTTGGGATTGGGGGCAAAATACCTTGCAGATTCAGCAATGGATGCTGCATGGATAAAGGATGAACTCAAGGAGAATAGGATGACTCCTGTCATTGCATCAAACAGAAGAGGGAAGTTCAAGTCCTCTGTGCCAAAAGACAAAAATTATGGAAAGAGATGGGCCGTAGAACGTTTCTTCTCAAGATTGAAGGAAACATTCGGTCTCAGAAACAACAGGTTTATCGGGATGAAAACTGTGAAAATTTACGTGTTTTCCTGTATTCTTGGATACCTCCTAAGTTATTAGGGGGCTCTTTTGGAATTGACGAGGCGATTGAATGTAAATGTCAAGCCCCTAAGTGTTACAATAGGAAGTTGACAAATAGTCATAAAGCGAAGATAGGCGTGCTGAATGACGAAATCATAAAATGTCTTAATGACGAAAACATCTCATAATGTTCTTCAGTATGGAATAAAACCAGGTACGTTGAGTTCAAATGTCAACTTTCTATGTTACAAGATATGACTCAGCTTCATATAGTCCGTCTCTCAATATTATATACTCTGTCTCTTTTGTATGTTCTCAAGTTCCTGCCTCTGCTCCTTAATGATGCTTTTCAAATCCAGGATGATGTAATGTATGATAATATTTTAAAACCTTATATTGTAGTATATGACTTTTATAACGTGGTTTGGAGTAGTACATGCTTAATTAAATTGTGGTGAGGCATACACCTTTGACGTCGATGTTTGTGTTAAGAATGAAAAGTCAAGTGAGAATCTTGCAAAACATTAACGTATCAACATATTTTCCATTGTCAATGAGAAGACCGCGCTTTTTTATGCCCTCGAGCTTGAATCCGAGTTTTTTAGCAAGTTTTGTACTTGGTATGTTATTTTTGGCTGACTCTGCTTCGACTCGTATAAAACCTCGTTTCGATGCTTCCATCAAAACTGCTTTAAGCAATCTGGTTCCTATTTTATGTTTGAAGTAATCTGGATGTACTCCCCAACTGACTTCGCCCCTATGTCTTGTTCTTCCGCTGTCTTTTGCCAGAAAGATGCACACACCAACAATCTTATTACCGTCTACTGCGACAAATCCAAACGCTCCCTTTTTATTCTTCTGGAACATGGCATCGATATCTACAATATCTCTGCGGTTATGGTACATATTTGAGCCGGTGTATTTATAGGTACCGCTCCGAAGTCCTTCGTTAAAACACTTAATTATTCCTCTGCCATCTCCATTCTGTGCCTGTCTTATATATACCATTTCAAATCACAAATACCTAGTGTTGAAAGCTAAGCTTTAAATCCGACTTTCTACCAAACCATATTCTAGCAAAACCGTATATATTTAAACGTAAAAATTATAAATATGGTAGCAAGTAAACTAAAGAATGCAGGAATACCTGTGACATATATGCCTTCTAATGTAGAAAATAAACCTATAATTTCCATAATGGTCAAAACAGCAAACCGAATGACAACGAAATGCGATCAAGCCTCGGTTTATAAGGAACTTGCAAGATATTACGATATAATTTATAAAAACAAAAACTACAGAACCGAAGCAGCTGAAATTTTAGAAATTGTGACTAAGCTCAAAAGGTCGAAAGGTAATTCTCTACTGGACGTTGCATGTGGCACAGGGAGACATATCGAATATTTGCAACACAACTTCTCCTGTACAGGAATAGATTTGAGTCAAGACATGCTTGATGTAGCTGGCAGTAGACTCAAAGGAGTTGATCTTCGACAAGGTGATATGTTGAATTTAAATATAGATAAAAAAATTTGACGTGATCACATGTCTGTTTGGAGCTATAGCCTACTCAAAAACCAGCCACAACCTGGAAAAAGCTGTAAACGGCTTTTACACGCATCTAAAACCAGGGAGTATTCTGATAATAGACAGGTGGTATGATAAAAATCAATGGATAAAACAACCCCTCGGTATTGGAGTATACGAGTCAAATGGTATGAAAATCATCAGGATAGGTTACAATACCTTTAGGAGAAATATTGCAATTTTCGAAGAACACTATTTTGTCGCAGAGGACGGTAAACGCATCAGACATTTTTCTGACAGGCAACAATTTGGATTTTTTGACGTTGACAAATTCATCCATATTCTTAATCATGCCGGCTTTAGTACTAAAATAATGAAAAGTGCAACAACAAACAACTATCGGTATGTCGCCACTAAACTTATTAACTTATGACGTTTCGTGATTCTTCACATCACCGAGCTACACGTTAGGATTATAAAACTGTGTTTCCTCGCTACTCGAAGTGGCAAGGCTAAGTCCTGGCACGCTGTAAGGCATACATACATCACCCTAAGCGTTGAGCATGAAATACCAATAAAGATAGTGGTTGATAACACCGGAGATAAACCAGCTACTATCCTTGAGTATTATACCAAACTTTCTGTGCCTTTCATAAGGAAAAGCATAGAAGAAAGAAAGCTGTTTAGAGTGTAGATGATTTATTCAGTGCTTTATAAAGGCACAAGCTATTTAAATAGACTAAATGTATCGAAATACTTAATAAGCAAGAAAACCATGTCTAATATTGTTTTTTATATCTATACTTTCTTGTAAAATCAGATTAGAATGCAATTATGGTGTAATTGATGAGTTATGAACAAGTAGAGGTTTATCCGCTAGATTTTTTGAGAATAATTACTTCACAATTTCCTTTTGCGCAGATAGAAGAATTATCTAAGAGATTACACTACCCTACCTCTAGGTTGATTAGAAGAGAGGTTGAAGAAATAGTAAATGCAAATAAAGAACAAATATTTGATCTGAGTAATTCTATTGTTAAAGTTATGGAAAGTGAAGTAACACTTTTAGCTCCGGACGCATCTTTAGTTAATGATATGAAAAATAAATTGGAATATGTAAATGATAAGTTTAAACACATAAACGAATTTTATGAAGAATGTACTGCGGTACAAAAACGTGAATTATTGTTACCTTTTCTTTCAGAAGAAAGTAATAAACTAGATAAATATTATCAATTATTTGTAAATAAAGTCACTGAAAAAGGAAAATGGGATAATAATGATGCAGATATAATCGTGTATTATAAACTTTATACTGATTTCCTTAAGATATTGTATAATAAGATAAAAACAACAAGAAGAAATGATTTGGAAGGTTCAATTAAAGATATAACCAATGTTATGTTTTTTTACAAACCAGTTTTAATTGCTTACATGTTAGAGAGTAATCTAAATAATGATGTATTGGTTAAGCGTTTAGCAGAATTAAGAAGTTATCTTATACCTAGATTTGGTATCACACCATCAAATACCTTTTATGAGTTTTATAATCAGAAGCTATTGGAGATTGCACCCATAACTATTAGGGAGGATTGATTTAACGGCTAATCCCCAAGGTCTGTTTTTAGACACAAATATTGTGTTCGATGCTATATATCCGACTAGACCTTTTCATAATAATTTTGAGAAGTTTAGTAAGAATTTCAGATATAAGGAATTATCAATAGAAGATATAGTAAAGATTGAAACAAATATAGAAGCCACAAAAAGTGTAAATTCAATAATCCCAAAGGTTAGAAATTCTATCTACTCGATAGATTTTGATTCACTCAATTTGAAGAAGAAGGACGAATTGATTGACCAAATTGAAGATGATTTAAAGAAAGACACCAAGATAGATAAAAGGTATATAGAATTTGTATTAAATGCCTTTAAATTCATTAAAGACATATTAAGAACAGAAACAAAGAATAAGATTCTAGCATTCTGTAATCAATTCTTATATGATTATCTTCACAACCAGAACTATCTCATAACAACAAAATTTGAGGTAATATTCTCAAATAAACCTTCCCCAATGTATAGTTCTTACATCCAAGACATTGATAACATTAATAATAGTATTAAATTATTTACGAAGAATGATAGCCATGATTTTCATATACTCAGAAATCTTTTAGCTATAATTGAATTTGGCTATGCAAATATAAACAATTTTAGTAGCATTAAATTTTATACCAGAGATGGTCCTTATGAAAAGAAGTTTCAGACATTCAAATCCCATGTTAATACTAAGAGAATTAAAGATCCATTTGAAATTAAATTAGATCAGCAATTAACAAAAGTTGATTACAGTAGACCTTACTAAAATCCCCTCTTAAAACCCTTAAGTCTTTGAAGAGGTGGGATTTGAAGGCTTAAAAACAGACGTTTTATATATGTCTAATACATCAGGCTCTTATGGAAGAACAGGTTGTTAGAAAGGATTGGGACAAAGAAAACAATCACCAAATTTTTGTTTGTCTCCCTTGTGAGAAGCAAAAGAAGAAAGTCAGATTAAATAGTATTCAAGATGTTCGTCGACATTTTAGATCTAAACATGGGCTTCCTTAATACATCTAAAACTTAGGAAACTTTACTTTCTTACCATAGTATGGTTTGTTCTTATCATTTTTAGGAACAATCTGAATCGTATCTCCCCCTATCTGATGAGCAAGGTCACGAATAACAAGCATTCTCTTTGCCTTTCCTGTCACTTCAATATCGTACCCCATTCTCTTAAAAACCTCATCTAATTCTTTTATAGGAAGAGTAATTGCATTCTTCATATAAGGCCACATATCATCATAACATTCCGCTATTCTTATCCTCATGTTTTCTTCATCTACCAGTTCATTTATTGTGTTCGGAAGTTCGTTAGGATAAATTTAAACTCCATTAATAAAATATAATCTCCCTGCTGGTGTCTCCTTCCACTTTATAGTAATAGGATATGTTTTGTATTCCTTCATACCGACACCCGCCATTAATAATACTGAGACAAGAACTTATAAAATTCTTACCGTGAATACTTATGTTCTGTCCTTTTTCATCTTCTAGGTGTAGAATCCTACATATTGGGCAGAATATGTTAAAGTCATACCTGTTGTGTAATTATTGTCTACAATGTAGATGTAATTTGTGCCATTTAAGACAGGTATTCTTACTGAAAATTGGGTTGTATTTAGACCTATTATAGTTAGAGGCAAACCACTAGAATAAATATTGGAGTTAATCTGTGGAGTTATAAGATATGATGTAGCATATATGTCCCATGTAGTAGCTTTCGGTAAACTAGCTGTCCCGTTTATCTGTATATAGCCATTATACTTAGCATTGAATGAGAAATGATAAATATTCACAAGATTGGAAGTTGTGGAAGAAGGAGCTAGTTGTACAGTCTGCTGATTATAAAGGGTTTTAGTATAAGGAATAGCTAGTTGAGTTTTAAGTGTGGATAAATTGTGTGTAGTAGTAGACAACTGTTCTTCTGCACTACCATAGCGATATATCAAAAATACAATAAGTAATACTAATAATCCTATTATAATTTTGATATTCCTTCTTATCTTAACTGCTTTTTCTTCTTTTAAATCTTTTTTGTGATGTTCCATTTTTATACCCAATTAGAATAATTTTAGTAGTCCATTTATAGATGACTTTATAGCACTAATTATTCCATCTACTATTTCTCCGTTAGAGTTGCTTTGGCTAGAGTTATTATTACCTGATTGATTTGTATTCTGGGATTGTTTAGTTGAAGATGAGATATTTTGAGATACTGATGTTGAAGATTCAGTTGAATTGGTTACGTTTTGATTAGTTTGTGAAGTTGTAGTCGCATTCTTAGATGATTGGCTACTTGTTTTTTGATTACTAATTGTAGAATTAGAAGAGGTCTGCGTAACCTCTCCTTGTCCTATAACAAATGTGCCAGATAGATTTGCAGAAGTATAATTCTTTGTTGTCGAAGAAGACAATGTAACAAGATATGTTCCTACAGAAGGTGTAGTAATATAAGTCGAAGATGAATTTGTCTTAGATTGTAGATAGCCGTTTACAAATAGATTTGCCGGAACTTGATTATTTACAGTGGAGATATTAAAGTAGATGGTCTGACCTTGTCCATTATAGGTGAAATTGTATATTCCAGATAACCTTAATTTTGGCTGTGCTTTGTTTATAACCAATGTTTTAGACACTGTGCTATTGGTGTAATTTGCATTCCCACTTGTTTTTAGACTATAAGTGTAAGTCCCTGCAGAAAGATTACTTCCCTTTTGAGTGTATGTAGATCCTGATGTGCTACCTGTAGAGCCTACTAATATGTTGTTCAAATAAAGGCTATAACTAAGTTGATTGTTGATACTACTGCCCGCACCATAAGACACTGGGATTGGTTGGTTATTGTAAGTTATATTAGAAGGCAGAGTTAGTACACCATTCTGAGCTTGTTGTGGATTTATCACTAAGGATATCGGAGTTGAAGTTGAACTGTAATTGCTTGCTCCACTATAACTTATATTAAGGTTGTAAGTTCCAGCACTTAATGTTGAAGGGATTTTTAGGGTAGTTATTCCTTGTTGATTCGTTACTCCGCTACTTAGAACTTGTCCATTTTTTTGGAGGTTTATTGTCTGCTGATTTAGACCCCCAAGAGCATTGGTTAATTTTATTGAAACATTGGATGCTTGTCCATATGTTATACTAGAAGGAGCTGATGTTATGGATATGGTTGTTACTTTTAGTACTTGATTCCACTTATTTTGTGTAGAGACAGCATTATTGTATGAACTGGTAGCACTTGAGGCTGATCCACTAGCACTATTTGCACTACTTTCAGCAGACATATAATCATTGTATGCTGTGTTATAACTACCTGTATTGTATGCAGATGTAGCAGCACTATCAGAACTTTCCGCACTAGATAAATAGTTTTGAGCTTGTGAAAGAGTTGATTGAGCCTGAGATAAATAATTACTTGCTGTAGCATTTGTAAATGAAGTTATGCTAATTGTAGTTTGGGCTTGACTGACTGCGGATTTTGCATTAGAAAGGTCTGTTGATTCAGTAGGTTGAGCTTGAATAGAGAGTTTTTGGTAGTAGTTACCAACATTTATAGTTCCTGTAAAGTTAATGCGAGAGCTACCTGTACCAAATTCATATATTGTGAAGGGATCAGAACCTACCGAAGCTGAACTTGATATAGTAAACGGTATTGTGAAAGTATGAGAAATACAAGCAGAGATGTTTAATGAAGGCTGTGTTGCAGGATAATACATTCACGTGCCAGTTCAAATAAGGCTGCCTCTACATCATTGAACATTTTTATGCCCATCATCTCAGCCATGTATAATGCTGATACTTGCATATCATTTGCCTCCTCTTGCCATTCTTTAGCTTCCTTTAATAGAGCCTTATATACTCTATCCTTCAACTGCTCTGCTGACGTTTTTTTATTTGTCTTCATTAAACCACCTGAAATAATTCTATCTCTGGTATGCGTATGCTTCTTACTTTTCCTTCTGCCTTGAGTGAGAATAATCTTGCTTCAATATGATTGAACCTATCCCCATTCTTCCAAAGCATAGGCTATAGTCATAGCATTTATTGGCTGTCCTTTATGTTTTCTTAGGAAAGCCAGTATCGTAAGAAGCCCTGAGAGGGGATCGAACCCTCGACTTCTTGTTTACAAAACAAGCGCTCTGCCACTGAGCTACCAGGGCGTATGAACAATGAGATTAGACGCCCAAGAATTTTAAGGGTTTCTAACGTTTGGACGTTCTGGCTTTCTTTTCAGGTTCTCTTGTCTTCTTTTGTGGTTCTCTTTCTATGTATACATAGAGGCCTACCAACACAAGTATGGCAAGCACTATTGAGAGTACTCCTAGGACACGTAATGCTATGAATGCGTTATGCACATACTGGTAGTTGTTGCTCATGACGAAAGAGGTAATTCCCAGAAGGCCGAGGACTACTCCGTTCAAAGCCTGTGATATGGGAAGGTGGGCCTTGATGTCCTCGTCAAGATGCTTGAATAGATCAAATTTAGAGTATTTCTTGCATTTGGGGCACTTCATGTACCTATACCTGCCAAGCCTTACAGATGTCATTGCGCCTCCAGGAACAAATGTATGCATAAATGTTTTCTTGCATTTTGGACATTCTACCTTTGTTTCTAGCCCGAGTACCATATAATCAGTTAGAGAATTGGATAGATAGCTTTATAAGCTTTACTTAGAGAGAGTTGTTCTCTCCCTTGCGACTACCACTCTTACCTTTCTGACGTCTTTGACAAAGTGCCTTCCTCTCATCATAAGGTTCTTCTCTATTTTCTTTGGCTTGAATATGGAGGAGAGGTAAAGGACTGCCTTTTCAACATCGAAATCCTTGCATGAGAAGATGTCTATTGAAGCATGCCTCTGCTCCTTCCATGTATGTATAGTTATATGTGACTCGGCAATAAGCACGAATGCAGAAATTCCGCCTTTATCAAAAGAATCGGGCTTGCCATCATATGGTATGATCTGCGGGGCAGTAATCTTGTGCATGCCTATCAATGTAGGCATCTCGTCAAGTACCTTAAAAACAAGTTCCTTAGACGCAAGTGCGCTTTCGTCACATCCTGTCAAATCCAATGTCAAATGTGGTCCCAACATATTATTTCCTCAATTTATGAGCGTAAAGGTGAAAGAGCGGTAGTAAAAGCATAGCTCCCTCTTTTATATTTAGTGAAGAAGCAGTAGAGAAGTATCCATAGTCTGGATACCTGGCCAGTGAGATTTTGTTGAACATCTTTATCTTATCCTGGGTTTTAATTTTATTTTTTATTTTTTCCCTTTTGATTTTTTGTTTTGTTTTAAAAAGTATTGAAAGAAATAGATATTTAAATGTGAGTGTAGGCGTGAATATATTGCAATAATTATAAGTATATCGGCATACAAGTTTTACAGTGGATGTGTTGTCATTGCTACTTTTGCTTTATAATGCAGCAATAAAAACCGGGAGAAATCATATATTAAAATTAGAAAGAGATGTAGTGCTGTGGAAGTAGAAGAGTTAAAGGGAGATCTGCCTGCCGAGGCAATAGAGAGCATGCTTAACAGGGGCATTAGGAAGCTTACTCCTCCTCAGGAGGCGGCAGTCTCCAAAGGACTTCTATCTGGAAGACATTTGGTAATTGCGGCGCCTACAGCAAGCGGTAAGACGCTTATAGCGGAGATGGCAATGCTGAAGGCGATAATCTGGAAGAACAGCAAGGCAGTCTATATTGCGCCTATGAGAGCGATAGTCACCGAGAAGTTTCTAGATATGAAGAAGGATTACCCATACATAGAAGCTGGAATATCTATAGGAGATCTGAGCTCTTCTGATGAGAGTATTGCCAGGAATGATGCCTTGTTTGTCTCTACAGAGAAGCTTGACAGCCTGATGAGGCATGGTGCTGAATGGATACGTGATGTAGGGGTCTTTGTATTTGACGAGATACATATGATAGACGATGTATCGCGAGGACCTACTCTTGAGATACTTGTGTCCAGGCTGAAGGTTATGAATCCCCATGCGCAGGTAATCGCGCTCAGCGCAACAATAGGCAATCCCGATGAGATAAGAGAATGGCTTGAAGCTGAGCTTGTATTGAGCGATTACAGGCCGGTGCCGCTTGAAAGAGGCATAATCCTCGGCGATAAGATTCTGCACGAAGGAAAAGAGTCTCTTCTTTCCGGATCGAGCAAGATGGCAGATGTGCGCGTGGCTGAAGACACTCTTGACAAGAAGAAACAGTTGATAGTTTTTTATTCCTCGAGAAGGAATGCTGAGTCTGGAGCCGCAAAGCTTTCATCTGTTACTGAAAGATATCTTGCTATAGATGAGAAAAAGGAGCTTGAGGATATTTCAGAGAGGATATTGAAGGCGGTAGACAGGCCTACTCCCCAATGTGAAAAGCTCGCAAAGCTGGTGAAGAAGGGAGCTGCCTTCCATCACAGCGGCCTTGTTAACGAGCAGAGAATAGCGGTGGAAGAGGGCTTCAGAAAAGGATTCATCAAGACGATATCAGCCACAACTACTCTGGGATACGGGGTCAACCTTCCCGCACATACTGTTCTTGTCAAAGATACGACAAGATACAGCGGCAGTGAAGGGATGCGGAGGATAAGCGTCAACGAGATACTCCAGCTGTTTGGAAGGGCAGGAAGGCCCAGTTACGACAGTGAGGGAAGGGCCTTGATAGTTGCAAAAAGCGAGATGGAGGTAGGTCATATAGATTCCAATTATATCAACGCAAAGCCCGAGAATATCATATCTAAGCTTGGGGTCCTGCCTGTCTTGAGAACACACGTATTGGCATTTGTGGCATCCGGTTTCCTTGGAAAGAAGGCAGATATTCTGGATTTCCTTTCAAAAACATTTTATGGAATCCAGTATTCGGACAGGATAGGCATAGCCGAGATAGTGGATGAGATACTGGCAGAGTTAGAGGATTGGGGATTTATAAGAAAAACAGAGGAAGGATACCTGCCTACAAGAATAGGAAGCAGGGTAAGCGAGCTTTATATAGATCCGGTATCTGCAAAGTGGATAATCGATACAATACCAAAGATAGACGATGAGATCTCAGGCTTATTCATGATAACCAACAATATAGAGATGAGGCCTTATTCCAGAGTTACAGAAGAGGCAGAGCTGGAGCTGCACAAGTATTATGGTATGGTGAAGATGCATGGTGACATAAACTCTTATTATGATCCTGAGAAGCCATTCAGCACGGCTCTTATGCTGAGGGATTGGATATCTGAGAAGAGCGAGGCTGAGATATTTAGCAAATATGGGGAGACTCCAGGCTCGCTCTATACCAAGCTCTCGAATGCGAATTGGATAGCCTACTCGGCCATGGAGCTTGCCAGGCTTATGAAAGAGAAGCAGAAGGGAATCCTTGAATTGAGGGTAAGGCTCAGATATGGAATAAAGAAGGAGCTTCTCGATCTTGTAAGGCTTGAGCAGGTAGGAAGAGTCAGGGCAAGAATGATGTATAATGCCGGGATCGGGAAGGTCAGCGATATAGAAAAACCGGGATCTGCTGAAAAGTTGGAGAGGCTTTTTGGCAAGGAGATCGCAGGGCGCATACGCAGCCAGACCTCTGAGAGATTATGGAATAGGAGCAGCAGTGCGGATTTGGATTAAACGGCTCTGTGGAAAACGGGCAGAGGCTTGCAGCAAATTATAGGTAGCCTTTTTAAACTATATCTTTTTTATAGATATGGCGAAAGCGTGTTACTAGGAATTAAGAGAATATATGATAAGGCGAGCATAACCGATGGGAAGAGGATACTTGTTGATAGATTGTGGCCTAGAGGGGTTAGAAGAAGCACCTCCAGCATAGACATATGGCTTAAGGATATTGCCCCAAGTGAAGAGCTTAGAAAGTGGTTTAACCATGATCCGAAGAGATGGCAAGAATTTAAAATAAAATATATCAAGGAACTTCAGAATAATTCAGCATTGAAGAACCTTAGGGAAAGGATAGCCGTGGAGGATGTTACATTGATATATACAGCTAAGGACAATAAAAGAAATAATGCAGTGGTACTTGCTTCCCTTCTGAAAAAATCGGCGCCGAGAAAAGAAGAGAAGAAAAATATTTCAAAGACTGTCTCGGATGACCTTGAAAGGGAACTTCGGGCGGCTGCTTATTAAGATTCTTGCCAAAAAAAAGAATTCAGACAAGCTCAATCTTCTTTATCTCAAGTTTGGATATGTCTGCTATGTTATTGACATTCTTTATGCATTCCTTTTGAAAGTTGCCATCTATTATGTCCTTGACTACTTCGGATCCCTCTTTTTTGGATACTATCTCTTTTGAGAGCTCGGATATCTTCTGCCTTATGGCCTTTCTTTTTGTTGTTGTTATCTTGTTTCTTGTTATGACAAGGAGTTTCAGCACTATGGGCTTTCCTGAACTATCCTTGAGCTTGTCCACAGTATAAATTGCGCTGCTATGCCTCTTTACAAGCGAGTGCAGGTAGCTGTATGTCTGCTCCAAGTATTGGAGCTCTGTCTGCGCTGAATTCCCATTTACGCTTATTACCTTGAGGCCTACTATCATGAATGAGTGCTCCATTTTACTTGTTATCCAAGACATGCTTGACTTTATTATTCTTCCCATCATCCTGTTGTCATCGTCTGCAGGCATCTCCCCTATGACATTTGTACCGAGAAGTGCGGGTGGATATACATCAAACCACTTCTTCTCTTTCCATTTCTCCATTCCTTTTGTTGTTGCCATAAGTATCAGCCTTTTATGATGAGTGCTGCCTGTTCTGGATTATATTTCCATGATTTTGGAAGCGTGCCTTTGCTCTTGTAGTATTTGCTAAGTCTCCAGATCTTAGATTCTGTCCTTGTAAGCCTCAGCCGGTTATGCAGATCCTGCTTGTTTGATGCGAGATGCTTTCTAAGTCCTACAGCTTTGCGCATGAGATTTATCATGTCTGAAGGAAGCTCTCTTGATAATCCTTTCTCATCCATTATCTGGACGAGCCTCTTTCCCATTACCTGCCTTACATATGGAACGCCATGCTTGTCCTTCAGGTATTGGCCTATTATTTCAGGGCCTAGGCCTTGCTTTGAGTAGCTTTCTATGAGCTTCTCTATCTCATCTTTTGAAATTTTAAGATCTTCGGGAACTTTGCCTATTTCTACTACAGGTTTCCTTGATTTTGATTTTCCGTGTTTCCCAGTATGCATTCTTGCCATTATGACACTCAAGCTATTGATTTTATGAAGAAGTCTAGCCTAAGACCTTTTCGTATCCTATTTATTGGGTAAGAATATTTATAAGCATATGTTTTTGCTAGATACCTTAACATCTCTGCGTATTGACGCCTTCACGGATTCAGTGGCTTATGAATGCGCCCTCTAAGGAGTCTTTGCATTTGCATTTGCGTTCAGAGCTCAATTTTGGCAGTATCTCACTTATAAGGCTTTTGGCCTTGGATACATTCTTTCCGAAGACAGATATTATCTCATCGGCACTTACGGGTAGGATTCCTTCCTCTCCTTCCAAGCCCACATCATAATCAGTGATTATGCCTATTCCAAGATAACATAGGCTTTTCTCGCGTGCAAGCGCCACTTCGGGATACTGCGTCATGTTTATGGTCTCGAATCCCTGCCTGCTGAAGAATCTTGATTCTGCCTTTGATGAAAATCTGGGGCCGTTTACCACTACAGTGGTTCCATTTTTATGGTAGCTTATCCCCAACTCCCTGAGTGTATCTGAGGCGATCTCACGCATTTCGCTGCAGTACGGATCGGCCATGCCAACATGTGCAACCTTATCCTCATCATAAAATGTATCTTGCCTTCCGTGTGTCATGTTGAAGAACTGGTCAAAAAGAACGAAATCGCCCGGCTTGAACTCTTTTTTGAGAGAGCCTACTGATGCAGTAGATATTATCCTCTCTACCCCAAGTTGTGATAGCGCATCGATGTTGGCTTTGTATGGCACCCTATGCGGAGGAAGAGTATGCCTGCCCCCGTGTCTTGGAAGAAATGCCACCTTAAAGCTTCCAAGCCTGCCTATGGAGATCCTGTCGCTCGGTTTTCCATATCGGGTATCTACCTCAATAGACTCGGGCGACTCCAGCAGAGAATAGAATCCCGAACCCCCTATTATTCCTATCTCAGCATCCATCTGAACACGTTTTATCTATTGTAGGAAAACGTATATAAGTTAAAGACTGGAAGATATATTCAGGTTTTTAATTGCCAAGATATTTGGGCATGAGGAGCATCTCTGAAATAATAGGACTATTTGCAATAACGATGGCAATAGGATTCCTTGTAGCCCATGAGGCAATAAAGACATCAAGCCTTTCTTTCATGTATAGCAGTTTATCCAGCCCGTATTTTTTAGGGTTCTCTTATTCGGTTGATCTTCTTCTGTTGCTGATAGTCGCTGTGCTTGTAGTAAGAAGGCATCTCAGGTATAGGGGCAGATCCTTATTCAGATTGCTTGAGGCAATAGTCATCACCGTAACATCCTTCTTCCTTGTCTTGCTGCTTCTGATAATTGTGTTCAGGAACCAGATTCCCGAATATCTGCTTTTTTCCGCTTCCCTTATAATCGCATTGGCCATAGCTCTTGCAAAGGAGGGATATAAGAGCACAAAGGATATTGCCACCATAACGTCAAGCATCGGAATAGGAATACTTTTAGGCTTCAGCTTCAGCTTCGAGTATGTCATGATAGGAATCATGTTATTTGCAGTATATGATTATGTGGCTGTGTTTAAAACGGAAGATATGAAAAGGCTTGCTAGTTTTTTTGTAGAAAATGATGCCGCTTTCCTTATGAGTGTCTCTGAAGTAGAGGCTGTTCCTTCAAGCATGCTCTCACCTGAAGACAGGAAATCCTACTTGAAGATTATAAGAAAAACTGGGGAGTACAAAAATCCGCGTTTTGCAAAGATGCTCTCAGAGGGAAAGATTCCCATAATCTCACATGTCTCTCTTGGGGAAGGGGATATAGCACTGCCACTTACAGCAATGGTAAGTGCATATTCGTTCCTTTCTGATTACTACCTCGCCGCAATTGTGGGAATCAGTGCGATATTAGGAGTATCTTTTACCATGTATATGCTAAGGAGATATAGGAGGCCGCTGCCTGCAATGCCGCTGCTTTTCGGGTTTATGGGGATAGCATCAGGACTCTACCTCTCACTCTCGGGCATTGGGATCGGGATCTTCCCTCTGATACTTATAGCTGCAGGATTTCTGGCATTGTTATTTCATGTCAGAAGGACATTGTCAAACATCAGATAAGATGCAAGTAGGCTTTTTTATATTATGTTTTTGTGAAGGTATTGAAGTGGTAAAAAGCAGATGCCACAGACTAGGAGAGTGACAGGCTATTCTAAATTGTGCTTCAATTATACCTCGGATTATGAGGATTTGGTAACAATATAGTAGGAATGTCAGAGGTGCTTATGATCAAGACTTCAGGAGAAATCCGGAGAGGCCTCTTTTAAGAGGCCTGGGGGTGCTTATGCAGCACCCTGGACTCCCTTCTTCCTGCTATTTATTACAGTATAGCCCAAGGCTATTGCTATTGCAATGCCCAGAAGTACAGGCAGTATGGTTCCTAAAGAGATGCCCCCACTAAAGCTTGTTGTTGTAGTGTTTCCACTCTGTTGTGAAGATGCATTGGTTGTTGCCGTTGCGGTGGAAGTGTTCTGAGCCGTAACTGTGGTTGATGAGTTGCTGGCCTTCGTCTGGTTTGTTGCGGATGTCGCGGTTGTAGTGTTGGTTGTGGCATTGGTAGAGATAGTATTGCTTGTTATGGTGTTGGCTGTAGCGTTGTTATTCTGATATGTGCTTACAGGTATCGTTGTGACTGTAGTGTTTTTAGATAGGGTATTTGACGTTCCGCTGCTTGAAGCCTGAGGCTGCGTAGATTGGGATGTTGATGTAGTCTTCGTAGTTGAGGTGGTTGCAGTGCTGGAGGTTGAGCTGTTTGGAGTGGAGCTGCTCGATGCTGATGTCTGGCTCTGCGGTGGAGGGGCAGGTGCTGGAGCTCCTTTTATTATAACAGTTTCCGTAGGCGAGCAGAACTCTGCCTGCTTGTCGCATGCTACTACCGAGTATGTGCCTATAGGCAGCACTGAGAGATTAAATGTTAATGAGCCTGTCCCGAATTTTGATACATGGCTAGCTATAAAAAGACTAAGCTGGTCATTAGAGTAACTTGTGGTTGCAGTAAGGATATCGCTGTGGCCTTGTATGTCAGTATAATTCTGTACCGATATAGTAATGGTTGGATGTTGCGCCGTTGTAAATGAAAGGCTGCCTGTGCCTGTCGTAGATGCGGTTATTGGAAGTACTAGAAATTGTATAGCCATGATAGCCATCAAGGCAAAAACCTTTATAGCCATTCCACTTCCGGATTTTGCCGCTTTGGCAGAAACCAGATTTTTATAGCTCTTTATATTGTCATTTATATTATCCATATTATCAATATTATTCATATACTTCCACCTTCACATCATATCTGAGGTACTTGATATATAAATCTTGGCAGATACATATTTAGTTAGATATTATCTGGGCTGATATCCTGGCTTGGATGGCTGCTCTTATTCCGCTCTGGCTTTTGGAATGAGTTTAGCGATCTTATTTATCGCTTAGCCAAGATAATTTTCAAGCTCTCCTGCTGTCCTGAAATACTTATGTCCTGATGCTTTTTTTAGCCTGTTCATTATGGCGAGTCCGTAATCCTTTTCGCTGAAGCTCTCTGTTATGCAGAACTCAGCTCCAAGTGAATCTAATTCTATGAGGCTCCTGAATAGATTCCTTGCTATCGATTTCCTGTCACTTTTCCTGCCTAATATTATATTTTTTTTGGATATGCCTGAGAGCTTTGATGCTGTCTCTTTTGAGCCTATGAAAACAAACCTTTTTTTGTATTTGATGAGAATACTGCGCAGTTTTTTTGTATCGCCTTCGAAAAGTAGTACTCTGGTATCGGGAGAATAGTGTTTGTATTTCATTCCGGGGCTTATTGGTTTTTTATTGCTGGATACTCCTTCGGTTTCTTTTAATAGCTTCGGCCTCCTTCCAAATGCCTTTGTTATTTCATCAGTAGTGAATGCGCCGGGCCTTAGCAGAGTGAATGTAAGCAGATCCAATACGGTTGACTCTATCCCGAATTTGGAAGGCCCTGCATCGAGTATGACATCGACTGATTTTTTGAAGTAGTCTATAGCATGCTTTCCTGAAGTCGATGAGGGCTTTTTTGATATGTTGGCGCTTGGCGCTGCTATAGGAGCGCCACTTTCACGTATGAGGCTTATTGCTATACTGTCTGCAGGCATTCTCACTGCCACTGTACTGAGACCGGAAGTCACTACGCTGGGCAGTGTCTTTTTTGCTTTCATTATAAAGGTTATAGGAGCAGGCCATATCCCGTCTATGGTTTTATAGTATTTCTTTGGTATGATTGCTATCTCCACTGCCATTTTTATGTCCGAGACGTGGACTATCAGGGGGTTGTCTGAAGGCCTATTTTTTGCCTTGAATATCCTCCTGCATGCTGATGCGTTAGTCGCATCTGCACCTATCCCATATACTGTTTCAGTTGGAAATACCACCAAGTTCCCTTTTCTGATTGCGTTTGCAGCAGTATGTATTTTAGACAGGTCAGGTTTAGATCGGTTTATCTTGAGTATTTTTGCTTTCATAGGAAAGGCCCTAGCTGTTGAACCTCTTCACAATTCTTCAATCTTTTGGGAGAGGAGGTTTGATGCCATTTCTGCAGGGCTTATTACCCCTATTCCGAGCTTCATTCCCCTTATCCTTGTTTCGTCTTCATGGGTTCTTGCTATTGCGACAATTCTGGAATTTTCTGCTATGTTTCTTATTACCAGAAGCGCATAGACCATTTTGGATTTGTCATTCATGTCTATTATTATGGATTTCGCATGCTTGAACTCGAATTGCGACATTGCATTTTCATCTGTCTCGTCCACAACGAATGCCCGGTAGCCTTTCTGATCCCTGAGCTGCTTTACCAGATTGATGTCCGAGCTTAAGACTATGAATTTGGCATTTTTTTCCTTAAGTTTTTCTGCCAGCCTTACATTTATGTAGTCTAGTCCCACAAGTATGACATGCTTTCTAAGAAGCCTTTTTTCGAACGAGTTTATCTTTCCGGTGAGGTATTCCACTCTTGTATTTACAAGTTCGCTGGTTATAGAGGTCAGAGCTCCTAGAAATATACCTATTCCGGTTATAATGAGAATTATTGTAAATATCCTTGCAGTATTTGAGACTGGAACTATGTCACCGTAGCCTACAGTGGATAGAGTTACAGTGGTGTAGTATGCTGCTGTCAATCCTGAGTTTATAGGCACATTGAAACCCTTTTCATAGTGTCCTATAAGGTATGTGCCGGATATCCCCACAGCAAATATGAAAGCTATTAGGAATATGTATACAATTAGTTTTTGCGATAACGCCATGGATTACAATTTAGTTTGTAAAGCAAAATTTTTATATTAGTAAGTTTAGGTTAGCATCGCACTCTGCTATGCTTTGCCTCTCAATGCCTGGAATGTTTATGTTTTTGAGCGGTAGTGCTCTGTCAAGCGCCCGGACCAGATTCCGGATGTCTTTTTTATTATATGACGGGCCAGCTTCCTATGAAACCGGCCTTTTATAAAAAAGAGTTTATCTCGCTGATGTCTTCGGGTTTGAGTTTCCAGCCGGATGCCGCTATGTTCTCCTTCATGTGGTCCGGACTGTTGGCTTTTGGAATTGCCACGATATTTCCTTTTGATATGATCCAGTTCAATGCGACTTGTGCTGCGCTCTTTCCATATTCTGAGCCTATCGCATTGAGCTTCTCGTGAATCTTTTTGTTATTGCTTGAAAGTATGCTTCCGCTGCCTAATGGACTATATGCTATGACTGTTATTTTTTCAGATAGGCAGTATGCCGACATTCCGCTTGACTCTGGGTCTCTTTCAGTAACGCTGTATTCTATCTGGTTTGAGACTATTTCCTCTGATTTCATCGCTTCCTGGGCTTCCTTGAGCTCTTTTACTGAGAAATTGCTTACACCTATATGCCTTATCTTGCCTTCTGACACCAGCTTTTCCATCGCCCTGACCGTTTCAGATATGGGAATGGAGGGATTGGGCCAGTGTATCTGATATAAATCTATGGTTTTTATGCCTAGCGTGTTTAAACTGCTATTGCATGCTTTTATCACATCGTCATACCTCAGATGGTGCGGTGATACCTTTGTAGCAAGGAATACATTGTCACGGCCCTCCTTCAATATCTCCGCAACAAACTTTTCTGTCTGGTACATCTCTGCCGTATCTATGAAGTTTGAGCCTAGTGATATGCCTGTTCTAAGTGCGGATATTCCGTCCTGTCTTAACTTCCATGTCCCCATTCCTATAACAGGAACTTTTTCTCCTGTATTTCCTAATTTTAAAAATTCCATAAGTTATTATTGCAGCTCTCTGTTTTAATGTTTATCTGTGATCCGGTTTCAATAAGAATTTGTTTGAATGCGGCAAAAATCAGAAGGATAAGATAATGATAAAAAAAATGAAATAGTGTATGAAGCAGAATAATTGAAGAATATATGAATTTAAGTAAAGTTATATTATGGATACTATGCAGAAATGGACATTATGCATGATAACTAAAGGCAATAAGGTTCTGCTTAAATTTGGCAGGAGGAACATAAGCAAGAACAAATGGAATGGCTTGGGAGGCAAGATTGAGGATGGGGAGACTCCTGAAGAGGGCTTAATAAGAGAGGTGAAAGAGGAGTCGGAGCTTACTGTGACCAAAATGAAGAAGTTTGGAAATGTGAGATTCTATAAAGGTTCAAAAAAAGAGATTCTTGGAATAGGACATGTATTTTTGGTAACAGGAGTCTCTGGAAAGGCAGTGGGAGGGGAGGAAGGAGAAGTAAGATGGTTCAGCAAGGATAAGCTTCCATTAGATAAGATGTGGGAAGATGACAGATATTGGCTGCCTTTGCTTTTTGAAGGAAAAGGTGCAGACATGGAGTTTTTATATGACAACGGAATGAAGCACGTCAAAGAATATCATATTTACAACATACGCAAGATGTAGAATGCAGGATGCAGGTTATGCTGCAAGTTTATAGGTATTCTTCTGGATTCCTGATGAAAAAGTCTGAAATTCTTAATGTTGTAATATCAGGCATTGAAGAATATCTGGGGTAATGAAGATCATTTACAGTGAGAATTATCTTAGGATAACTCTTTTTTCTGTACTCCAGCATGTGAGTGACATCGCTTATATTTTTCTTTCCGGTTTCATATTCTATGGCAATACGCCTGCCTTTCGAGTATATGATTAGATCAGGCCCGTATGAAGAGTTGTATATTTCATTAGATATTCCATATTCCTTGAGTCTCTCAGATATGCGATGTACTGTGATATCATGCTCTGGGGAATTTCTTGGGTTTGATATATACCAGCCATTATGCTCGTAGAGTATTTTTTCTGAGATTAGGCTAGATATTGCATTCTGAATATCGATATCGCTGATCTGCATTCCGTGAAGATTGCCGATAAGCAGTCTTTTTTCAATGGCATTGTAAGACAGGTTCTCAATGCAATACTTCAGAGAGAAATTTTCAATATCGGAAGACTCAAATTTTACCATTATTGGATCCGTATAACGTGAATCCAGGATTATTGCTTTTCCTACACTGAGGTTTCTTATTCCGGATTTTACCGAAACGAGCCTTCCGGATTCGGAACCTCCTGAGATATAATTTGAGATGTAGTTTAATTCTGAAGGCTCCCTTTGGTAAAAAGAGATTATAGTAGAGGAATTGCTCATGACCTTCCCGTCTATCTCTTCTGCCTTCTGGGATATACAAACTATGCCAAGACCATACTTTCTGCCTTCGGCCGCGAGCCTTCCTAGAATTACGCTGCCGCTTATCTTTCTTGCCTCGTCTATCACTATATAGAATGGCTTGCGATTGTATCCACTGCCAAGCATTGATGAGTATATCTTGCGAAGCAAGGCTTCCATATATATTGATTGCGCCTCTTCAGTATGCATGCTTCCCAGCAGAAATATGCTCCTGGATCCCATTATCTTTCCAATGTTTATAGGACGACCATGCTTTCTGGAGTTTATTAGCGATATGCGTTCAGTGAGGAGCGATAGTGTTCTTAATTCTGAGCCTTCTGCTTTTGCCTCAAAGCGTTTTAGTGTCAGCATTAGATCAGATACGGTGGGAATTCTGTTTTTAGGCTTGCTTACCCAGTAGGTATATCCAATGCATCTTTTCAGCAGTGAGGATTGCACATATCCAAGTCTTAATCGTTTTGAGAGCATGGATGTTGTCTCCCCTATGCGTTCTTCTTCATCCATACCGTCCAGGTCTAGAAAGTTTACCTTGGAGCGGGAGGCATCATAGACATCTGCGCCTATTTTGTCTGCGAGCCCAAGGTAATCACCATTAGGATCAAGTATGAGAAGCCCTGCGCCCGTCTCTGCGATCTCTTTTATGATTATCCTTGATGCGTTCGATTTTCCGCCGCCGCTTTCTCCGATTATTACAACATGCGGATTCATTCGGCCCTCCAACTTGAATCTTTTCTGGAAGATGGGTTTTTTCCATTTCCATGTTGAATAGTCGCCATGATAGATTCGCTTGAGCTCTAGTTTTTTGATTATCGTTATCGGGTATTTTGTTTTTTTGAATATCATATATACACCATAATAAACATTAAGCGGTTTATGACGTCACGTAAGTCTGAAATAGGGACATTTTTGATTAGAATCAGTGATTTCCGGATAACTGCTTTACCAGTAATAGTTCTTCGCTCGATTCTTGAGGGGTCTCCATAATGAATGGCTTGGCAAGTATTTTTCTGTAGGAAAAGAATCTTGAGAATCCCTCCTTGCCTATATAACCCCTGCCTATATTTTCATGCCGGTCAAGATGAGAGCCAAGCTGAAATTTGGAATCGTTTAGGTGAAAAAGGTATACATCTTTGAAACCCAGTTTTCTGTCTATCTCCTCTAATACCTCCTTTTTGGTTATGTCATATCCGGCAGCGTAGAGATGGCAGGTATCAAGGCAGAAGCCTATTTTTTTATCTGAGCCTTCGCGTATTGCAGCAAGTTCCTCCAGGGTCGAGCCTACGCTGTTTTTGCTTCCTGAAGTATTTTCAAGAAGTAGTGTTACCTCATCGCCTATCTTGGCTTTATTGATTGCATTTACAACATTCCTGATTCCTATCTCTGTCCCTTTTCCGAGATGGCTTCCGAGATGGGTAACAAGGTATTTTATGCTCAGTTCAGAACACAGCGAGAGGGTTTTATTTAGATTTTCTATGGATTTTGAATAAGTTGACTCGTTAGTAGAGGAGAGATTGGGAAGGTATGGCATGTGTGCAACAACAGGGCTCACCTCTCCGGTTTTGGATTTGGCAATAAAAGCTTCTTTTGCTTCTTTGGGTATTTCTTTTATCTCCCAACCGCGTGGATTGCTTATGAATATCTGCATCGTATTGCATCCTAATGCCAATGCCCTGTCAAATGCGAGATCTATGCTCTGGGCCGCAGATACGTGATAGCCTAGTCTCATCATTTTTGCACCTTATTGGAGTTTTCTTTTTCCAAGGCAGAATAAGCTTTTTTCAATATTTCTGTTTCCTCAGGCATAAATATCTCAGAATTAATAAATTTTTTATTTTCCACAAAGAATTCCAGTGCTGATATGCGTTCTTGCTTTTGCGCTGCTGTTAGATCGAGTATCTCTGCAGGATCCTTTATGGACATTTTACTGCCTGCATCTGGAAACCAGTTCCGGAATATTTTTGCGTTGGCTACAGTCAAGGATATCTGTGATACTGAGAGTAGAAATTTCTTTATCTCTTCCATTCGCTCAATTATATGGGTATTAGCCTCTTTCCCGCTTTCTACAGATGAGACAAGATTTTGATATCTGTGATAGAGGTTTTCTTCGTCTGCGATGAGCTTCTCCATAATGAATAGATCGCGCTCGGCTTCGGCATTTGTCTCGGAGGAGGCAGCAAAATTTCCATCGACCTTTATGGTGCCGGATTTTATCTGGCTGCGCAGAAGTTCAAGCGCCGATTCCATAAGAATCCGTTCTGCCTTGGATAGTATCTCCTCTGCAATCATCCATGCCGGCGTATCGTCCAGTTCATTACCTCGAGTATAGTTTTAGCATTATGAATTGGCAGGAAAAAGATAAAAATAGATCAGAGGGTTTTTATTATTGCCTCTTTAGGGCTTTCTTTTTCAAAGCTGACTTCTGTTTATACATGTTGGAATCTGCAAGTCCGAAAAGGAATTCTTTTATACTGCTTGAAGATATGTATGACTTGTTTAGGTGTGAGGTGCTTGACCAGCCTATTGAGAGGCCTATGCCTGATTTTTCTGCAAGATCATGAAGCCTTCTTTCGAATGGGCGCCCATTTTCTATTCCGGTAAGAATTATTGCGAATTCGTCTCCACCTATCCTGAAGGCATAGTCATTGTTTCTTATAGTATGTTGCATTACCCTCGCTGCTGATTTTATTAGATTGTCTCCTTTTTCATGCCCCTCGATGTCATTTGCTTTCTTAAGGTCATTTAGGTCTATTATTGCAATGGTAAATTTTTTGCCTGATGTAAGGTAATCACATATTGCGGATTCGAATATTTCGTTGAATGCCATTTTGTTTCCTAGTTCAGTCATAGAGTCAGTAGTTGAGACTCTTTTGAGCCTTTTTATCTCTTCTTCTAGTTGCATTACCTGTTTGCTCATCTTTTCATTCTCCCTTAATACGTCTTCCAAAGCAATTTTCAGGGTTCGGTTTGACTCAACAAGCTTATGTTTTTTCATTTATTGTACCATGGATGGCAGTTGCCACCTGATATAATCCTGTTTTTCAGATATATAAGTATTCCATATTTGATGTCTTCAAGGCTTATTTGCAGCGGAGTCAGATTATTATATTTCAGTTGGCAAACAATAAACATGGAGTATATGGGCATGGAGATACGCACGGAAGAAGGTGTCTACAAACCTTCTGACGATTCCTTTCTTTCTGCACAGATGATAGCCGAATGCCTGCCATTCTTGGATGAAGCAAAATCAAATGTTATTGATGTTGGGACCGGATCCGGAATCCTGGGCCTGGTCGCAGCTAACTTTATGAAAAAAGGCCATATTATTTTCCTGGACGTTGATGAGAATGCGTTGAAGCTTGCTGCGGAGAATTTTGATTTGAACAGGAAGAAGCTCAATGTGGTTGCCAGATTCATTAAAAGCGACCTTTTTTCTAAAATACCTAAAGGTATGAAATTCGGTATGATAATATTCAATGCACCTTACTTAAGAAATGAAAAACCGGATGAAGAAATGGAGTATAATCCATGGAGCGGCGGAACTACTGGAATAGAGGTTTCAGTAAGATTCCTCTCGGAAGCAAGAGAGCACTTGGATGATAAAGGGATTATAATACTTAATGCCAGTTCTTTAGGCAATCTGGAAGTTCTTGCAAAAAATATTGAAAGTATGGGTTTCAAGATCATAAACAGGAAGGCTGTCCACATCTTTTTTGAGGACATTGTATCCCTTGCCATTGCAAGCAGGTAATTGAGGCGTGCTTGTTTCTTGAACAGTTTATGCATGCTGGTTTATGCACTGTGGTGAATTCACCATATGTGAGAAAACACAGGTAGGGGGGCTGGAGGAGGCTTGCGCCTCCTTTATGATTTGCTGCTTTTTCTTCTTTCCGTAGAAATATGCGGCCTCTTTATGTCCGATTATCCCTGACATCTCCAATGAGGCCGTAACTTCCCTGATGGATCTATGCCTTAGCAGGTCAGATATGCAATCTAGTACCATATCTGCCTTTGCAGAAAGTTCTGCTTCAGGCCAAGACCGCTCATAGTCGCTTATTGTAGATATTATCTCCTTATATCTATCCATAAGCGATACCAGAAGCTCTTTGCGCAGCTTTTCATTTTTCCCAGTCCCATAGTTTCCACTACCCGTGTTTTCACCCAGAAAGAGATACAGACATGACCTGCCCCTGCCGTTCTTATATAGCGTTGGCTCGCATTTCTGCAATTATATATTTAAGTATAAGAATAAATATCTTACTACTCTTAATTATACTTAAGTAATAGATTTATATATTTTTCCTGGAGTATTATAGTGTCAGGCGTAGTCTGACACACCCAGAAAGGGAGGCAGGAACCTGCCTCCTTCTTTTTTTGAGTCGCTGCCTTTATTTTTTCTAGGAGCCGATTATCGAGTATGCTTAGCTTTTGTTCCTTCCTAACCTGCTGTGGGCCTTGCCCAATTCCCTGGAGAACTGTGCAGCAAGAAGATTGAGTTCTCCTGCCAGTACTGTCGATGCGATTATTTCGGCAAGCTTCAGCGAGTTTGAGCCTTTGGTCTTGCCGCTTCCCGATGCGCCCAGTATAGAAAGTGCCTCTTTTTGTGTTGGAAGGCCTGAACCGCCGCCGACTGTGCCTACCTCTATGGAAGGCATTGTGACGGATATGTGGAGTTTTCTTCCTTTTAGTTCGGTGATGGTGAAACAGCTGCTGCTTTCAACCACCTGTGCTATGTCCTGGCCTGTAGCTGCAAAGACAGCCGCCACCATGTTGGCTGCATGCCCGTTTAGGTTGTTGCTTCCTGCCCTTACACTTCCCAGAAGGTTTTTCTTGAGGTTTAGGTTATGTATGCCTTCAGGAGTCGCTTTCAACATTTCGCGTGTTGTCTCTTCTTCCAGGATGGCCTCTGCGATCACACTCTTTCCTCTGCCAAATAGGAGATTTATTGAGGAGTTTTTCTTGTCTGAACACATGTTGCCGCTGATTGAGACTAGCCTTGCCTTCTTAAAATTGCTCTCTATATATTCACATGCGGCTTCACTCGCTATTGTAACCATATTCATGCCCATTGCGTCTCCGGTATCGAATGAGAACCTGAGCCAGACATTTGCACCCATTACAAACGGCATTACATCAATAAGTTTGCCGTGTGAGGTGGTAGCCTCTGCAGCTGCCTTCACTGCCTCATGGTTTTCTCTTACCCATGCGAGGAAATCTGAAACTTCTGCTATTGAATCGAATTCGAAGACAGGCGCCCTTGTCATTGCATTCTTGATTACTATAGTCTTTACTCCGCCTGAAGAGGTTATGGCTTTCATGCCCCTATTCACACTGGCTATCAAAGCGCCTTCAGTAGTAGCCATAGGCACATAAAATTCGCCTTTTGCATACTCTCCTTTTATTAGTATTGGGCCTGCAATCCCAAGTGGCATTTGTGTATAGCCTATGACATTTTCTGCATTTTTGCCTGATATTAGGGAATAATCGAGATTTGATGAGCCTATCGCACTTAAATCCGTACCGGCTGTTCGCTCTATGAAATGCCTTCTTGCAGCAGCTGCGCTTTCAGGATCAATGTATGACTCCAGCTTGTGCATTGGAATATTATTCTTTAGTGCAGTTGAAAGCAGTTCGCCCATCTTTTCATTGTGGGGTTTCGCCGATGCGAGTATTCTTGCAAAAGCCCGGTTGGCTTTGCTACTGAGGTCTGATGAACTTTTACCGTGGTTTTTCATGTTTCCTGCTGCCATTCTATGCCCGTTCTTATCTATTTGATAGATGCTTCAAATTTATATGCATTGCCAAATGGTCCGGATCTGGTTTGTCTTGCCTTTTTGCTACTTGAATCCTTTCTGCTGCGGCCTTTTTAGGTAGATAACTACCAGGATTATTATAATCACAATAATAATTGCCCATAGGACAACCGACCCGCTTGAATTGTTCACGGTGTGTGAAGGAAGAACTGCCAGGAGGCCCACTATCGGATCGGAAGGTATCTCAAAAGATACTTGGCATGTGGAATTGTTTATGCGATAGTTGGGAATTGGCTTCCAAGTGGAATTCTCAAGTATGTATGGGCTGACAGATTTGAATCCGGCATTGCAGGAATAACCCAAGGTCATATTCAAAGTCATGCCTTTGGATGAATTTGAATACAGGGTAATATTAATTGCAGATATTACCTTCGTGCCTGCAGGTGGAGGTGTAGAGATGTTTGTTGCGTTGATTATCTTCATTGAGAATGGGCCTGTCTGATTTTCTGAAGATATGCCTATCAGCGCTTTCTCATTGGTGGAGTTTATTTCGACTGTAATGTTCTTTGATACGGAGAGATTATTTAAGTTGGTGGAGGCTTGGTTGCGGAGATTTATCAAAAGGACTTTTGGCAGTTGCTGTTTGTTCTGTGAAGGTTTTGAGATGTTTTCTGGTGGGCTTATAGCGAACGTGTAGGATATGCTTGCATTGGTATAATTCCCGTTTCCTTGGGTTGCAAAGTGGAAGGTATAGTTTCCAGGCAGACTTACATTGTCAGTTATTATTGTAGAGGTATTGCCTACAAGGATATTGTTTAGGTATAGTTCGGCTTTAAGCTGATTCCCAAGAGTAGAGATTTCAGCTTCTGTAGTACATATGTTGGGAAGGGAAGCATTATATTGAGAATCTCCGCATTCCTTTACAAATTCAAGGATGGGTTTTTCCTTAGTTACTGTAATAGTAACATTGGGGGTTTTTGTAACATTTTCGGTGTTTGCCGTTTCCGAGTAGATGATTGTTCTTCCGCCCCCTATCAGAGTGTAGTTGCTTCCGCAGCTGTCGGTCATTCCAACCCCATATACGTTATCCGCAAAGTTGTATGACCTGCCTCCTGAAGTGAAGCCGCATGCAAATGAGAATACCACATACTCAGGACTTGTTACTGAGATTATTGCAGGCATCTGGTTCTGCATGTATTGGTTTGTGGAAATAACCTTCCCTGAAGATGAGAGAAGGTATGCGGTCACAACCGGAATATTTGAAGTTGAAGTGTTAGAGACGCTGTCATTTATTTTAACATTGAAGATCTCGGGTGCAGATGATGGTGTGGAAGGTGCAGGAGGAGAATTTACTTGGACATAGACCGGAGATGCTGTTTCGCTGCTTTCAATTCCGGTGTTAAGCACCACAAGGTTAGTACTGTCTGCCACGTATACTGTTTTACCTGATGATGAGATGGTAATGCCATTTGGAACGGAAAGCCCGAATGAGGTTGTTGAAAGATAGCTGTAGTTTGCTCCTGTAGAAGTGTTTATTATAGATATTCCTGCATTATTGTTTGCAATGTAGACATATGCTCCTGAAGGAGAGAATACTATTCCGCGTGGGGCGTTGAATCCTGCAGGAAGTGCACCAGTAATGGTGTTGCTTGAGATGTTTAAAATCACTACATTTGAGGATCCTTGATTTGATACGTAAGCATATGCGCCTGACGGTGCGAGCTTAATCCCGAATGGATCAGATAATGCTCCTGAAAATATGGTATAAATTATAGTATTTGTAGAAGTACTTATTATGCTTAATGTACTATTTCCATTATTTGCCTCATATGCATATGTGCCGAATTTGTTGAAAGCGGTTGAAGTAGAATAAGGATATACACTATTAATTACAGCCTCGTTTATGGATCCGGTGATGGTGTTTGTAGATGTATTCATGATAAATATATTTGAACCGCCAGAATCGCTT
>JAKBRL010000026.1 GCA_021845465.1 Microcaldota archaeon
TTCCTGACCGTAGTGATATAGCCCAGGTAGTAAGATTTATAAACGATGAATATGCAAGAAGCGGAGCTGTTTTGCCTGTTTCGAGAGATGATGTAGCTGGATGGGTAAATGAAGGCAATTCAATAATTGCATTAAATGGAAAGGGGGAGATAAAGGCACATCAGGCAGTTTCATTATGGCCAATAACAGAAATATTTGAATTTAGATCTGCAGTGGTAGCTCCTGAGAATAGAAATCAGGGCATTAATTATTGGATGAAAAGGTTGATGATAGAGGAAATAGTTCAGAGAAGTGAGAAGGATGTTGTTCGGATAATCTCTCTAAAAAATGGAAAATCCGGAGGAAGCGGTACATTAAAGGCATTGGGATTTGGGATCATTCCGAAGCATGAGATACCAAAAGAGATGCTAAGTATAGGAGGGGAGCAGGAATGGAAAGCGTATATGTTAACTATAACTAAAGAATGCAGAAGATAGGTTATATTTTGAAAGACATTACAAAGATTTTTTATGAACTTGTTTCGATACCTTCTCCAAGTGGTTCCGAGATTGAGGTTGCCGAGTATATTAAAAAATACCTTGGGAATCTTGGGATTAAGCCTTATTTTGACAAAACCGGAAGGCTTAATGATAGTAATTCCGGGAATTTGATTGTTAAGTTGAAAGGAAGCGGGAAGACTATTCTTTTTATAGCACATATGGATACTGTAGAGATAGGTGACAGAAGAATAAAGACAGTAACAGATAAAGGAATCATAAAGAGCGACGGAAAGACAATCTTAGGAGCTGACAATAAGGCAGGTATTGCACCCCTGCTTGATGCGTTGGGTAAAATTTCCAAGGAAAAGAAGAGGAATAATATAATAGCGGTCTTCTCGACTAGGGAAGAAAAAGGAAGGATGGGAGTGGAATTTCTGAATTTGGAAGAGAGGATAGATTTTGGTTTTGTGATTGATGGTTCAGAGAGTGCTGGAGGATTTATTAATAAGTCCAGAGGATATCTGCTTTTCAAACTTGAGATTTATGGGAAAGAGGCTCACGCCGCAAATGATCCTGAAAAGGGAATAAATGCAATAAAGATAGCAGGAATCATATTATCGATACTGAAGCTAGGGTCAGATGGATCAGGAATAACTATGAATATAGGAAAGGTATCTGGCGGGAGGCAGGCCAACGTAGTGCCTGACTATGTGATTATGGAGGGAGAGATTAGAGGATATGAAAAGGGTCCCATGGATAGAAGATTTGAAGGTATGGAAAAGATAGTAGCTAAGATATGCGAAAAATATGGGGCAGCTTACAAGCTTACCGTAAATAAGGAAGAATTGATGGACCCGTTCGCTTCAGGAAACCTAAAGATATTGAATTATGCGAAGAGAGCTGCAGAAAGGGCCGGGGTAAGATTTTCAGTTTCTGCAATTAAAGGCACTACAGAAGCAAATATTCTTGTGGATAGAGGATATCCCATCTTGGGAATATCTAGAGGGGGAGGATTTCCGCATTCGAAAGATGAATACATAAGAATAGAGGATATGAAGACCGTATCAAGGCTTTTAGTTGCATTGATGGGTAAAGATGAAAGGCCTTGATTCTGAATTTTTGTATCTCGGTAGGATAATATGGAAATAAAGATAAGGCTGGGCAGGAGTAGCGAGATAGAAGAGATAGTGAAGTTGATAAATAGAGAGCATGAGATATCCGGGGCGGTCATGAAAGTCAGCTCTGATACAGTAAAAAGGTGGATAAGGTCTAAGAAGTCCGTTGTTGCTGTATCAGACAAAAAGATAGTAGGGCATGAAGCACTTGATCTCTGGCCTGAATCAGGTTGGGCTGAACTGCGTTCTGCAGTAGTGCTTGAGGATTTCAGAGGCCAGGGAATAGCATATAAAATGACCAGAAGATTATTGGATGATTTTTTATCAAAGAATCATAAGGCCATATTTATAGCAATAAAAAACAGGACGGAGAGGGGGAATAAGCTCTTATTGGAGATGGGCTTTGAGGAAATAGGCCTTAATGAAGTTCCTCCTGAGTTATTTACTATAAGAAGCAACAGTGAGAGAAGGGCATTCAAACTTGAGGTAAAGGAATAAATTTGCGAGGGTATAATTACAATCAGGTGTAATTCTGCATAAAATTGAGTGGGGAGAGCCTTGCGGATTTCTCTGCACTTCGGATAAGAAGATAAATTCCATAGTTGAGGAGACTAGGAATTTTAGAAACAGTGGATTCATCCTTCTCCTCAAGTATGATGAGGATGTAATTAAGAGGCTGATTCCTTCATATATAAATGCAAAACTAAGAGAGGCGGAAGGGGAGTTGCGGGCGAGATCTCTTCCGATGGAGATGCTTCTCTTTGTTGCCGGTACTATGAAAATAGATAAAGCAATAAAAGAATGCGGCGCTTACGACAATAAAAGGTTTATAGTGTTTACAGATAACAGGAAAGAGTTCGAGAGACTAGCTTCGAAAAAAAGCACCAGTATAATAAAGGAGTACAGGCTTGATTTCTCGGAGAGCGTTGCGGAAGTCGTTGCTTCAGTCGGGTTTATTGATGAACCATATGCTATGACACAGGCTCGTTCTGAATGAATTCGGAGTTTAGGATCTCAAAGACCTTATCTGCTTTTTTCCTTCCTATCTTTTCGACTTCCATAAGCTCTTCAGGGCTTGCCAATGCGACATTTTTAAGTGTCTTGAAATGTCTTATCAGGCTTTTTGCCAGGGTAGGTCCGATCCCGGGTATCGAGCCAAGGATGAGAAGCTGCCATTGGTAGGTACTTGATGCTTTTTTCTGCCCTGCCAGCCTGGGCTCTCTGCCTTCTCTTTGCTGCTCCTTGTCTGCAAGCTTGTTTAGTATATAGGCAGTCTCCTCGCCTGAAGAAGAGAATAGAACCTGTATGCCGAATTCCGAATGCAGCTTTAGTATTGCGCCCAGGATTATGTTCCTTCCCATAACCCGCTCGCTGCCGTCATTTTCTATTATCATTACTGCCTTCTCAAAACTATTGCTTAGGCGGTTGGCCTGCTCGAAGAGTCTTGTGTCAATTATTGAGTTTTCAAAATCCTTTTCTGTCTTCCTCTCGGCGCACATCCTATCGGAAAGTATGTAATCGCCAATAGGCAGTTGGGCAAAGGTTAGGTCTACGCCGTTTCTGTTCAAAAATGCTAACAGTTCCGGATTTCTCTCCCTGTTGTCTACTATTATTCTTGTTTGTTGCATGCGCCGCGCCAGGTATCAATACAGCAGTTTCAGTTCTTTTTCCCTTATCTCTTCTTCAAGCTTTTTGACGAATTCGCCAAGGTTTACACCGAATTTTTGGTTAGGCTTCTGGTTCTTTCCGTCTCCCCTGCATCTAACTGTTACAGTGTCAGCTTCCTCTTCCTTCTTCCCGAGTATTATCATGTATGGAATTTTTTGCATTATTGCCTCGCGCAGTTTATTTTCCATTGTCTTGTCGCTTGAATCTATAGATACCCTTATCTTTGCCGACTTTAATTTTGAATATGCTTTCTCTGCATAATGATTGGTATGCTCCGATATTGGAATTATCATTACTTGGGTTGGAGCCATCCATGTAGGAAATCTCCCCTGATAATGTTCTGTGAGTATTGCTATAAAACGTTCAAGACTTCCGAATATTGCTTTATGAATCATTACAGGGCGTTCAAGTCTTCCGTCCTCGGCTGCATATTCCAGGTCAAAACGCAGTGGCTGCTGATAATCGACCTGTATAGTTCCGAGCTGCCATAATCTTCCGATTGAGTCTATTACGTCAAAATCTATTTTTGGCCCATAGAATGCGCCTTCCTTCTCTTTTATTTTGTATTCCAGGCCGTTTTTTTCCAGGGCTTTTTTAAGCGAATCGGTGGCTTTGGCCCATAGGTTTTCATCGCCCATGTGGCTATCTGGCATTGTGGAGAGGTTTGCAATGAATTTTAGTCCGAATGTAGCATAGGTTTTTTTTGCCATCAATAGAACCATGCTTATTTCCTCTTCTATTTGATCTTCCCTTAAGAATATGTGGCCGTCGTCCTGAGTAAATTCCTGGACGCGGAATAGTCCGGTAAGGGATCCTGAAACCTCCTTCCGGTATAGCTTGTCGAATATTGCAGTCCTGAATGGGAGATCTTTATAGCTCCAGCTTTTTGACTTGTATATAAGAATGCTTGATGGGCAGTTCATGGGCTTTAAACCCATTTCTTCCGCTTCGGAGTTGAACATAAACATATTTTCACGATAGTGCTCATAATGGCCGCTTACATGCCAGAGGGCAGTGTTTGCCACTACAGGAGTGCCTATTTCCTGAAAACCGTTTTCTTCTTCCATAGAGCGCATGAATTCGATTAGTTCGCGTAGGATCGTATGCCCTTTAGGATGCCAGTATACCATAGAAGGTGAGACTTCTTGAAAACTATACAGATCCATCCGTTCCCCTATGGTGCGGTGATCGGCATCAGGAAGGCCTGACCAGTTGCTTTTGCGAACTATAGAGGTGTTAAAGCTGATTGGCTTTACTTTTTTGTATATCTTTTCTGATTCTTTGTCATCTGAATAGGATCTGGACTGTTCTGCCAGTGGATGCCCTTTTATGTCAAGCATAAGTTTTTTGCTCCAGCCGAAAGGAGCCCTGAATACCTCTATGCCTTCGATAGTATTGCTCTGCATGTACTTCAGGAGATTATATGCGTCTTCTGGGCTTGCGAGATTATTGCTGAGGTGAGCATACGGATATATGACAAGCCTTTTTCTCTGCAGTTTTTCTAGAAAATTCTTAGTATCTGCAATTGCTTTGTCTGCAAGCTCTACAGTGTCTCCTTTTTCTATGGAAGTTAGTATGACAAGGGTATCGGTGATAGATACCTCCTCTTTTTCAACATCGTCGAAGATCTTGGCTTCTTTTTTTACAGGCATATAGGTTATCTTGTTTACATCAAGCTGCAGTATTTTCATGTTTTAGCCTACGGATATATCCAAAGTTATTATGGTCTGGAATGGAATATAAACTTATTGTGATATTCTTATTTTATTAGACGCTTGGAATTTCGTGTCTATATTAATACTGTATTTTATTTCGCTTTTTACAGGAATCGATGCATGCGTGGTTTCTGATTCGCTTGGCCAATCTTGCAAGGAGCGGTTATTTTCTAAGATAGTGATGGCAGACTGGGCAGTATTCCCTGTTGTTCTGCGCTTCTATATGCTGAATATTAACATCGCAGTGGCAGATGCATGAAGTTAGAATCTTTTTCGGTAGCGTGGCAGGATTTTTTTCCGAATGCTGGCTTGAGGAATATGATGAGAAAATTGGAGATTTGTTCTCCATGACTGTCTTGTACTCACCGGGGCATCTATTGCACATGCTTCATAATCACACATAATCAATATATTAGTTATTATGGTTTTGAGCGAATTTGATTCATCAGTATAATATTCTTACCAGATGCGCTATCTGTTACAAAAATATGTTTCTGCATAGGTTTATATATTAATGTATTTACATTAATATACATTAATTTACATTAAAATACATGATGATTTTATGAAATCAATGGATAAAAAAGAGAGAAAGTATACAACAATAACAATACCGCTCCCTCTTTTCAAAAAACTCAGGGATAAGATAGAAGGCACTGGATTCTCTTCGGTTTCAGACTGCGTTACATACATACTTAGGGAGACGCTCGTGGAGATGGAGTCAAAAGACCTTAAAGATAAGAATAGAAACGCAGTGGTGGAAAAGCTCAAGGCACTTGGATATACTATGTGATTTTAATGGCAGAAAAAGATATAATCGGTATTGCTGAGGATTTAAGAAAAGATCCCAGTGAAAGGAATTGGAAGAGATTTGGAAGTGCATTGAAGAAAAGTGAAGTGGTCTATTACAGGATTTTTTTTGGGAGAGGTAAGCTGAATAAGACACAGGATCTTAGAAAATCATATGCGGAGCTTTATGATAAGAGAAGGAAAGCAATCACACAGATACCAGTGTTTATGAGAGAAGGCAAGAAAATAGACGGGGCAACAATTTTCCTGGTAGGACTATTAATATTGAACGGGTAATATTATGATAAAGCAAGACATAAAATCGCTTGAAGAGCGGAGTATATACATAATAAGGGAGGCAAAAACAAATTTCAAGAATGTTGCCGCTCTCTGGAGCATGGGAAAAGACAGCACAACAATGCTTGCATTGGCCAGAAAGGCCTTCCATGGCAAGGTGCCTTTCCCAGTTATACACATTGACAACGGAATTGATTTTCCAGAAACATATGAATTCAGGGAGAGTCTTACAAAAAAATGGAAACTAGATCTTATAGTCGCAAAGAGCGAGATAAAACCTGAGATGTCAGGATTTGCATGTTGCGGTGCAAATAAGACAGTGGCACTTAAAAAGGTGCTCAAGGATTATGGGTTTGATGCACTTATAGTTTCAATAAGAAGAGACGAGCATGGAATACGGGCCAAGGAGAGGGTATTCAGCCCCAGAAATAAGAATTTTAAATGGAATTACAAAAATCAGGTAGCTGAGTTATGGGACGACTATTCTTCAAATGACGATTCTGATGGGCATATAAGAGTACATCCGCTTCTTGACTGGAATGAGGTAGATATCTGGGAGTATGTAAGAAGGAACAAGGTGCCTACTAATCCGCTTTATTTCTCCAGGAATGGATATAGATATAGAAGCCTTGGATGTCTCCACTGTACAACTCCGATAAAATCTAATGCGGAAAAGATAGAGGAAATAATAAAAGAACTTGAGACGACAGATAAGGAGGAGAGGGCAGGAAGAGATCAGGACAAGGAAAAGGCTTATGTCATGGAAAAACTTAGGTCTCTAGGATATATGTAGTTGGTTTCGGAGAAGAAAATCGCTGCGGAGATGGTGAATGAATGATAGTAAACAGAATAACCCTTCTTGGAAACAAGGATCATGGAAAATCAACACTTATAGGAAGCCTTCTGATGGAAACAGGTTCAGTCTCAGAACAGAGAATAAGAGAGGCTAAAAAAACCAGCAGAAAATTAGGCAGGCAGTTTGAGCCGGGTTATATACTTGATAGCTTTGAAGAAGAGCGCATTAACGAGATGACTATAGATACAACACGCGCCCAGGTGAAATACAGGAATACGGGATTTGAGTTCATAGACGTTCCTGGGCATGAGGAATTGATGAAGAATATGCTTAGCGGCGCTTCTTATGCTGATTTTGCATTGCTTCTTATCTCAGCAAAACCTGAAGAAGGAATAACAAGCCAGACCAAAAGGCATATTTTTGTGGCGAAGATGTTGGGCATAAAGAAACTTGTTGTTGCGGTGAACAAACTTGATGCTGTTAACTATAACATGGAGAGGTTCGAAGAAATAAGGAAGGACGTGGGAAGCTATCTTGATAAGATAGGCTTCAAAAACATAAACATAAATTTCGTACCTATATCAGCATATAATGCTGAGAATCTGGTAAGGCATTCTGACAAGATAAGATGGTATAAAGGGAAAAGCCTTATGGATATGTTAGCAGAGGTTTCTAAATCTGCTAAAAAAGATATTGATGGGGAGCTGATAATACAGATACAGGGCTTCTTTGATGAAGGAAGGAAATCGGTTTTTGGCAAAATAATCTCAGGAAGCATGAAGAAAGGAGATAGGATAATATTGCTTCCGGCAGGGAAGGCAGTGAAGGTACTGAGATTGTTCACCAGCGGAAGGGAAACTGGTTCTGCGAGAAGAGGAAACGCAGTCACATTGGAATTGGATAAAAAGATTGGAATCGATGCAAGAGGACTGGTCGGTGTGAAAAAAAAGAGTGCATGCAGATCTGGAAGCAGCATACGCGCCATACTCCTCATGACAAAGAAGATGGGTGGAAGGCCTTCAATAAAGATGAATGGTTTGGAGATAGAGTGCAGGAAGATGAATGTGGAAAGGTCGATAGATGTGGAAACAGGAGAATCGGTGGTGTCAGGAAGCATAAAGCCGCTTAATGCAGGAATGGTGGAACTTAAGCTCTCAAGAGAAATAGCCATGGATACTTTTGAAAGAACTCCGGAAATAGGCAGATTCGTATTTTATACGGGCAGGAAGTTTTCGGGTATAGGAATAATTACAGAATGATGAAATGAAGAGAATCTTAATAATGGATACGGGCTCTTTCCGTGTATTTGGAGGAGCGGCAAAGACAGCTTATGATACATACCAATATTTCAGGGAGATGGGATATAGGGTTGATCTTTTTGGAGATTTTTCACCCATCGACAGAAAAATAAAAACAGTCAGGGAAGAAGAACTCAGGACTGGTATTTATGATGTGGTTATGCTTAATTCGGTGAGGGACATACCAGTAGTTGAAAAGAGGCTTCTTGGGAATTCTGGAAGGACTGTATTCGTATACACGGACAGGGGCAATCTCCTGAATAATTTTAAGAACGCCGGAATAAAAAGGCTTCTTCCCAAGATGATAGTTAGATATTATCTGATGCGTAGAATGAGAAGGTGGCTCGGATATTATGTCGCATTGACTGCAGAACAGGAGGAGCTTGCGAGGATGTTTTTTGCAAGAAATACAAAGATAGTTTTTATACCTAACTGGTACTCAAAAAGGTTTGGAGTAGAGAGAGGCTTAAGAAAGGAAAAATGTGCAATATATGTGGGTAGGCTTGATGAACGGCAGAAAAAGGTAAGCTTTCTTATAAAAGGAATTTCAGAATTTATAAAAGAGAATCCAGGTCTGAAGGATTGTAGAATATTGAGAATAGTTGGAGGAGGTCCTGATGAAGAGAGATATACTGGGCTCTCAGAGTCTTTGGGTTTATCAAAAAACATAGAATTTATTAAGTTCGCTCCGGAAGGAGATTTGATCAGACTGTACAATGAGGCGCTCTTCTTCGTTTCTGTTTCCGAATGGGAAGGGATGGCAGGCACTTTTGTTGAGGCTATGGCATGTGGGCTTCCTCTTTTGATAAATCAATATAATAATACAGTATTATCGAAAAAACCGTTGAAGAGCCTTGTTGAAGACGGCTACAACGGCCTTATTTATGAATATGGGAGTATCAGGAGTTTTTGCTCTGAGTTTGGAAGGCTCTACCTTGATTCCGGATTTAGGAAAAAGCTTGCAGAGAATTCTCTGAAATTTTCTTCTGAGTTTGCTCTTGAGAAAAGCTTGCGGAAGTATAGGGAAATTGTGGAGAGGATATAGGGTTTATCTCTTCTTTTTCTTTATGCCATAGTAGTCGAGAACTGTCTGGTATACGTCATTTATCTTGAATATATTAGTCTTGTCTTCGTTCTTCCATGGATAAAACCCATATATGCCCATTTTGGTATGGTCTCCCCTCTTTGGAGGTTCGGGTTCCATGAAGAGCGAATTTGAAGAGAAATTGAATATGTCTATCATATAGCCAGGCATGGCTTCTACAAATAGATCTGGCGGTATGAAGAGGCTTGTTTTTCCGTAGTATGCGCTGCCGTCATATATTTTGTATATCAATTTTTTGCCTTCCTTGTCCTTAAGCGAAAGAAGTTTTTTTGATATTTCACGCTTGAGTTTATCCTTTTCAGAAGGGCTGACGCTTCCTTTTCTGAATCTTTTGTCATTTATCCATATTGTAGCTACATTTATGTTGGATATGGCGGCAAATGCCTTGGTGTTTTCCATATCGTAATCAAACAGATGTATACGGGTATATCTTCCGGCGTTTGACGCAGGTAGGATCCTTCCTGCGGATTTCGATACGATTCCTTTCATGCTGTGAGGAAGCCTGTCATAAACATTTCTTAATCTCGATTTTAATAATTTGTCCCTTATACCATATCCTGAATCGGATTCGGTGGCTTCGGAACTTTTGGAGGTATCGGTTATTTTTTCCATAATGCTCCCTTTCAGCTTTGCATATCCGTTTTTTATCATCCAGGAGTTTATAAGAAATTTGTATTTTATCGGTTGGGCTCCATGATCCGATACTATCATTACTGCCCCTTTTTCCTTATCAGCAAGACGCATAACATGGTCAAGATATCTGCCTATTGACTGGTATATTGGGAGAAGATATTCGTCCATGTTTTTTTTATTCAGTACAAAATGCTGGAGCCTGTCAGTCTCAGTATAGCAGACATAAACGAAGTCGTAATTTTCTCCTTTCATAGCTTCGATTGCGAGCTTTGTTCTTGCTTCTGTGCTTTTTAGAAAGTGCATAGATCCTTCCTTTTCTGTCATCTTGCCGCTTTTCATCTCCTTTTCAACGTCAGGTTCGCCATAGAAGTCATACTTCTTCATGAGTGCCTCTAGACGATTATTGTTTGTTCTGGCCTTAAGCGGAAAACCTGTTATCATGTCAACGTTGGGATACTCTGGAAGTGTTATGTCAGTGGCTGGAGTTATTACAAGGCATCTTTTGCCGGATAGCGCAATGTCCTTCCAGAAAGGAGGATTTTTTGAGGAGTCGTAATAAACAAGGTCGGGAGTATAGTCATTTTTCATTACGAAAAAATCCGGTACTCCGTGCTTCCCGGGATTTAGACCAGTATATATGGTTGGCCATGCGGCGCCTGTCATAGGCGGCAGTGTAGATTCCATTTCTATAAGGTTGCTCTCCTTTATCATCTTATTGAATGATGCCATATTTTTTTCCTGGCTGAATTTTTTTATCAGCCATAATGGAGCGGCATCAATACCTATAAGATATAATTTTTTGCCCAAAGAAGCACCTTAGAATAGATATGAATCAGCGTATTTTTATCCTTATCGTGAAATCTGGAAATGATCCTAGATCGTATAATTGATCCAATAAAGAGCTATTCTGATTATGAAATTGAGGTTATTCTCCCTGTGGCTTTGTCTTCATTGATTTTTTGGAAGATGTTTGAATTATATCTGGAGTGGGTTTTTATGAATCGGGATCTTCCCGATTATTTGCATGCTAAATTTCAGGAAGAGACTCTTTTTCAATAATCAAGTATAAATATCAAAACAGGGAATTATTGATTGGTGTACATGTGTCTGTAATTGCAGTAACGCCGGAACGCAGACGTATAGCAATAGAAAGGACATTGCCCCTTGTGCTTCTTAAGCGGGAAGATGAGGAAGAAGCACATAAGAGTGATGATAAGTTTGGAAGCCTGCGGGAGGTACACAGGGATGCTCAGGTTCATCAAAAACGTGAAAAACCAATTACTGATGTGCGACGTGACCCGAAACCGGAAACTGTTGAAGCTTATGTAAGGATAGTAATGCCAAGTGTAAATGTACAGGGCATAGGCGATGTGCCTGTGTATGGATACATGACATATACAATGGGAGGTTCTGAGGTAAAATCCGATAGGTTGGTAGTAAACACAGGCCAGGGAAGCGGGTACATGGAGATATACAAGAGCAATAGAGACAGCCAGCGTTGAAGAGAAGATTGGCTCGGTTATTTATTCTTTTGAATAGCATCAGTATTTATGGATAAG
>JAKBRL010000027.1 GCA_021845465.1 Microcaldota archaeon
TGAGAGGGATAATGGTTTTCCTGAATTGGTCTGTTTTTTTAGGATTGGTCAGATAAGCAGATATGGGAACAGACCCAAGAATACTGATGAAACTGCCAAGATTATGGCTCCTGCAATTACTATTTTATCTATGTGATAACCGATGTTAGTTTCTGGGCTTGATGTGAAGACACGTTCGAAAAGCCAGAATAAGAGGAAACCTATTAGGAGCACTCCCAGGAGTGGAATTGTCCCTAATATTCCAAACGAGTTTACAGATGCAAGGAAGATAAGAAGGTCCCCTATGAATCCAGTGGTGAGAGGGATTCCTACCAATGCTATAGCTCCGAAGATAAACAGGTAGGTAATACCGGGGAAATTCTTCATAACCCCTTTTATCCTGTCTATCTGGAGGGTGCCATAAAGCTCGGCTATTGTTCCGGCTATCAGGAATAGGAGAGAGATGACTATGCCATGGCTCAGCATTGCATATAATGCTCCATTATTTCCAAGTATGCTGTATGCTGCAGCTCCGATGCCCACTATGCCCATGTCCGTTATGCTGGTATATGCTATTGCCCGTTTGAGATTCTTCTGGCGGAGCGCAGCTATTCCTGCATATATTGCAGAGAATCCGAAAAGGATCGCAAGATATTTTGTATAGTGCAAGGCTACAGGCAAGATCATAAACATGAGTATCAATCCATATCCTCCGAATTTCAGGAGAACGCCTGCGAGAATCATGCTGCCTGTTGTAGGGGCTTCTGTATGCGCCTCAGGAAGCCAGTTGTGCAGTGGAAATACCGGCATCTTTATTAAAAACGAGATTACAAGCATTGCCATTATTATGAGCTGATACGTTACTGGAATTGTTGGCGCATATTTTATTATCGAGAAGATGTCAAAAGTATGGGGAGTAACGTGGAGGTATAGCAGTATTATTGCAATAAGGAGCATGAGACTTGAAACAAGTGAATATACTATAAATTTTATTGCTGCTTTCCGCCTTCCTTCGCCGCCGAACATGAATATCATGAAAAAAACAGATATCTCTGCAAGCTCCCAGAAGACGTAGAAGAGAAAGAGATTCCCGGACAGGAATAGGGCGAGGGACGATCCTTCAGTTACAGCGAAGATTAGGTTGTATTTCTTATGATTGTCTTTTATAAAGTAGCTTCCTACCAGTGAGGAAGCGAAGAATACTATTGAAGTCATTACCAGAAGAATCAGGTTAATGCTTGTAATCTCGAAATTCAGATTTATATTGAAATAGCTTATGTATGGAAGGCTGAAGGCAAGCGTGGCTCCGGCGTGTGAGAGGTATACGACCAAAGCGACCAAAGCAAGAGATATTGCTGATGCCACTATGGATATGCTGTAAGAATGCTTCCTATCTAAAAACAATATGGGAAGTATGGATAGATATGGAACAAGTATTATGATAGGAAGCAGGAGCGAGTTAAGGTTTGCTGTCATTAATTACACCAAGCTAGAGATCTTTGGCATTATGCTTACAATTACGCATTTTTTCCCTTGAAGTGTCTGCTCTGTGCGCTTATCCATTGTCATTGACTTTTATTCGGATATATATGTATTTATATTTTCCAGTATTTACTCTTCTGGCGGCTGATACTGATTGGGATTTAGCTGCATTATTCTTGAAATGAGAAGAATAATAAATAAGGATGTGCTGGTGTGAATTTTGGTAGAACTCGAGTCCGATGAGATTTCAGCTAAGATTGAGAGGATTATGAAAGAACACGGATGGCTTATAAGTAGGAAGAAGGCAGAGTTTCTTGCCGAATTAGGCGAAAACGGTTTGGAAAGAGGGTTGAGAATATCGGAAATATTGTCAGGGGCAATAAACGGCAGGCGCGTCGCATCTATTGAAGGAAAAGTAGAGAGAGTACTTGGCAAATTTAGTGTAGGGACAGGTAGAAACAGGATTTTCAGAAGGTCGATAATATTGGAGGAAAAAAATGAGAGCATTGCCATTACGTTGTGGGGTGATTCTGCAGATATTGTTGATTGTATCCCGGTAAGGAGGGGAGATACAGTTGAAATTAAGAATCTCTTTATCAACAGAATCGGCAATGAGTATGAACTTCAAAGTTCTGGGAGTACATCCATTGCAAAACTTGCCGATGGAGGGAAGACTGTGACAGATTTCTCCTCTCTCGGGATTGTTGAACGAGATATAGACATAGCAGGACGACTTGTAATTGTAGAAAATATAGGCAGTATAAGAGCAAGTCCAGAGGAAGCCAGATCTATGATAATAAGTGATGGAAAAAGGGATGCGAAACTTCTCGTCTGGAGGTTTCTTGGCAGTGCCATAGAGAATATACCGATAGGAAGCAGAATAGTGGCTGAGTCAATCTCGGTCAGAAAAAAAGACCAGCATATAGAGATGAGTGCAGGAAGCGGTTCAAGATTATTGGTGTTGGATAATATCCAATAAAAAAGCAAAGGTTTATAAATAGAAAGGAATAAAAGATAATTGGAGGACTAATGAGAATAGTTTTCTATTTTATCCCCACCCAAATCCCACTTTTCTCAAGTACGCTTAACGGCGTGCTAGTCCCCCACATAAAAATAAGCCTTTAGCATCAGCCATGTACTATTTTTCTGAGTGAGTATATGAATTTAGTTTACTCTCTTAGTTTGATTTGGCTTTTTTTTGTATCTGTATGAAGTATTATAGTAGTAATGCCTAGAGCTTTCTTGGCTAGGTCTATATCAGTATCGGCAAATGAGATCTTAGGCATTTGGAGTATGTAAAACTTATTCCGTTCCGGATCGAAATCTGCGGAGTTTCTTCGCATTGCATTGGTTGCATTTGATATTAATATGGATGGAGGAAGCTTTGTGTCTTCTGATACTATCAATATGTTTTCAAGATGGCCGTGCTTTCCCATTCCGGATACATCCACCAATTCGGCAGAGAAGTTAGAATGTTGGAATCTTTCTCTAAGCCTTATTTCCCCTTGGCTTACTAATGTTGAAACAAAATGGTCAAGATTGGTTCTTCTTGTATCGTCAGTATGATCCCTCAATGCGCTTTTAAGTATTCCTGCAGTTTGCTTGGTTATAGGATGCATTGGGAAGATGCTCTGCCCGTTGATCTGTGAGTGTGCAAATTTCAACGCTCCACAGTCAGTGTGTGGCATCCATACTACCTCCCTGGGATCTAGTGAGTTTATCTCTTCCAGAAGTGAACGATTAAGCCTGCCTCCTGCAGTTCTAATGGTTTGTATTTCTGGGAAATTTGAGAATAGGCCTTCTAGTATTGGATTTATCCTGTAGTCCATGCATGATACAACTATTTTAGGTTTAACTAAGTCTACCAAATTATCATCTAAAAATATTAATTATTTGAATGGGTGGCCCTCCTCGTTTATTATATTCATTCTTTTTATGCCCAGACTTATGGCAAGATTTATATCCGGATTTAGGTCCTTGAGGTATGGACCTTGTATTATGTAGCAGGATTTAAGGTCTGCTTTTGCCTTTGAGGCTATTTCACTAGATTTTGAATTTGTTGCGCTTGATATTACAAGACGTCTGTTGTCTTCTATAGCGTGGCTTTCATCATGTTTCAGTATATTTAACTTTGAGATATCTATGACATCAAGCTTTACCTCTATTTGGTTCTTAGCTAGTTTCTCTTTGAGGAAGGTCGCTTCCTCTGAATTTACAAGGTCATCAAATTCTTCTCTCGTTGCAAATGAGTGTACGCCGACAAGATGCAATGCCTGATCGACTATTTCATCTTCATATTTATGCTCATCTTCTTTTATTGATTCGGCATGGAATTTCTTTAAGTCTTCAATAAGAGTCTTATACATGTGTTCCTTTGCCTTGCAATCGGTATGTGGAGATAGTATTATTCTTTTGGCGCCACTTAGTATAAGCTCTTCTGCCGGAGGGAGCCTTCCTGAAGCATTTCTCCAGATCTCAACTTCACCATATAATTTCTTTGCCTCTTCGCTATAATATTTTTTGTCCAGATATTCGTTCAGTCTGGGATCCATACAAGTTAGGACTATTGTATCCAAGGAATTACCAATTTTAAGTTAATCGTGATTTGCTTATATGATGAGAAAGAGATGAAGAAAAATGAAGGGAGTCTTGAAAAAATAGTTTTTAGAGAATCACGTGTTGAAAAAAAAAGAGCATTCAGATTCAGCCTTGTCAAAAAGCCTATCTGAGTTTGCACATTACCACCTAGGTGGTCTGAAACAATTCTTAACTGTAGAAATATTAGTGTACAATCTGATTTATAATACTTTTCATTTTGGTGCTGTGTTGACTGGTCCCCATACAGCTAGTAAAGAGGGAGTTATGGATACCGGCTTTGCTGTATGAGTAAAATTGTAATTTTTCCCAATCTTTCCTGTCTTTTATAGAAATTAAGTTGATTGTTCTTTGTAAGATTTTTTGAGTTAGAATTTTATTTGTGAGTTTTTCGCACGGATTCCGCTGGAGATTCCTTCGTTCGGAATATGCATGATTTATATATCAAAATTTTTAAAAGATATATGATAGAATGGCTGTTACTGATAAAACAGAAATATCCGGTAATGATGGAAAGACTGCTGGAAGTGTGGGAAAGGTAGGATTGGATCAAATAGTAATAAAGAAGATCGCTTCTGGAAGACTTGATGAACGAGATGCTGAAATTGCTATAAAAAGCTCTTTACGGGAAGGCAATATAAAGTCTGCAGGCATTATTGCTGATTTTATGGGGATTCAGGACTTAACTAGGATAAAATTAGGCATTCGTGGAGCAAGAGAGAGATCGATAAGTTACACAATTTTGTCTGTTGCTTTGTTCAGAACAGGTAATTCAGAAGTTACTGCGAAGAGGAAGGAAGTGGAAGTCGTTGAATGTTTAAAGAGTCAGTTTAGATATACGGGGAAGGAAGGAACATCACGCCTGAAGAATAATATTAGATTAAGAATAGTTGAGATGGTCAGAAATATAACTGATGGTCTTGATAAAGAACTGTCTGAAAGAATTAAAAGCTCGGTTTTTGAGGTGCTTGAAATTTTTAATTCTAAAGATATTGAGATAGAAACAAAATGAATTTTTATAGTATGTGGTAATATGGTTTTTAAACATGAAGCAAATGTTGTCTTATTCAGAAGAGAAGCTAATGAGAATGATAAACTTAAGAGAGGATCGAAAGACGCTATTACAGAAAGGCGGCCTGGCCCTAATGCGGAAGAATCAGGAAGTAGAAGAGTAGATAAGATAGACATCTGGCTTTTGACAGAAGAACAGATAAGAAAGGTTGTGAATTATTTTATAAGGAACAATAATATCCTAAGTGCTTCAGAGTTTGCATATAAGGCTTCTATTGCATTTGAATCGAAAGCCATAGAAGGAATACCTGGCGCTGAAGAATGTAGGAGAAGGTATCTGGTTCTTGCTAAAACATTATTTAGGCGCTATAATAATCTGGAGGGTGCAAGATGGGCAGAACAGAAACTTTTGGGATTTAGCCAGGAAGAGATAGATAGAGATATTGAGCTGCATAAAAGAGAGTCTGTACTTAGGATAATGCGCAGGCATGGAGAGATTAATAACAGAGAGGAAGTGAAGGAATTCTTGAGGGCATTTAGAAAGGAAAAACACCGGACAGAGAGATAGGATAGTTGGCATTCTGCGAATAGGATATATTCCAGTTATAGCCCTGCAAACAGAGAGAATCTTTTTAGAAGAGAAATCAGGCATGCGTTTCCTCACCCTAGATCAATATTTATCTCTGCGATGAATGGACTTATTCTATAGAAGTTGTTGATGCGGCAGCGCATGCGCTTTCATAGATCAAGGCACAAGACGCTCAGGTGCTCTTGGGAATAGTGAGGCTTCGCGTATATTCTGAAGATTAAGTATCTGCATTACGAAGCGTTCCATGCCTATGCTGAATCCGCCATGTGGCGGAGCTCCATATTTGAAGAAGTTTGTAAACCATTCGAGATTCTCAATGTCGAGGCCTTTCTCCTTGGCCTGCGATATTATTTTTTCATAGCGATGCTCCCTCTGTCCGCCGCTGCTGAGCTCCATGCCTTTGTATATCAAGTCTACGCTTCTTGCCCATGTTGGATCTTCATCTACCTTCATGACATAGAAAGGTTTAACTGCGAATGGGAAGCGGTTGACAAAGAAAAAGTCGGAATTATATTTTTCCTTTACATAGTTTCCAAGAGCCATCTCGCCTTTCTTGTCATAATCCTCTCTGCCTCTTTGGTACTTGAAACCCAATTCTTCCAGTATTTCATATACTTTAGGAAATTCCAAAACAGGAAATGGAAGTTTTGGCACATTGAGCTCAACACCTAATGCTTTGAGTTCTTCCTGGCAGTCTTTGACTACTGCGCTCAAACCATGCACTATAAGGTTTTCCTCAACCTTGATTATATCATGCTCGTCATCTATGAATGATATCTCAGCTGCACATGTCCTGTGTTCGGTCAGATGCTGCGGAGTATTGCTTAGCTCGGCTCTCCAGCTTGGCCCTATTTCGTATATCTTTTCGAATCCTGCAACCATGAGAAGCTCCCTATGCAGCTGCGGATCCTGGCGGAGGAAGGCATTTTTCCCAAAGTGTTTTAGGTTGAAGACTTCAGAGCCTCCTTCGGAAGAAACGCCCATAAGGCTCGGGGTAAAGACCTGCATGAATTTTTCAGAATAGAGATGCTTCTGCATTCCTTCCATAAGCTTTGACTGTATAAGAAAGACTGCAGTAGATCTGGAGTTTCTTAGATCTAATGCTCTCCAGTCTAGTCTCTTATCTACACTTGTTTCATTGTAGCCATCTATATCTATTGGAGATGGGCCCATTGCCTTGCTTACAATCCTTACAGAATCAGGTATTATCTCCAAACCCGAGGCTGCCTTTACCTCTTCGGGTATATGTCCGTTTATAGCGACAAAGTCATTAGGCATCAGGCTTTCGAGAGTAGTTAACAGTTCCGGCGATGTCTTCTTCTTTATGACGGTTACCTGTATTGCACCTGAAACGTCCTTTACCCAGATAAATCTTGCGCTCTTTAGGTCATTTATCCTTGAGACTCTTCCTCCTATATGCACTTTCCTATTAGGCTCTTTTAAAATATCACTTATGTAATCGATTTTGATCATTGGACCACAGTCAGGATTCGTATAGTTATCTCAATAAACTATTTTATAGATATGCTCTGCAAAATATAAACCATGGATGACCTTGAATTTGAAAGGCTCTTAAAGACAACAAGGCTAAAACTTGATGATATAGAAAGGGCAGCTATACAGAAGGATATTGAAGAAGTTATAGGCTATTTCGAGAAGATAGGTGAGATAGACACCGAAGGAGAGGAGAAGGCCTACCACCCAATAAAAGTAGACGCCAGGCTAAGGGAAGATTCGGTCTCTAAATTCGCAGATGTGGATATGCTTAAAAGACAAACCAAGCTGCATGACGGATATATAATAGGTCCAAAGCTATGAAAAGCTACATTAAGGAATTTTTAGAGGTAGAGAAGCCTAAGGATTACTATGGCAGTCTTGTTGCCGAGATAGAAGAAAAGAACAGAGAGCAGCATTTTATCACAACGCTTAACAGTAACATAGCTTCAGAAGACAAGGGAAGGCTTCCGTTTACAGTGAAGGCAAACATATGCGTAAAGGGCTTTGAGACTACTGCAGGCTCCAAGATGCTTAAAGGCTACCTTCCGCCTTTTGATGCGACTGTTGTTGAACGTATGAGAAGCTCTGGCAACTTCTCGTTTTTAGGAGAAACTAATATGGATGAATTCGGTTTTGGCACATTTGGACTCAATACGGAGATTCCTGCAAGAAATGCATTTAACAGCAATTATGTTGCAGGAGGGTCAAGCGCAGGCGCTGCCGTTGCTACTGCAATGCTTAAATACCACATAGCAATAGCAGAGTCGACAGGAGGAAGCATATCTACGCCGGCAGCGCTCAACGGAGTAGTTGGCTTTACGCCGACATATGGGACCGTGTCTAGATACGGGCTTATAGACTATGCAAATTCGCTTGACAAAATAGGAGTTATTGCAAGAAGCGCTGCGGATGCCAGAATAGGATTTGATGCAATTAAAGGCAGAGATGCTTACGATACCACATGCTCGATTGAAAAAATTGGAAATTCTGGAAAAAAGAAACTCTTTATCATAAAAGAGCTTATGGACAAGGCCGAAAAGCCTGTAAGCTCTTCATTCGAGAAGCTTCTTGACAGGCTTGGGGAAAGGTATGAGATAGAGGAGATAGAATCAGGTATAATCGAGAAGGCGATAGCGCCATATTACATAATAGCGATGGCAGAGGCATCAACCAATCTTGCCAAGTATAATGGATATAAGTACGGTATGCAGTATGGTGAGACAAATAAAAGATACAATAATTTCTTTACCGAAGCAAGAGGCGATTTTGGAAGCGAGGCTAAAAGGAGGATAATACTCGGTACATTTATCAGGAGCGAAAGTGTCAGGGATAGATATTACGCTAAAGCAACACAGGTGAGGAGCATGGTCATAAAGGAAATGCAGAAGATACTCAAGGAAGGGTTCATAATATCCCCTGCTCTGCCAATATTTACTCCTAAAATAGAAGATGCAGTCAAGCTTACTCCCACCCAGAATTATGCGATGGATGTCTTTACAGTTCCTCCGAATTTTGGAGGCTTTCCACATATAACCTTCCCTTATGATTATTATGATGGAATGCCTTTGGGAGCCCAGCTCGTAACAGAACATGCGAATGATTATGCACTTTTTGATTTTGTCTCCGGATGGGAGGAATCCTTCGATTACAGATTCAAATATAACCTGGGAGAATTATGAAGATAGGACTTGAGGTACACGTGGCGCTTCCCACGAAATCAAAGCTATTCTGCTCATGCAGTATGGAGGAGTCAGAATATCCAAACCTGAATATATGCCCCATATGTATGGGTTTTCCAGGATCTAAACCCATGCTCAATGAGACCGCAGTAAAGTCAGCGCTAGGAATAGCCAATGCACTTCATTGTGATGTGAATAGGAAGATTTCCTTTGTAAGAAAAGTTTATTTTTATCCTGATCTTCCTAAATGCTATCAGATAACTCAGATGGACGACTCCATAGGAAGGGAAGGATATCTGGAACTTGAGAACAAGAAGATAAGGATAAGAAGAGTGCAGATAGAGGAAGATCCTGCTCAGATAGTTAGGCAGGGGATGCTGACGCTTCTGGATTTCAATAGATCCGGAACCCCTCTTGTTGAAATAGTTACAGAACCGGATATAAACACAGAAGAAGAGCTTAGGGAATTTATAGCGAATCTTAGAAGCATACTTTACTATCTGGGAGTCGATATAAACAGGGAGATGAAGGCGGATTTGAATATTTCATTGGCGGAAACAAGGGTGGAAGTCAAGAATGTCACAGGAATAAAGAGCCTTATAGAAGCTACAAGATTTGAAGTTGAAAGACAGAGTGAAGCAATTAAGAATAATGAGAAGATAGAGCGCGAAACGCGCGGATATAATGAAAAGTCCAGAGTTACAGAATCCATGAGAGAGAAAGAAACTGATGAAGAATATGGATACATATACGAATCTGACCTTGGAACCTTTGATATATCTGAGATGGAATATGTTGAGCCTGTCTACATAACTAATGTCTCAGATGAACTTGCCAGGGGAAGCGGGGTGAACCCCAAGACAATAAAAGAGATAACAATGCTGAATAGGGATGCTCTGGCAATGATATACAAGTTCAAGGAAAAATATAGCATGAAGAGCATACTGCATGGAATACAGCGCTTTGAGAAGTACAGCAACAAGAGCATGAAAACAGAAGACGCAGTCAAAATCGAGAGGATTATAAGGCTTGTAGATGAAGGCAAAGACATAAGCAGGGAGGCTGCCGAGAAGATAATAGCAGGAGAAGAGGTAAATATTCAGTATTCAAACGTTACTAAAATGGAGATTGAAGCGCTGATAGAGAAATTTGTTGCGGAGAATCCCGGAATTCTTGAAGAATACAAAAGGAACAAGAAGACCATAAATCTTATTATAAAGGAGATATCCTACAAAAATAATATGCATCCAAAGGATGTTTCAGATGCGGCGAATGCTGTTCTAAACAGGATTTCTTAATTAAAGAAAATCATTCATGAATGTATTTTTATAGAGTTTTTAGGATTGGTTTCGCGCCTTACAATTCCCATAAGTTCCAACTTTGAATATCTCTCTTGGAGCCTATTGTTCAGGTCTCTTGCCATAGTTAATGCATTTAGATAATCCATCCCCATTCTGCGCTCGAAATCCGTAGGAGTTACATTGCGGTGGAAGTTTTCTAGATGTGATCTTAGAATTCCATCAATAAAGGCCTCTCTGGGATTTTCACTTCCGCCTATTGCAGCTCTTGCTATTGCAATATCAAGAAATGGCTGGCCTGTTCCAGGATAAATGTCCATGGAATATAGTTTGCGGCTTGTCTGGTATGAGCCTATGTTGTCAGCATGTGGAAATGTAGGATAGAATGATGTAACAAAAATAGGTTTAGTTTTTGCAATTTTCCCTAATATAGGATGAAGGTCTTCCCTGGCTGACATATCATGATTTGTCTGCAGTACCAGAGCAGGAAATTCCTCTGCTGCTTTCTCCAGTATGAAGCATATTGACTTCTTATCAACTCCGGAAATAATAGGAATTAGAGGGACATTTTCAGCCATCGCCGAATATAGAGTTGAGCAACCTATTCTGTTGGACTCCTCTATCTTTAAATCTCTTTCTTCTTCCTTCAATGTTAACAAGTCTTTGTTAAAGAAGCCAAAATTTTGGCCTTTGAATTCCCGTATATCATAGAAGGAAGAGTCCATTTCAACAACACGTGTAGCCGGAATCAATCTGCGGTTGAAACTTAGGTAGATTCCGCTGATACCTATGTTTGAAAGTTCGTAGGCTGAAAGAATTGCTTTTTTCATATTCCTGTATGCATCTGTAAATTTTTCATCATGGGATCTTTCCGAACCGACAAATATGACCGGCATTCGGGTTTCAACCATCAATGGCATTGTATTGATGGTTTCATTTAGTTTTGCTGTTCCTGTGGTGACAAGTATAGACATAACTCCTTCTTCGAGGCTAGCATCGAATATGGATCTGGCAA
>JAKBRL010000028.1 GCA_021845465.1 Microcaldota archaeon
TAGATTTCAAACTTATCTCTTAGATTATCCAATATTGTAGGTATATCCTGACTTTCCATCCCTATTGCATGATAATCTTTCCATATTTCTTTAAAACCCATTAATACTTCCTCGTGAGTTAGAGAAGTGAAAACTTCTGATATTTCATATCTTATTATGTCTTTCTTCAATGCTTTTATCCCATGTTCTTTCACAGCATACTGTAACCATCTTGAAACTGAGTCGGCTAGGACGCCATCCAAATCTATTCCGATTACTCCTTCCATAATCTAATCTGGAGGTAGGATATTATAAACCCAATCTCGTCAAATGATATTCGTGCCTCTAATCCTAATGTGTGATACAGTTCGTCAAATACGTTTTACCAGCGCGGATTCAAGTCTTTTGTGCCGTATTTTCCAGAAAATCACCGAATATTGCCGTTATTTGTGACGGAATGTTGCTGACAAGGGTGAATTTGAAGGCATTATCCGACTTTACCTGGACATACAGGTTGAAAGACATGAGGGCAAATGCCAAAATACCTGCCGCCAGCTTATATTGGATAGGCGGGTCAGAATTTGTAAAGAGCTAGAAACCTCCTCTTTCCAAAGATGCCTGCTTAGCTTGCTTTCTGTTCCTTGAGACCTTGATGGCTCTTAGCTGCCATGCTGGGATAGCTCCCAAAAAATACTTATCGGTTAGCTCGCCGCTGACCAACTCGCTTCGCTCGTTAGGTAGCTCCATGCCTTAGGAAGGGAATGTCTTCATGGTTTCCAATATAGATTTGCCTCTAAGATAATCCAATGTCAGCCTCTTCAGAAGGTCAAAACGCCATTTCTGCATTTTGGGTCTATAGATCATTCGGGCCGCTGACCAGATTGTCTTGGCAAGGAGGAAGTCATTCTGATAGTCGGATATCTTAGGTAATCCATGTTTTTCGTATATTTCATCAATTGCCTTGAAATATGTTATGAACTGTTGACTGGTGAATTCATAACTTCTCATATTCTCATAATCCCCTGTTTTAGGAAATAGATAGGTATGGTAAATGTTCCCTACCACATCGTACCCCGCGTAACCGCGAAAAGCTGAACCAAAATCAATAATTCCTTCTTTAAGGAAATTGTGTGGATTCAGATCACCATGAGTAAGAACTGTAGGGAAAACCGATACTCTGTCATTGAGCATATCAAATGCCTCCTTAATACTATCCTTGAGCTCAGGAAACTCAGTCATTATGTAAGGAAGATAAATTCCTTGGCGAAAATCGCTCCCAGGCCTTCCTGAAGTTACAGTTGATAGCTGGGCGTCTGCAAACCTTCTGGTAAGATTGAGAAATGTTGAGAAATTGCGCATCGAAATCTGTCCCTTCTTCAGACAGTCATCTTGAAAGGCGTAGGTTAGCAGGGAAGTGCCAACTGATTTCTCAATGTAGAAATATCTGCCTTCAGTCTCGCCTTCCTTCACGATCTCTGGTACAGGGAATTCTTTTGATAAAAGTTCTCTATGCAGCTCGAGTTCCTTCCTGACAAGCTCGCGAGGCCCCATGCGCATAAAAGTGTCCTTGCCACGATAGACGGAGACAGGATCGTAGACTCTTGTGCTGACAAATTCAAACGAATCGCTTCCTATCTTCAGAGTCTTTGGCAATTCTCTTTGTTTATATCCCAGTCAATCACCCTAAGCAATCATTACTATTAGGAACTTGACAAATTAAGAATTTTCCTGTTCAATAAGATTCGAAGGGTTTTCTCTTCTCTTTTTATCGTCTGAGAATGGTCAGAATAGAGTCTCCCGGAAGCCGATACAGTGATGTATCGGTCGCCTTGCCAGGAGATGACAGCAATGAAACTATCAATAGAAAAATATGAGATAAAATACTAGAGGTTTGGGCAGCAGCCCATGTCATAGTGCAGCGATATGGCCATAGAGATCCTGCCTGTTTTGCTCGCTGGCTATGTTCTTGTTTATTTTATCGTAGATGTATCTAATCTCTTCGCCAAGTCGGCTTTCTGGATCAAGCCTGATTATATCCTTTTTTCTGCATCCTTCATCCTACCCGAATCTTATTATGGGCAAAAAAGTTTACATGTCTTTATGGTAGCGATGTGGGCTATAGTGTTCAGTGCGGAGGGTGTGATTTGAACACACGGATCCACAAAGGAAACAGGCCCTGAACCTGTCGCATTTGGCCAAGCTCTGCAACCTCCGCATAAAAAATTAATTAATAAATGACTTGAGAGATTAATAATCTTTCCGTAAAAATCAGAATGGGACATTTTCCCAAAAAACAAATAACATATCCACTAAAGGCCATGGCTAACACAGGGAAAACAGGAAAATACCAACAACAGAAGGGTTTTAATAATTAAGACCTAAAACAATACTTACCGAGGGGACAAATTGCTTTACCTGAAATCTCTGACAATGCACAGGTTCAAATCTTTCAAGCATGCCGAGCTTATTTTCAGCAAGGGCTTTACCTGTGTAGTGGGCCCTAACGGAAGCGGAAAGAGCAACATCTGCGATGCAATGCTCTTCGGCCTGGGCGAGAGTTCTCTCTCGCGCCTGAGAGCAAGATCGCTGGATACCCTTATAACGCTTGGCGGTTCAAAATCAGGAGTCAGGAAAGCCTACGTCACAATGGAGTTTGATGGCGAGGAGCCCATAAAGATAACAAGAGGCATAAGATCCGATGGCAAATCCATATATGTGCTCAACGGCAAGAAACGAACCCGCATGGAGATAAAAGACCTGCTGGCAAAGCACAACTTCCAGTCAAACGAGACAAGCAGCATAACCCAGGGAGAGATAAACAAGATAAACGAGATGGGCTCGAAGGAAAGGCGTGAGCTTATAGACATAGCCTCAGGCATAGAGGAGTTCGAGAGGAAGAAAGATGAAGCCATAAAGGAGCTCTCAAAGGTAGGCCAGCGGATCTCAGAAAGCCAGATTGTGCTTGAGGAGCGCACAGGCTTCCTCAAGGAGCTTGAGGCTGAAAAAGCCGCAGCAGAGAAATACCTGGCAACAAGCTCAAGGCTCAAAGCGCTTAATTACAGCATCCTGCTTGCAAAGAAGGAAGAGGCAGAGGCCACTATATCGGAGTATGGGAAGGCTACAGCTTCGCTGGATTCAAGAAAGGTGGCACTGAAATCAAAGCTCTCCGATATAACCAAGAAACTGGAGCTGCTCAACCAGGACAGGCAGCAGCTGACCAAGGAGCTTGGCGAAAGCGCAAAGAGCATGGGCGCCATAAATGCGAAGCTCGAGGCCCTAAAGATGGAAAACGCAAGGCTTGAAATGGAGATATCAAGCTTCAACAATCACATATCAGAAGGAGAGAAATCAATCTCCGAATACACTTCAGAAATAAAAGCCTCTGCCGATGCGATAGAAAAGAACCTGCTTGCTATAGCAGAGCTGGAGAAGACCATTGCAGAGAATGATGCCAGGCTATCAAAAAGCAGGAAGATGCAGGAGAACGCGCCTTCCGGTTTTGCAGATATCGAAGGCTTGAAAGCGGATATAGCAAACAAGGAAAGAGACCTTGAACTTCAAAATTCGGCGATGCTCTCCCTAAAAGGCGAATCATCAAGGCTTCTATCAGAAAAGGAGTCATTTGCGAAGGAGGCCAAGGCAATAACCGCATCCTTGGCTGAAATCAGCTCAAAGCGCTCAGCCTTCCTTCAGAAGATCAAAGCAGAGAAGGACAAGCAGTCAAGCCTGCTACTGAAGGCAAAGGCAATAGAGTCAGAGATAGACTCATTAAACAAGAAGATATCAAATTCAGAAGAGAGCATAATAGAGCTCAAACTTAAGAAGGCCTCATCCCAGTCAAGAGGAAGCTCCTCCTATGATAAGATAGCCGAGAGATTCGGAAGGGAGAGAGGCTTCCACGGCAGGGTATCCGACCTATGCACATATGAGGAAAAATATGCCCCGGCCGTAGAAGCAGCCGCAGGCGCAAGAATGGAGTACATAATAGTAGACTCGATAAAGACAGCAGATCTCATAATAAAATACCTGAGAGAGAACAGCCTTGGAAGGGCCACATTCATACCCCTGGAAGAGATGAGGCCTGTAAAAGAGACAAAGCCCTCGGGCTCCGGCATTCCACTGCTCAGCCTTGTGAAGTTCGATGCCAAGCTCGGCAGCGCATTCTCATTTGTATTCAGCAATACCCTTCTTGTTAACGACTCACAGGAGGCCAAGGCCCTGGGCATAGGCAACTACCGCTATGTGACACTTTCAGGCGACATAATCGAGCAGTCTGGAATAATCTCAGGAGGCGCGGCACAGAAGCGCTTCTCCATCTCAGGCATAGAGAAACAGATGAAATTGCTTACAGAGAGCAGCATATCCATGAAGAAAGAGCTTAGCGAGAAGACGGCAGGCCTCTTCAGCTTAAGGAAGGAGTCAGCATATGCCGAAGCCGAAGCAAGGTCATCGGAGAAGGAGCTCTCAGCTTTCGAAGAAGAATTCAAGCATCTCGAGTCATCAAAAGCATCAATCTCAAAGCAGCTCTCAGAGCTGGCCGCAAGGGAGGAGAAGACCTTGAATGAGCTCTCCAGGCTCGAAGCCCTGCACAAGAGCCAGCTTGCCGAGCTGGAATCCTCAAGGAAGCTTCTCTCAGAGACATACAACAGGAATGTGGAGCTATCCAAGCAGCTAGCCAAGCATGGAATGAGCGAGAGCGATCTGGAGAAGCTTGAGGCCCTGCGCAGGGAGACAGAGAGCCTGAAGATAAGGAAGGCCGAGCTACAGAAGGAGAATGAGATGCTTGAAAAGAAGTCAGCCGAGACCTCCTCAAGAATAAGCTCAATAAGAAAGTCCATATCCGAAGCAAGGAAGGGCCTTGCATCATCTGAGAAGAAGCTCAAGGAGACAGAATCACTGAAATCTGAGACAGAGAACAGGATAATGTCAGACAACGAGACAAGCAAGAAGATATACGGAAAGATAAGCGCCATAGACTCGGAGGCGGCAAAGCTGTCAAATGAAAGCTCAAGGCTCTCCGAAGAGCACTCAATAACGGAGAGGCAGTCGGCAGAAGCCAGATTCAAGTCAGAACAGATATCCACAAGGATAGCAGACCTCTCAGCAGAGCTTGCAGCATACAAAGATGCAATAGAGCCTGTCAAGTCAGGCATACCCGAGATGGAGAAGGAGGCAATAATCCTGAACTCCAAGCTCGCCGAGCTTGGCAACGTAAACCTCAAGGCTCCGGAGATGTTCGCCGAGAAGCACAAGAGCGTCGAGGAAGCCCTCTCGAAGGTCGAGACACTTGAGAGCGAGAGGCACTCAATCCTCAGGATGATAGAGGAGATAGAGTCAAAGAAGCTCCAGACATTCATGGCAACCCTCAACGATGTCTCAAACAACTTCACCAAGCTCTACGGCCTCATATCGGAAAACAGCACGGCATCGATAAAGCTCGAAAACCTCAAGGATCCTTTCAACAGCGGCCTCAGCATCTCTGTAACAAGCAACAACAGGGCCAAGATCATAGACTCGATGTCAGGAGGAGAAAAATCCCTCCTCTCACTCATACTCATATTCTCGATACACCTCTGCAGGCCTTCAGGCCTCTACATATTCGACGAGGTAGACGCGGCACTGGACAAGGAGAATTCAAGGAAGCTCTCACAGCTTATAAAGCAGATGAGCTCTAACGCACAATTCGTTGTCGTAAGCCATAACGATTCGCTCATAGTCAACGCCGATACTGCCATAGGTGTCATAAAATCAGAAGACGAGTCAAAGGCCGTAGGCATCGAGGTATCGAGCATAATAAACAGGAAGAAATAAGGCAAAAAACAGCAAGAAAAACAGCAATAAAAACCAGAAAGGAAAAACAGCAAGGAGTTAAAAATAGAAAGGCAGAGTAACATATTGAAAGATAAGATTCGAACAAAGAAGTGCAAACCAATGGCAAAAATCCCAAAAACAGATTCAGAGGAAAAGAAGGCCGAGGCCAAGCATGCCGAGGCTAAGCATACAAAGAATGAGCCAAAGAATGAAAAAAAGAGGGCAGGCATCCTCGTATACGCGCTCTACATCCTGCTGCTAATCTCAATAATCGGATACATCTTCACAGGAAGCCCGATAGCAGGCGCAGCCGCATTCATACTTATAATCGCAGTGATAGTCTACGAATTCAGCGACAGCTTCAGGACAATAGGCTTTACAAAGACCATCGCGGAGGTAGGCATTGCCATACTGCTGGCAGTGGCATTGATATGGTTCATTCCCTCCCTTATACTCCATACCTCATCGCCTATAGATGTGGTGGCAAGCTGCAGCATGCTTCCCACACTTCACCGCGGCGACATAGTGATACTTCACGATATCCCAAACATCTCATCATTCCTTGAAGCGAACCACATCCCTGTAATAAATGTCTCAAGGAATTCGTTCCAGAACATGGAGAACAACATGCAGAGCGAGTTCCTGGAGCCTATCCCATACTCAAAAGGCAACGCCTCTCACATATACAGCAGTTATAACTCCCTTGACAACCAGTCAATAGGCTTCTACAATATAGCCTGCATGGCAAGGCTTCCCCCTTCAAGATACTCAGAATGCCTTGTAAGGAACCAGAGCTCCAACCTTATACGGTACAACTACTCACTGGCCCGGCAGGTCAACAACAAAGGAGTCAGCACGACAATACCATATGTCTCAAGCATAACGATAGGGAATACCACCATAGTTGAGAACTACAGCAATCCCATAATAGTATACAAGACAACAAAGTACGATTACTTCACCGGAGACATAATACACAGGCTTGTCGCGGCGCTGAACGTAGACGGAAGCTACTACACGCTTACAAAGGGAGACAATAATCCTGTACTCGACATCGAGGCGCTTAACTATCCGTCAAATACAAGCAATGTCGTAGGATATGTGGTCTCCGATGTTAGGTATATAGGATACCTTTCGCTGATAATAAGGGGCCAGATCTCCCCTGTAGCAGGATGCAACCAGACCATAGTCAGATGATCTTTTCTGCAGATTTAAAAAGAAACTGGATTAGAAAAATACCTGTAAATATCCATAGGCAATTAGAAGCCTCCATATAATGCACCTCCGCGTGGTGAAAGAACATCTTCTAATCCATACTTGTAGCGGCGGTTTCCGACAGCATTTTCTTCTGGAACCTTTTTAGCTCACGCCCATGCATCTCGGCCCAGATTTCAAAAAGTGAAGGCCAGAAATAAATACTCCCATTCACAGAGCAGCAGACAACAGCAAATCTCATTTAAGTGCAATGCTATGCACGTGCATATAAAATACCGCATGGAAATAACAGAACTTTTGCTAAGGGAACTCTATTCCTTTTTACTTTTTTTGAGAAAGTTTCGCATTAATAATATAACAAACATAGTCAAAAAACCAGCTATAAGAAGCACTAAAAATTCAATACATAGACTATTTATTGACAATAGGGAAACAAGAGCAGATACTGTTGCAAAAAATAACAAAAAGATAGTTGCCAAAAACAGGATTATGGTTGCTCTTTCAAGCCTTTCAGAACCTTCTGCTAATCGATTAATTGCATCATCTGTCGTGCCTTTATTCTTTTTGGGCGGCATATCAACCGTAAGTATATTTTACCTCAAACCATAAAAACGCTTTCAGCTATACATAACTATTGTATGGTATTTAATATGCTGTTGTTTGCAATACTTGTAGCGTATACTGTCATATGGCTCTCGACCAACTTATACAATTTATACCCTCTATTGAATTATCACTTGAAAAGAAAAAAATTCGCAGTTGCCGGAAGCACACATAATCTGCCGAGCCGGCTTCCAAAAATCTCGGTACTCCTTCCTGCCTACCACGAAGAATCGGTGTTGCCATACAGCATAAAAAGGATATTCGAATCTGATTATCCATCCAGACTTCTGGAAGTAATAGTGTTAACTGAAAAGGATGATCTTGGTACAATCACTGTGGTCAACAACCTAATCAAAAAATATGGTATAAAACACCTCCGAATCAAGGAAGAAGGCTTACCGCGTGGCAAGCCGAGAGCTCTAAATTTCGGTTTAAAGTACATTACAGGAAGTATAGTGGGTGTCATAGACGCAGAGGATATAATCGACAAGAAATTATTTAAAAAAGTAGTTGCACTCATGAATTCTGGTTATGATGCTGTACAAGGGGTTTTGGATATGGTAAATGACCGCGACGGATTTACGAATATGCACATGAGAGCGGAATACAGGTATTGGTACCATGTATATATGCCTGCACTTACGTATTCGAACTTTCCTGTTCCGCTTGGCGGAACCACAAATTTTTTTCAAAAAAATATATTGAAAGAGTTAAAAGGGTGGGATCCTTTCAACGTCACAGAAGACTTTGATCTGGGAATACGTCTGTACAATGAACACAAGAAGGTAGGTATAGCTTTCGATATGTTAGGGAAGAGAGCTAGTGACAGTCTATTCCATAACAAATACGACTTTTCAATGATGAACTCTGTTACACTGGAAGAATCCCCAACAACCTTTATGGGCTGGCTTCGGCAAAGGACGCGATGGCAGAGAGGAAAGATACAGACTCTAAAAAAAATAATAAACGATCCCCCTGATAGTTTTCTTAATAAAATCCATTCTGTAATGATGTCTCTAGTGCCACATATGGGACTAATAAATCTAACAGGAATAATTTTATCTGTTTTAGCCTTCTTTATCAAGACACCACTCCCACCATGGATATACTATCTGTTTGGATTTAACATTATAATGTTTGTGTTTTATTGCGCAATGCAAGGGTACGGATATCTTACATCTGTGAATAGAAATAGGAGGTATAGAATCCTAAAGGCGCTATTCGTAGGATTTACTACCCCTATTTATTGGGCTATGCAATGGGGTGCAGATATACGTGCTATCAAGCACGAATATCTAGGCGCTAAAGTCTTTTGGGAAAAGACCGCTCATTCAGGGGCGCATATTAGAAAATAGCTTTATTGTCCCTAAAAACCAATTAAATATTGGAACTACCTCAAACCATAAAAGCGCTTTCCAGCTACAACTGATAATAAGCCGGCGAACAATAATACCCATCCATATATTTGCAATTCTCTTAAGGATAATATAACTGGCTCCTACCAGTAACCAGAATCAGAACATCCCGATAAAACATCCTGCTATTCTCCTATCTACTCTCTTTTCATATTATTAAGGAAATGCAGGAGTGTACCCTCTGTATTAAGCGATTTTAGCTTATGCCTGAAACACATCGCAGAGCATGAAACTGCAGCCATCAACCCTGCAATACCTTTAATCAGATCTCCATCTGCCATAACCATCGCAGACTGCCATGCAGTCAGGCTTCCCAGAGCACCGTACATGCCAGCCTTGCTGCTGTTTTTAAGCATTTCATTTGATAACGCCTCCAAAAACAGATCCTTCGGAATCATAGTATTTCCGAACTTCTTCTCTTCTTCTGCAACAAGCGATGCAATTCCGAGAGAAAGCGCCGCCATACCGAACAATCCGCCTCCTGTATTATTTCCCATATAAATATTGCTGAGGCTAAAGGCCGAGGCAGCAGCAGCAAAAGACCTAACTCCGCCGCTAATCTCTCCTGCATTACTCATACTATTGATAATCTTTTTATAATACATGAGCTCTCCTTCCTACGGATATCATGCAATTAAAGTAGCATCTTCTGATATTTATTTTATACAGGCCAAGCCCAGCGAATGCAGAATGGAAACATTCAGGTGCACAACATAGCATAATACTAAGAAGAGCTCTTATCTACAAAATTTCTTTTAGAAGAGTAATCCTTCTCAGCATTCTTCAGCGCTTCTATGGTATTTATCTGGTGCCACTCGGCATCTGTAAGGTATCCATACATATTGAGAGTATCTGCAGACTTCTGCATAAAATCCTTTTCAAAAGAAAAGGCAGAATCGGCAGGAAACTTCTCAATTATCCTCGGATTGATTATATATCTTCCAAGGTTGACTATTCCTGAAAGGCTTTCCGGATTCTCAGGCTTCTCAAGAAACCTTGTTACCTTGCCATCGGCAAGCTCAACAACCCCGCTGCCCCTGACATCATCAACCCTCTTAAGCAAAAGTGTTATATCAGAATTCATTTTCTTGTGGAACTCATACGCTCCGGCAAGGTCCGTTTCCATCATGTCATCTCCGTTTGCCACAAAGACATCAGAATCGGAGTACATCTTTCTTATTGCTCCAAGCCCCATCCTCATTCCTCCTCCAGTTCCTAGAGGCTCTCTCTCCCTTACATACTCTATCTCAACGCCAAGCATCGAGCCATCTCCAAGATATCTCTCTATAATCTCCCCCTTGTATCCTATCGATACGTATATCTTAAGGATACCATTCCGCTTGAACTCAGACACAAGGTGGCCTATAAGCGGCCTGCCTCCAACCTCTGCCATGGGCTTGGGGATCTCATCTGTAAGGGGAAGCATCCTTTTCCCCCTTCCTCCGGCAAGGATAAGCCCTATCTTAGGGACCTTAAGCTCGCTGGGATTCGGATTATCTCCATTCTTCTTTATTATATCAAGAACCTCTCCAAAGTCCTTCGCGTCAAAATCGCCATGAACTCCCTCATCGCCTCTCACACATATGGTGGCTATCCCTGCCCTTCTTCCGGCTTCTACATCCATACGGCTGTTCCCGACAAAAAACGACCTTGACATATCTATATCAAACTCGTCAAAGGCCTTCTTCAGCATTCCAGTATTCGGCTTCCTGCAGGCGCATCCCTCTCCGGGAAGGTGCGGACAGTAATATACCGCATCTATCCTTCCTCCATGGCTCTCCACCTCCCTCCTTATCTTGTCATGCATTCCTTCCAGGTCTTTTCCGGTGAAGTAGCCCCTGCCTACTCCCGACTGGTTTGTAATTATTATTATGTAATGGTCTTCTGACAGCTCTGCAAGAGGCAGAAACACATCTGGATATATCTCTATCTCGCCGGCATTCTTGCAGTAAGGGCAATCCCTGTTCAAGGTACCGTCTCTATCCACGAATACGGCAGGCTTCATAAAAACCAATAATCATTCATATCGAAAGAATATAAATCCTAATCCTATACAAGTGCAAATTCCTCTAAATAATATTCCAAAT
>JAKBRL010000029.1 GCA_021845465.1 Microcaldota archaeon
TCCTCAGGCAGCTCGATAGGCTTCAGGAAAGTGGCGGAGTAATAGTGGTAGGCACAACAAACAGGCCGGAAGCCATGGATCCCGCAATGATACGTCCGGGCAGATTCGACAAATTGATATTTGTAGGCCCTCCGGAAAAAGAAGACAGGGTCAAAATGTTTCAGAAGAATCTGGATAATGCACCGCTCTCAGACATAGATTTTGATAAAATATCCGGGGAAACTAACAACTATACGGGAGCAGACATAGCAAACATATGCCGGGAAGCTAAGATTAATGCTCTTGAAGAACGTATAAAATCAGGCAGTACAAAAAGGATAACCACTGAAGATCTGCTAGATATAATAAAGAAGACAAGACCATCTGCTCCGGAAAGAAGCCTTGGAAAGTTTGAGTCATTTATGTATCTTCACGGAAGAGCCTAGATCCAGACAGATCTCTTCGGCTTGATCAGGTTCTATAACTTATCATGCGGCGCATTATTATGAATTCAGAGATGAAGTAGAGCACCATCTTCCTGATTGGTCTTGGACTAACTAACATAAATGGAAATAGATATGATATCCAGGCATCTATCTCCAGAATTTGATATATGTATACACTATCGCAAGCGCTATTCCTAGAAGCAATAAGAGATATATTGTATTATAATCGTGGTAATAAATATTGGAGAAATAGCCTGTTACCTCGCTTTGGAGAGATTCCTTAGATGTGAAAGAAAAGGAGAACTGAGAGAGGGGTTCCTGCGAATACCATGAAAAAGAGGTAAAGTTCTTATAATCTCCGAGGAATGAGGGTGCAGGAGAGTCTGGAAGAGGGTATACCTTAACGAGTTCAGAACCTGCAGGTATTATTATATTGAAACGGTAATTAGGAGGCAATGCCTGTCCATTTATGGTATACTCGAAATTCAATACGCTGTTGTTGAATGTATATTCGAACTCTCTTGGCGCTATATTCTTCATATCTGTAACGTTATTGACGTAATAGCTCATGGTAAGTATTGCCTGGCCGCCATAAGGCTCAAGTATGAGCGGGCCGGGAAGGAAGGTAAAATCATAAGTGCTTCTCTTATAATTTATTATATTCTGAACAAGATTCGTAGCATATAATGTTTTCTGCCAGTCATTCAGAGTAAGGCCTATGGCGTTGCGATTCTTGGTATATTGGGATACAGAACTGTTGCTAACATAAACATCGAATGTCTCAACAACATGTGCGCTTGTGTTGCTATTGAGCACAACTGTGGTGTTGACAAAAGTAATATTATAATAGGCCTTTACATTTCCCAGCAGAACCAGCAGGAAAAGGCCCATCACAAGATACCCTACTCTCATCAAACCACTTCAATCGTTATTCTAACAGTTTACATTATTATATATTTTTGCTTTGTCTGCCTGCTGTTGCATAATCCGGAAAGATTCCAAAACAGGTATTTTATGACGTTTTTTCCAGATTTGCATATCCCACAAAATGCTGAGATTATGAAATCAGGCCATGCTTTACAAATTATTGAAAAGCTCTTCCAGATTCATGTAGAATGAGCACATTAAGATATAGCCCTGCCCAGATTCGAACTGGGGTTACCGGGTTCAGAGCCCGATGTCCTTGACCACTAGACTACAGGGCTACAGTCTTCCTTTTATATCTTATCAAAGCAATTTATAATCGTTTCTGAAAAAATATAAGCTAGTGTGACAATGTATAGGATGGCACCTTCCAATCAAGAACTGCAGGACATGATAATAGCAGATGTGGCTTTGTCGGTTGCATTTAGCATATTGCTGAGTGCTGGAAATACGGCAAAACTCTCCTTTTGCGGTTTATCTTCAGGTGTTTTTGGGGCATTCTGCAGCAATCCGTTTCTCTTTTATCTTCCCATATCATTTGTAGCGGTCAGTTTCTCATTCATCCTTCACGAATACATGCATAAGAGAGTAGCCCAGCATTATGGTGCGATAGCTGCATTTAAGAGGTCAGACATGGGAATAGTAATCGCACTGGTTACATCTTTTCTGGGATTTCTCATGGCACTTCCTGGAGCTACAATGATATACACAGACAGGTTTACCAAGCGCCAGGACGGAATCACTTCCGTAGCAGGACCTCTTACTAACTTTGCAGTATTTATTGTATTTTATATAGGAATGTTTGTCTTTCAGCAAGGATATATGAATCTGCTAATGGGAACTACGGCATTCATAGCACTATGGCTTGCATTTGTAAACATGCTGCCAATACCTCCGTTAGACGGAAGTAAAGTGCTTAGATGGAACAAGCCGGCTTACTTTATCATAATAATTACAGTGTTTGCACTCTTGATACTTCTTGAAGGTCTGGCAATACTCCCAAGCATAGCAATAGTCTTTGTACTATCAGTGATTATGTCACTTTTCTCCAGCAGGATACTATTTTTCTAATGCCTAATATGCACTCCGCTCAGATCCGGCAATGCATTACCCAGAGCAGAAGAAATGCTTACTTCAGGTCTTCTCTCGCTCCAGTTTACTATTGTAATATCAATCCTGGCTATTTTTTTTCTATTGTTTCTGATTATTGATATCTCAGTATGTCTGTCAGCAAACGCCTTATGCTCCAGCCAGTCCGCAATTCTCTCTCTATGTTCATTACCAAAATAGTCATTATCTCTTACTGCACCATCCCTCACTACGAAGGCGAAATGAATCGAATCGGCTCCTTTTCTTATAATAAGAAATTTGCTATTGCCTCGTACTACTCTCATTACTTCCTCATGCGTTTCGAGGTTTCTAACAAACAGGCTTCTTTCGGTCTTGTGGGTTTCATGGTGTTTTTCCATTCAATCATAAGATGATTTCTGTTTAAGATTTAAATTCATGTTCTACAAATTCTAGTTTAGTCTTATAACAAGCAGATGATTATTATAATTATGATAAAATATTAGAATTACTAATATCATGTTAGTATAAATATGTGGGATTGGATTCTTTTAGATATTCTATTATTATTTTAGAGAGATATACCATAATGGCTATATATCTGTAAATTCAGATGTAATGTCATGGAAACTAAACTAAGAGAGAGTTCAGAAGAAAAGCGTTCGAGTATAGGCTTAATACTTAGGACTACTGCATTATCTGTTGCAGTGGCCGGAAGTATAGCTTTACTGCCTTCTACACTTAGCGTGATAGGCAATACCGGAATCTACGAAGAATCTTTGAAATCAAATACTGTTAGACAAGACAATTCCACTAATGTGCAACAGAAGAGTAACGGACATCTGAAACACACCCATATGAAAGCGACAGTCAAGGTAGACCGATCAGAGACTGTCACGATGAGCCCAGATCATAGAAAGATCACATACACTTTTAAAGTTGATAACAAGAATGTGGCCCACCTGCTTACAGCGACTTCCAAGGGAAAATTGCCTGGGGAATATTATAGGTCTGAGATATACTTCGACCTTTCCATTGGAGTAGTTAATCTGGACATCTACAATGAAGCTGCCAGAGATTCTGTTGCATCTGGTATGTTCTTTATAGATACAATAGCTAAAAGAGGAGACAAGGTGACTCTTGAGATAGCTTATTCAAACACAGGGGAAAAGAACGCGGTGGAGATGGATATACTCAATAATACTAAAAAGACAACTGCATATACTACAGGGCCGATTTCATTGCCGATAGGAAGCAGCTTTGAGGCATTTACAGCTGAAAAGATGATAATAAAGAAAGCGCCTGAGACCGAGCCACAAGCGCCCAAGGAGAAAAAAGTCCATCCGAATACCCCTATAGACCCACATAAGGAAGCGGAGCTGCATAGCTATCTCTTAGCAATGGTAAAGGATTGAAATTTCATGATTATGAAATTAGGATTTGTTGGCATTTGTTTTAATCCGTTTTCATTTTTATGATATGAAAGTAGATTTGGAAAAAGTATCTCATTTCAAATTAATGAGAATTAACTGGCTATTGTGAAGCCATCCCTATTATTTAAGAAAGGAGATATTTTTTCAGGCATTTATTCACAAGGGCCTTTTTTGTATCATATCTATGAAAAATGAAAATATCATTTCAATAAAATGAAATTACATATGCTTCATTTAAAAGATCATCAGTTTTAGGCATTATGATAGTTCCGACGACAAAATTACCGCCTAATTTTAGCTTCAAGCTCATTATTTTCACCATTCGATAATTTATATGGGTAGAAGATCTTGCAGCCTTGGGCAATTCTGTTCAATCCATGCATTGATAAAATACTATTAGATTTTCTAGTATAATTCATACCAGATTCAATATTTCTGGCAACGCAACGCCTGGAAACCTGGCAGGTTTTTGGTTAAGTTTTTCTATAAGTAGCAAGACTCTTATTCTTACGAGAAAATTCAGGATTGGGTTTTTGATCTACAGATGCTTGCAATTAATAAATTGAAAATAGGCATAATAAAATAGATATAATAATATAGTTTAATATTTATTCAGGAAGGAGTATTAGGATATTTAATTCGGTAAGGAGTACTAGGGTAAAAGTTAACAATTCAAAAACATATTAGAAATACTAAAATACTATTATCTTTGGCAAAATATTTATATCTATAAAGAGAAATCACTCTCTGATAGTATGGATAAACATATTGGGAGGAGGGAAATTAGGGGTTCAAGCTGGAAGTTGCCTATAGCCTTAGCTGCAGCTGTTGTTGCGACAGAGCTACTTGCCATGGATGTAGCATATGAAAGAGGGCGTTACATGAGAACAGTAAAAAATGATCCTGTTGTACATCTCCTGAATAAAAAATGTGATCCGGGCCTTTTAGACCTAAAGGAGGCGGATCTCTTGATTAAAGGATGCAGGGACGCTGTCCGGAAGGAATAGAATACATAATCTTATAAAATATTAGATTTTCTATTACTTTTTTAGAATTGTCTTATTTTCTTCTGATAGACTATCTCATCACTGGACAGTAAGTTTTGATCCTGAAAGCAAAAATGTACTTGGATCTACGATTCGCGACCAAGAATATCGCAAGAGACCGGCTGACAGGCGCCCTGTTCTTACTGTAACCATGATTCTAGACAGGGAAGTTTTGGCCAATACTGATAGTGATGTAAGTATAGATTTTGCTGGATTAGTTCAGCCTTTAGTTGACGCCAGTAAGCTAGGGGTTTATATAAGTCAAACGCGAGCATTATTTGATGTTGGGACTCTTGAGGAATTTCAGGAGGCAGAGGCGTATTTCAAAAGGTTAAGGCGTGGGTAATGTAATGGAAAGAATATTGTTTGAGGGTGGGCCAGTAAAAATAGAAGCCGAGGAAGTAGAGATAAATGGAAATAAACGGGAATTTGTCAGAGTTGTCCAACCTGATTTCGTAGTAATTCTTGCAATATCAGATGGCAATGTCTTCTTGGAAAAGATGTACCGACGTGGGATTAAGAAAGATAGTTACGAACTTCCTGCAGGATTTATTGAGGAAGGCGAAAAACCAGAGGATGCAGCAAAAAGGGAACTGGAGGAGGAAACGGGGTTCAGACCATCTAAAGTCACGTTATTGTTCAAGGCATACCAGGCACCTGCAAGAATATCAAGCCTCATCTATTTCTACTTGGCTGAAGGATTAGTAAAAGGAGAGAAGCACCTTGACGAAGGAGAACAACTAAACAAGATGAATGCATTCACGGTGAGCCTTGATAAATTTGAATCGATGGTTAAAGACAACATAATAGAAGATCAGATGAGTCTTGTTGCATACCTGCATTATAAGAAATACAGTACTTGTTTAACTCTGGCATAAATTCGAGAGTAACATCTTCCTGAGTTCTACATGTGGCCTGCAACACGTACGGAGGCGAAATCCCCTATAAACATATTGCCTATAGCCTTAGCTGCAGCTGTTGTTGCGACAGAGCTACTTGCCATGGATGTAGCATATGAAAGAGGGCGTTACATGAGAACAGTAAAAAATGATCCTGTTGTGCATTACTAAATAACTTCAAATATAGCAAAGGGATAAAAACATATAATTGCATTGTTTAGTAGTAAGGCGTTTCTGAATTTCATGAAACGATATTATAATTTTATAAGGCTAGGCTGATACCTAACCTGAAACAAGGTACATCTATGGATATCTCAGATATGTCATGGGCAGAGAAATACAGGCCTCAGCTTCTGGGAGAGGTTATAGGACAGGAATCGATAGTCTCAAGGCTTAAAGATTTTGTCAAGGCAAGGAATTTTCCAAACATGATATTCACGGGACCTGCAGGCGTCGGGAAGACAACTTGCGCAATGGCCATGGCTAGAGAGCTATATGGGAATAGGATAGCCGAATCTTTTCTTGAACTGAATGCCAGCGATAGCAGAGGCATAGATGTTGTAAGGGGAAAGGTAAAGGAGTTTGCCAGAACTATCTCCATGGATAACGGCACTGTCAAGATAGTCTTTCTGGATGAAGCCGATGCGCTTACATCTGAGGCACAGCATGCCTTAAGGCGCACTATGGAGAGATATTCCTCCGGAACAAGGTTTATAATGAGCGCAAATTACTCAAGCAAGATAATAGATCCCATACAGAGTAGATGTGTTGTCTTCAGATTCAAGCCGCTCAAGGAAGAAGAGATGAAGAAGTATATACTCAGGATTGCTGAAAAAGAAGGTTTTACCGTGAACGACAAAGCAGTTGAGGCGCTTCTGTATGTCAGCGACGGAGACCTGAGAAGGCTGACTAACACAATGCAGAGCGTGGCAGTCTCAGGCAACGGGATAACTGAAGAGGCAATATATGATATAGCTGCACGTGCAAGACCGAAAGAGATAGTTGCCATGCTAAGATATGCTATTTCAGGAGATTTTGAAAAGGCAAGAAACGAGCTGAATACGCTTATACTTATACATGGAATGAGCGGCGAGGACATACTTCTGCAGTGCTACAGAGAGGCCATGAATCTCGACGTAGAGGACAAAAAGAAATTGAGGATTATAAGCAATATTGGCGAATGCAATTTCAGGATAGTAGAAGGCGCTAATGATAAAATACAGTTAGAGGCAATGCTTGCCAATTTCGCTCTTTTGAAATGAAATGGGTTTTATTCCTTAGAAAAATGTTAGGCTTAGATTAAAATATTCTGGCGAAAATTATGGATGAGGCAATTGACATACATGTGCATATAGGCGAAGACAAAGATGGTGCTAAACAGAATCTTGCACAGTTGAAGAAGAACATGGCAGCTTACGGCATAAGCCATGCTGCAATATTCCCTTTCGATGAAAAGGAAGGAAATCTCGTAAAGGCAAGCGAACGGCTTCTTGGAGTTAAAAATAGACAGTTTCTTCCATTTCTCAGATTTGATCCGAAACAGGTAAAGCCAGGGCAGATAAACGCCTCGCTTTCAAAAGGGTTTTACGGTGTAAAGCTTCATCCCAGGGCACAGAATTTCGATCCTCTCGACAGAAAATATTATTGGATATACAAAGAGATAGAGGAATCAGGAAAGCCAATATTGTTTCACACGAGAAAGACAGTACCTACATTCATGCGCTTCAAGAAATACAAGGCCTCGTTTTTTGATCCTGACAGGATAGTCAAGCTTGCAGAAAAGTTTCCAGATGTAGATTTTATCATAGGGCATTTTGCAGGGTTATCCTGGAAGGCTCTTGAAAGTATAAAGACCAAGGACAATCTTTACACCGAGACTTCCATATTCGGCACTACATTTGCGGTAAGAAGAGTCGCAGAAAATATAGGAATAGAAAAGATACTGTTCGGCTCTGACAGCCCTTATTCTGACCAGGAACTTGAACTTCTTAAAATTAAAAAATCAGGCCTTGGAAAGAGTGAGATATCGAAGATTCTCTCTGGAAATGCAAGGAAATTATTCAAGTTATGATTCTTCTTCTGAATCAGAATCTTCGTCCCTCTGCCTGAAGCCGCAACTGCATCCGCAGCTGCAGTTTTTCTTGCAGACACATCCGCCATAGCAGCCGCACCTGCATGCTCCTCCACATTCACATCCGGATCCCGGACCTTGGTTTGGCATGATAAAAGTATTTCCCAAAAAGTATAAAAGATGTCCCTTTTCAATATATCCAAAACGTATGAAAGGCATGGAAGGAATCCGCAAGTCACAATCGGCAATGGAATACCTGATGACCTATGGCTGGGCCATACTCATCATCGCTGTTGTGCTCGGAGCGCTATTTAGCCTCGGAATCTTCAATCCAGCATTTCTTGCGCCAAAGGTCCAGCCTGGAAGCTGTCAGGTAGAGCGGCCTAATGGCCCTGGAACTTCAGCATACATCTCTATTCAGGGCAATTGTCACAACGAACTTCCTGAATATGTGGGAGTTTTCAACCATAAATATTCGATAGTAATTAATACGCAGACATCTGGGTCTGGTACCTTAGCGGCTCCACTTAACAATCAGCCAGATTTTACAATCACAACATGGGTAAATCCCAACAACGAGAGCGGGATGAACATTTATACTGAAGGCATTCCTTCCATAACTTTACAGTTTGGTATCGGGAGTAATGTAGTCAATATTCCTTCCGGAGAAAGTTCCGGTATCGGTTTAGATGAATGGAATCTTAATAATCAACCAGACAACTGGGCAGGAGGCGCAGTGACATACACGGTGCCGCCTCATCAATGGACATTTGTAGCGGTAACTTTATCCAATGGCGGAGTGGGTACTGGCACCGAAACGTTTTATGTTAACGGACAGAAGATAGGAACCTCTTCCGGCCAGGAGGAGTACAATCCGGGCACTTACTATTTCGGAATCGGGAGCAATACCGGAGCTTACCTTGGCGGGACTCAGGGCACTCTCAGTTTCAATGGCTCTATAGCCAACCTTCAGATTTATAATGCGTCTCTGAGTCCTGCTGCAATAGCATATCTGTACAGGGCAGGCATAGGCGGAGACCCGACAAGCCTAAATCATCTTGTAGGATGGTGGCCTCTTAACGGAAACGCCAATGATTATTCAGGAAATGGCAATAACGGAGTTAATGCCAATATAATATACACAAACGGATGGACATACGAATATACCGCACCGTGAATTACATGAATTATAAATGTTTTTAATATTTTTTCCTTTAGGCCAGATATTCAAAACCCTTCTTTCTTTTATATTTTATGAAATGATTTTTTTCTTTTCTTTTTAGCCAAGATTCTTAAACTTTTATATTTAATATAGTCTGAAAGGCATGGAAGGAATCCGCAAGTCACAATCGGCAATGGAATACCTGATGACCTATGGCTGGGCCATACTCATTTTAGGAATAGTAGCATCTGCGCTGTTTGCACTTGGGATATTCAATCCTGGGCAATCGGCAAGCCAGATCTGCCAGCTTGAAGCCGGATTCATATGTGCCAATTACTACATGGTGCAAAACGGCATTTTAACGCTTAATATCATACAATCTACCACTGTTCCTGTAGACATAACAGCTATAGGATGCAATACCAACAGTACACTGATAAACACGCAGAATATCGTGCCTTATGATTACATGCCTATAGGCTCAAACGCCACAATAAATGTACAGTGCTATGATGGCTCTGCTCCTTTTTCAGGAAGGATAAACCAACTCTATCTAGGAAATCTCCAGATTAACTATACTGATGCCACAACAGGGTTTCCCCAGATAATATATGGAAATATAGCTGTACGAATATCCAGGTAATGCAGAAACCCGGATTTTCAACATGAAGAGTTATTTTTTATCTATGCTCTCAGTATTATCTAAAATCTGAAATGCTTTTCTGCATTCCTGACTGTTTTTTAGGCGGATTTCTGTTAAGAATGTCGACCTTCCCGAAAACGCCATCGTATCCTGGGATTATAGCTACCTTTCCGCTTCTTATGTTGCCTATGGCAGAAGCAAGCTCCCTGTCTGTCTTTGCCATCTCTTCCAGATCGAGATCAAGAAGTATTCTAAATTCACTGCCGAATTTCTGAATGAGCCCATCATATGCCTGCTTAACTGCCTCTGAGAACACAGTCTTGTTTTTAGTATAAGCTATTATCTCCATGAGAGGCATTGTTCTTACGAATGGGATGGCATCTTTTGGAGTATATCCTTCTTTCCTGTCTGCGAGCTCCTCTACCCTGTGCATGACTCCCATAGTCAGCTTTCTTCTGCATACAGGACATATTCCATTATATTTTTTAGAAGCCTCAGGATCGAGCGATATGCCGCATTTTCTATGCCCGTCGTAATGATACTTTCCTTCTTCCGGAAAGAATTCGATTGTCTTTA
>JAKBRL010000030.1 GCA_021845465.1 Microcaldota archaeon
AAGAAGAAACATCTTGTTTTTGAGGAATTTGCCGGGAAGCTTAATTTGTTGAAAGGTTAGGCAGGCTATGAGGATTGTATATCCGTTTACTACAACCAATAAGTATTTGGTCAACCTGTTATTTTAGCAAAGGATATATATTTTTCTTGTGATTATCACAAAGAAACATTGGGTTCCAGCCGCATCGTAGTATTATCTTGTTTATTCTTTTTAGGATCCGGTTTCAGGATTTTAATATATTGATGAAAACGTCATTTTAGCTGAGCGGTTGCATAAGGTACAGGTTGCAATGATAAAAAAAACGGGAAAAGGATTGAAAGATGGGAATCTAGGATAAACGTGCATTCCGTCTGTATCAGGAGGATAGGAAGACCTTCGGCAAAGAAGTTGAGATTGTGTAGGCTAATCTCGAGGGAGGCCATCTTGAGATAATTCAGAATAAGAAAGAATAGAATTTAAATTAAAAAAGGCGATAGTATGAAAACAGAAAAAGAGATAATAGAGGACCAGTTGAAACCTGCAGGCATACTGCCTGAATATGAGGATGCTTTTTGGTTATTGCATAATACAAAAACATTTGCCGTTAATATGGAAGGGTACTCCAAACTGCTTCTCTGTGGCATTTATGGTAAACTTTCCCAAGAGCAGAAGGACATATTGGAAATTATAATTAAGGAAAATGGCTTTCTGATGGAAAGTTTGGCAGACATGTTTGACTTGTTGTATAGATATGAAGCAATGTTAAAAATAGGAATAGATATCGCAGAGAAGGCTAAACCTAAGAAAAAAGTATGAAAGGAAGAGATGTAATGCGGGCGCTTGGGATTGCCTAAAGCGCCATATAGATGCCTATGGTTTTTATTGATGGGATTTTTTTACTTCGCAGTTTTGGATGCGGATGCCTTCTGATAGTTAGGGCTGTATAAAAAGGAAGAGCCTTTTATTTTTGCAATGAAGAAGGTCATTTGCTTCTGGCAATATCACTGTGGAGATTTTTTATTACAAGGTCGGGTTTATCGCTGACTATCGCGTCGACTCCCAAACTAATCAGTCTGCGGATTTCGGCCGGCTCGTTTGCGGTCCATGCGCATATTTGTTTTTTCTCCCTTTGCACTTTTTCTATAATCCGCTCGTCTATTGCGCTATGGTTTATTGACAGCATGTCTGCTCCGGTAGATTTGAGAACTATAAGCGGATATTTTGGAGTATGCTGCAAAAGCATTCCAGTCAATATATTGGGAAAGTTTTTCTTGACATTGGTTATCATTCTGCTAATAAAAGATATCAGATAAGTGTTATCAGCATTGTATTTGCTTATAAGCTCTGCGGCTGGGATGGCTGTCCCCCTTCCCTTAAGCTCTATCTGCAAGGCTACTCTTCCTTTAGCCAGTTTGATAACTTCTTCTAGTGTGGGGATTTTTTCCCCTTTTCCTGCATCGAGCCTTCTTAGTTCATGAAGATACATTTCTTTGATCTCTCCTTTGCCGTTAGTTGTTCTATCTACAGTGCTATCATGCATTACAACAAGCCTTCTGTCTTTTGTGAGATGTATGTCAAGTTCAATGGTATTGACACCGAGTCTTATTGCCGTTTCGAATGATCTTAGTGTATTCTCTGGTTCATATGCGGCGGCACCGCGATGCCCGACGACTTCAACCATTATACCACAAGGCAGATTTATCCGTTATTTATTTGTAAGGGCATTGGTATATTTTAGTATCGTTTCTGTTCTGAAAATTGCCTTATGTGTAGTTGGGTTTAAGCACTTTTTTATAGGTTCCAGTTTTATATTCTGCAGTAGAGGCATAATTTGATGAATATTGGATGGCTTATAGGAGGGGCCCAGGGAGCGGGAGTGGACACTGCCGCGAATATATTCGGCAGTGCTGTTGCTAAGAGCGGTTATTACATATTTGGGAGCAGGGAGTATTTTTCAAACATAAAGGGCAGGCACAGCTATTTCAGCCTGGTTATAAGCAATAAGCCCAGACATAGCGTTGATGCTAGGGTGAATATACTTGCGACTTTCGATGCGGAAACCATATTCCAGCATTTTGATCAGGTAAGCGAATATATGCTTTATGATGTCGCACTGAAAGATACTGACATATTCAAAGTTAGGACAATTGAGACTGAGATTGCCGAAGACCAGGCAGATATACTCAAGAAGGCAGGATATGACACTACGGTATCTGAAGTGATAAGATACCTTAACGACAATGGAGTGAAGACAATACCGATAGATTACGGAAAGATTATGCGCAATATAATAAACATATTGAAGATGGATTCGTTTTCTGTCGAGAGGGCAAGGAATATGGTCTGTATTGGCGCTTCATTCTCAATGTTGGGTTTTGATAAGAAATATATTGAGAATGCGGTCTCTTCGGCTTTTGCAAAGAAGAAAGAGTTTATGGAGCTTAACAGGCTTGCTGTTGTTGCTGGCATGGATGCGATATTAGAGAAGCATTATGAGTTGGAAGAGTTGCCTGTGGATGGGGGCAGAGTGCAGCTTGATGGCAATACCATATCTGCGCTTGGGAAGATATATGGAGGGCTGAGATTCCAGTCATATTATCCTATAACCCCGGCTTCGGATGAGAGCACTTACCTTGAAGCCAACCAGATATTGGAGGTGAATACTAATAAGAAAAGCGCAAAACAGGGAGTTGTTGTTCTACAGACTGAAGACGAGCTTGCAGCCATAAATTCTGCAGTAGGCGCAACCCTTACAGGAGCCAGGGCTGCCACAGCTACCTCCGGGCCGGGATTCTCCCTTATGAATGAGGGAATAAGCTGGGCTGGGATGAATGAGGCGCCAGTATTGATTACATATTATATGAGAGGATCGCCTTCCACAGGATTGCCTACAAGGAGCGGGCAGTCTGAGCTTAAATCCGCCCTAAATGCCGGGCATGGAGAGTTTGCTAGAGTAGTGATAGCCTCTGGAGATCATAATGAGATATTTGGAGATGCTGTAAATGCACTCAATATGGCTGAGATCTGCCAGACCCCGGCAATACACATAATAGAGAAAACACTGGCTAACTCCTACTCTGTAATGGAGAGAAGTGGACTCTTTTCTGATAAACTCTCTATAAAACGTGGAAAGATAGTCTATCCTGAAGAACCTGAGAAGTACAAGCGGTTTGAGATAACAGAGGATGGTATTTCAGGAAGGGCTTTTCTGGGACATGCGAAGATGTATTATACAGGGGACGAGCACAATGAGTATGGACACATATCGGAGAGCCCTAGAAACAGGACTGCAATATACGAGAAGAGAATGAAGAAGATAAAAAAAGCTTCGGATTATCTTAGGGATGAGGAAAAAGTAAGGATAATAGGCAACTCAGATACAGTACTGCTTACGTGGGGCTCGCCAAAAGGCGCAATAGTGGACGCAATCGAGGTGCTTGCAAATGAGGGAATTCAGATAGGGATGATACAGGTTAGGCTCTTCAGCCCATATCCGGCTGGACTGATAAAGAAAGCTGTGGCTGGAAAAAAGAGGATAATAGCAGTTGAGAATAATTACAATGCACAGGGAGCGGAGATATTCACTGAGCAGACAGGAATGTCTCCTACCGGATATATACTTAAATGGAATGGAAGGCCGATCTATCGTGATGAGCTTGTTGAGGCGGTAAAGGAGATAGTTAATAAAAATTCCAGAAAGGTTGTGTTGAATGGAGGCAAATAATCAGGCTATGTTTAATGACTGGTGCCCGGGCTGCGGTGACTTCGGGATATTGCGTGGGGTCGAAAGCGCCCTTAGTGAAATGAAGCTGGACTTTACCGACGCGGTGCTTGTGTCAGGGATCGGTTGCTCTGGAAAGCTTCCGCACCTAGTTTCAGGGCCGATATCAGGAGTGCATACGCTTCATGGAAGGGCTCTTGCTTTTGCATTGGGCATTAAGCTTGCAAATCCCAGCCTTAAGGTCATAGTTAACGCAGGGGATGGAGATACTTTTGGAATAGGCATGGGGCATTTCGTAAGTGCAGGAAGGCGCAACGCCTCGATTGCATTGATAGTGCATGACAACAGGGTTTACGGGCTTACAAAAGGGCAGGCATCTCCAACAATGCCTATGGGAGAACGTACTAAGGCATTGGCAAAACCGAATATAAACGATTCAATAAACCCAATAGCGCTGGCTGTTACTTCAGGCTATACATTTGTAGCAAGAAGCTTTGCATATGATACCGCGCTTACCAAGGATCTTATCAAACAGGCAGTTTCGCATAGGGGAATGGCATTGGTGGATGTTTTACAGCCCTGCCCCACCTATAATGACATAAATACTAATGAATGGTACAGGAAGCGTATATACAATTTAGATGAAGATCCCGAAGTGCATGAGAAATCAGAGACTTTGGGAAAGATGACTGAAGCCATAAAGAATGCTTATCTGGAAGAAGACAGGATACCTGTTGGGGTATTCTACAAAAATGAACTTGTGCCTACATATGAGGAGCGGATTAGCGAATATGTTCCTGATTATCTGAATAATTATCCCGCTATACATCCCATAGAGAAAGAGGGAATACCTGCAACAAGCATAGAAAAAATGCTTGACGCCAGGGCTGTTGCTTGATTTGTTTATGATTCGCCTGTACCGCAGGCGCAGTATCCTTTCTCATCTATTCTGCTGCCGCATATGGGGCAGATTCCCCTGTAAGATACCTCATGGTATTCCTTATCGTATATCTCCTTGTGTGCATCTGTCTTCCTGTATTTTGTTTTTATTCTTCGCTTCAGCTCTGTCTTAGTCTTAGGGCGGGAGTCTTTGCTTTTCATTTGAAATACCAATATCATTTTATTCTGAGGGACTAATTTATTTAAGAGTTTTGATTTGATTTGGAGAGATTGATTATACATATCTCCTGATTTATTTTCTAAGTGATTCCAATAAAGGCATAATTTCTGAAGCTTTACCGGATAGTTCTATAGTCAATTCAGGCTCAGAAGATACTTCAACAAGTAGATATTTTGCAGCCATTAGCGGGCCTGTAGTTGTAACATAGAGAGGCGAAGGCGTATATGAAGGAGTATTGTATCTGATGCCTATAACTACTCGTCCTTTTCCAGATTTATGGAATGCTTTTTCTTGAGGATTAAGAAGTGAAAATTCTTCAGAGGTAACAGATTTGTGACTTCCGTCAAGAAGTATCTTGTGGGGGCCTTCAGTCTTGAGGGTTTCGTCCGCTGTAAAGAAGAAAAATCCCTGCGCTTTGAAAAGCGTGGTTCTGAATTCTTCTGATGTACGATATCTTCTGCTTACCGTTTCAAGGCTTGCAATGTTTCTAATATTTCGAGCTATGCCAGGAGTTATAGGTTCTTCAGATATTAATACAGGCCTGGAACTGAGGGCAGTTATTTTCATATGATCTGTTCTTCTTTTTCTTGTCAAGATATATAAGTAATTTGTCTAGTTTTGATCTGATGTTTGATGCTGTTTTCTTTTTATAGTGATTACAGCTGGGAGTACCTGAAACATCTGGTTATATGGTCGTTTACCATTCCTATGGCTTGCATGTATGCATAGCATATGGTAGAACCTGTAAATTTGAGTCCTCTTTTATGAAGATCATTGCTTATCGCGTCTGATTCATTTGTGCGGCTTGGGATTTTAGATACTGATTCCCATCTGTTTTTTATTGGATTCCTGTCTGGAACGAAATCCCATATATAATTATCGAATGAACCGAATTCTTCCTGGATTCTGAGGAAACATTTGGCATTTAATATGACAGAGTCTAACTTTAGCCTGTTTCTTATTATGCCGGGATTGCCCATAAGCTCTCTGATTTTCTCTTCGTCGTATCCTGCTATTTTTTTGATATTGAAGCCATCTAATGCCTGCTTATAGTTTTCCCGTTTTTTTAGAACAGTAAGCCAACTGAGTCCTGCCTGTGCACCTTCCAGAACCAGAAACTCGAAGAGCTTTCTCTCTTGATGTAGTGGGACTCCCCATTCCTCATCGTGATACTTGATATATAATGGATCATTTCCGGAATAAGACCAATCGCATCTTTTCAGAACTGCCATGCATGATTATGCAGGAAAGTAGCATATAACTGTTTGGATTCTGTTTATTCGGGATAATGCATGCGGCAGAACTACTGGAATACAGGTGATTAAGGCATACGCGGCGCTTGGTTTATTACATTAGTAATGCTCCGCCATCCACTACTATCTGTGAGCCGGTCATATATGAAGACATCTCTGAAGCGAGGAAGAGGGCAACCTTTCCTATCTCGTCCGGGTCTCCTAGTCTATGCAGAGGAATTCTTTCCATAAACGACTTCATTATTTTTTCCATAGATAGGCCTGGTGCTTCTGATGAGACAGGCTTCATCATAGATTGGACTCCGGGCGTATCTATCCCTCCTGGAGCGATTGCATTGACCATAATGTTGTGCTGAGCCAATTCAAGCGCTGCGGTTTTGGTGAAGCCCCATGCGCCATGTTTGGACGCATCGTAATGTGCAAGTCCAGGGGAGGATGGATGAAGGGCGTCTATCGAGGTTATATTTATTATCTTGCCTCCGGTTCCTTGGCTTATCATCTGTTCGGAGACATATTTTGTACATAGAAAGAGTCCGTCCAGATTTATTGATAATACTTTTCGAAAATCCTGGAAGGACATCTTTTCCAGGGGAATGGAAGGAAAGATACCTGCATTGTTTACAAGTATGTCTATCTTGCCGTAGCTTTCGGTTGTCTTTTTAACCATGTTCTTTACCTCTGTCTCTATTGAGATATCGGTTTTTACTGCGATTGAATTCCACCCGTTTGAGAGTATCTTTTCTGAAGCGGTGATCCCGTGTGCTTCTGTCCTGTCTGCAATTACTACATTTGCTCCTGCTTCTGCCAGGCGATAGGATATGCCATATCCTATACCTAGGCCCCCGCCCGTCACTATTGCAGTCTTGCCGGTAAGATCCAGAAGATTTTTTATAGAAGTTGTCATGAATTCGCCAATATATTTAGTTTAATATTAGGAGTATTTATGCTCTGGGGTTATCTTATAGGCTCGTAGTCCTGCTTGGGTTTATGGAATAGGTTGTATCTTATTACATTGCCGGTGTGGAAGCCGAAATACCTGAACATGCCCCACTTCTCAATGCGCCTTACGCTTGTCTTTGCGATGGCCTTTTCCACATATACGATCTTGCCTACCTTGCTTAGCCTGTTGGAGAGATCCCAGTCGTAATAAGTATTCATTGTGGTGCTGAAGCCACCTAGCTTGAGGTATGAGCTTTTTCTTACCATGAGATTTGAGCTTATGGTAGAAGGCTTGCCAATTTTCATAAATAACTTTACAGTGTATACAGAGACCATTTTGTATCCGATTGTTATAGATTTTGTGGTTTTTTCCAGAGGTATTATAGGCCCTGTTGCAGCTACAACGTCTCTGTCCCTGAATGCATTTTCATAAGAAGAGAGGAGATCTCTTGTTATTGAGGTATCGGCGTCTATGAACATGAGAAGCTCGCCTTTTGCAATCTTTGCGGAGGCATTGCAGGCTATACCCACTCCACGCTCTTTTTTGTTTACTATTATGACTCCGGGATATACCTTCTTTGCTATGCTTCTTGTTGCGTCTGTGCTGTTGCTGTCGGCTATTATTACTTCTATGTCTTTGTATGGTTGTTTCTTGATGCTTTCAAGAGTTCTGCGTATGTATTTTTCTTCGTTGTAGGTAGGTATTATTATGCTTATTTTTGTCATGGAGCTTCCTTTTACTGATGATTATTCGGACAGATTTATTTTATATGGATATAATTATAAATAGAGTATATTCTTACTTGGAGGGTAGCCGCTGTTAGGATTTTGGGATTATTCCTCTTCTTCAAGAATAGACGGTTGTGGCTGAGATGCTGCTCCTGAACCTAATCTGATTCCAGTTGTAGGATGTGGAAAACTTGTTTCTTCTGCTGCTGGAGGAGGTATATCAGTAGTAGGCACGCTTGTTCTCCTGCTCTGATCCTTTCTTCTGAGATAATGTACGTTGTCTCCTTGACCGCCTATACTTTTACCGGGTTTAGGACCTGCGCCTCCTGAAGTATTGCTGTTTGGAAGGGATTTCAACTCCATTAGGCTAAGAAGGAATTCGCCAATGAATACATTTTGTTTATCCATAAAACGCAGATACTGGAAAACATCTTTCTGATTTAGATTATTCATAAGTATCAATGAAAAGTCCGTAGAGTCTATAGAAGCGTTGAACGCAGCCTTAATAGAATCTAGCTTTTCGTTCTCTAACGCTTCTGATTTTTTTATTTTAATCTTTTGCCCATATGATGTTGCAGTTGTTGCAAGTTTTTCTATTTCGTTGTTTAGCATTTCGATCTTTTCCAGAATATAGTTATTTTCTTCTTCGTTCAGACTGTCTTGTGCTATTTTATATAGAGATACAAAGCGGACATTCTGACTGTTTATTGTTTTTATAGTTTTCTTATCTAGTTTTCTATGTATGCGGAGGTATCTCTGCGCGTCTTTTATCCTTTTTTCTACTTCCTCTGCTTCCTTCTCAAAAAATTGGTCTTTTGATATCTTTTTTTCTGAAGTGGCTGGAGCATGCTGTTCCCTGATTACTTCAGGACTTGTTTTTTCGTATTTGTCTGCCAGAGCAGAATTGAACCTTCTGCCTAGGCCTTTAATATCCTCCCTTTGAAGCCTTTCTGAGATAGCCAGCTCTGCTGCTTTTTCAAATTCTTCATTTGCTATCAAATCTTCTAGCTTTTTTAGTACAATATTTTTGGTGTTGTGTTCATTACGGTAATTTTGGGAGTATTCTGTTACTATCTTCGATGAGTCGCCAATCTGGTTGCCTACTGGAAAACTTAGCCTGAGCCTTACCATTCGCATCATGTTCAGCTGCTCTCTTGCGACTAATGCGTCTGTTATGTTATTTTCGATTCTATCTAGAGTGGAGTTGCCTAGGATTGTTTTGCCTTGGTTATCATTGCCTGAGTTCTTTGTGTTAGAAAGTGTAGGCTCTGTCCTGATTCTTGGTTCTCTGCCTTCGTCTGGATGCTCGCTGGTTTTAGGCGAATTAGTAATCATTTTGGATATCTTGTTTTTAAGTTCAATGAGATAATGGTCTGGTGTCGCTGTAACCCCGGGAGTCTGTGTGCTTATAAATTTGGTTCCCTTTTGTATGGCTCTCTGATATGATACACATACCTGCAGGAGATCGTCGAATGTCTTTGTCTCTTTCTCGATTATTGAGGATGAATTGTTTGCCTCTTCGAGAAACGTCTTTTCACGCTTTATTCGTTCGTTTTGATCCTGAGCTTCGATCGATCTTGCATATGCCTTTCCTGATGAGGATAATCTTTTCGAGATTTCTTCTGTAGAATCGTAGTTATTGCCCTCTATCATCTGCTGTATTTCTTCGAGCTTTTTTACTAAAATCCTGGCATCTGGGCCGAGATCCAGGCTGCCTACTGTACGGGATATCAGATTTATGTCTCTTGATATTCCTTCTAAACGCGAGTTGATTATGTTGCTGAAGGCCTCATATCTTCCTTCGGCCAGGTTTACTGCCACTGCTTTCCCTGAGAGTGCAAGAGCTTGTCTTCCGGTAGTCTCAAGAAAGTTGGGAGCTTCTTTGGGATATCTGCTTTTGTATGGTATGCAATCAACAATTTTAATTTGAATTTAAGATATATAATACTTTTATAATGCCTTTTGCAACAATTTTAGGAAGAGTAGGTTGTTTTGAGGATTCTATGGGGCGTTATTTCCCGGTTTTCTGTGATTCTGTTCATATTCTTGTAAATTGAAGAAACTCATATAGATAAGGGTTTTAGAGAAGTTGGGTTTTTAGAGAAAGTTATGGAAAAGGCTTGATAGAAGTTGGTTTGGGTTTGACATTGCGGCATGTATCCGTTATCCTTGGCTTTTACCTAACATATATAAACCTTTTTAGCCATATATAATGCCGGTGCTTTTATGGCAACCATTTGCTCTTAGAGTCAACTTGTTAAGAGAGCACTAT
>JAKBRL010000004.1 GCA_021845465.1 Microcaldota archaeon
ACTCTAAAAAATCTATCCTGGATATCTCATTTCTTACTGATCTGTCTATGGCCTGGGAGATTTTTGTAGCTATATATTCGAATCGATCTTCATTAATTCTGTCAATATTTTTTGGAATGCGGATTTCGATATCTCTGGTACTTTTATTATAGTAAATATCACAATCTTTTCCCTCTATCATGTAGCCTAATATTTTTGTATTATGTTCCAACATATCTGTCGGATCAAATCTATTCCTGATTAAGACATAAGTTAATTTAGCATCAATCGTTTTCATTTCCTGACTCCGCATAGCCCCAAATACCAAATCACGCATGTTTTCTACAGACAGATCCAATTTATTGTATATCGAATAAAATCTCGAAAAACAAAAAGATCGCAGATGTGGATATTTGGAATATGTATATACTATATTTGAGACATTTGAGGAAAACCCATTATCTTCTGTAGCTCCTGCGGCCTCCTTATGCGGGAATTTTATTATCTTGTTTTCAGGCATACCATATCTCCAAACTGAAAATTATAGGGGCATACATGATATATAAAACATGCGATTAGGCAGTAGGAAAAGAAGTTCTAGTAATTACTGACAAGATTACATTAAAATCTTATCCTAACTCTTCTTCTAATTTAGATCCTCTGTCATATTTCAAGAGAACTATGCTAAAAATCAGAAGTACAATCCAGCTTATTATCATCACTGCGTTAGGAAGCGAGCTTGTGAGTGCATTAAGTCTGCTGCCAAAAGCCATGCTAGTTATCCCCGGTATTGCAGTATATCCTGAAAGGAAATACAATACAACATTAAAGCCGTTGAATATTGTCGCAGCAGCATACCATCTACGTATGCCTAAAAGGAATACAACAGCTATCACTGTATATGCAATAGTCTCTATGCCAAACCAAAAACCAAGTGCCTGAAATCCGAACGGGACCGAATTCGCATGCTGCGGAGATCCGGATCCTGATGCTTGGTGAGATGCTCCTGCCGAAGAGATTGAAGCGTAAGGCAGATGCGCCGCTGCCACAAGTACCGCAAATATTGCAATAACGAATCTTCCATAATGCACAAACGTGTTTGCATCCTTTTTCCGCTTTTCGCTCATAATCTCAGATATTTTTTTATTATATTATTTAAAATGCATATATTCTGTATGGTTTTTAATCGGGCTTTTTATCACTGTCCAAATGCCTAAACATTCATGCAAGGGTAAAACTATCCCTCTTCTTCTCCCTCGCATCACCGCTCTCCGCAAGCAGCTGAAGTATCGCACGGGCTCCCTCTTCAGGAAGGTTCGCCTTCTTAGCTATCTCCTGCGTCTTCTCAATGCCTTCCCTCATCGCAGCTATTATCTTTACATTATGCATGTCAAAAAACTGCCTTGTAACTATATAAAATTTCTTATTGAATGACCTAGTCCCAAGCACCTTTCCATGTCTAATGCTTTCTTCAAGGGCAAGTGAGACTCCTCCGGCTTCCGCCTCTGTCTGCAATACAAGGAAACCATCATTCTCCAGTATTTTTATGAAATGGCTGTAAGGCCCCTCTATATGTCCGCTTAATTGTACCTTAGGCGGAGTAGGTCCTGTAGCACTCCTCGAATCCGCCTTCTTTTCAGGCACCTTATTTCTCATTAAAAATTTATCGTATATCCCTCTAGATATGCTATAAAGTTCCTGATTGTCTTTCTTAAATGTATTAACTGCCTTCTTCTCTATCAGCTGTTCAAGCAGCCTACTCTCTTCTCTGTTAAGGATCTCGGCTACCTTCTTTTTAGTCCTCTGCTGATATCTTACTGTATCTAATTTCTTCAGAACCTGCAATTCTTCATTGCTTATGTAATCATCGCCTTTCTGCACTACTGGGCTTGCAACAGAAAGGTTCCCGGAGATTAAGCTAGATACTTCATCTTTCTTCAAAAACAGGAATGCTTTGTCATTGTACTTAAAGAAATCAACCTCATCATTCTCATCTACACCTAGTGCTTTCTGCACTTCTCCTGACAAGTATACTGCTAATTTGTTGTTGTGCTTGAAAACCTTCATTTTACCGCTTATCTATAACCATATCCTCTTAGGCAGTGAATATTTAAAATGGTTTGCGGAATTGATCCTTTCATTCTTGAGCTTATCCTTGAAATAGGATATCTCAGGTTTTATCTTTCCTATTGCTTTCCTGATAGCTTTTTGACATGAGTCTCTTATATGCCAGGCCTCCTATAGCCTGCAAAGCGCCTCCAACCAGAAGAGGAAGTTCCAGCGAGTACTCAAGCAAAGCGCCGCTCAACCCGCTAGTCAGCTGCGAAGCCGATATGGAGATACCCTGTATTGTAGAAGCGGTTCCATAATCCTCCTTGTTAATGCCGCGTATGTTAACCGCTGATCTGGAAGGCACACCAAGCGACGAGGAGAAGCTGAAAAGCTCATACATGAATGCGGATAATATTGCAAACGGAGAGAAAGCCATGACTATCAGGAATAACCCATTCAATGTTCTTGTGATTGAAGCCATGTTAACGAGGTCAATCCTGTGCACTATCTTCCTTGCAACAACAGAGCCCACTCCTGCCACCGCATAATAAATTATGAATATGTAGCTGAGCTGGGTAGTATTCAGCTTATAGGTAAGTTCAAACCATAATGGCATAAGGGGTATTGCAAGGCCTATTCCCATTCCTGTTATCAGGTTTGAGCCCATTACCCTAAGCGAGTATTTAAGGCTCTCCATCTTCATAACCTTGGTTGTCTTCTTCGGTCTCTCCGAATCTTCAAGCTTCATAAGTAGTACTATGGAAACAAGAAGGAGCACCGCTGAAAGCATAAAAATTACCCTGAAAGCCCCAAGCGTTCCAAAATATGCCTTTATGGGCGCATTGAAATAGAGAAGTGAACTGCCTATTACGCTACCTACTGCTCCGAACATAAAAATACCGGCAAGCTTCCTGGCTCTCTCTTCATTCTCCTTCCAATTATTTGCTATGAACGCATTGAGCCCTGAAGACATAGAGCCTCTCATAGCGCCTCCGGATCCGCTGACTCCGCTTATGATTATTCCTATCACTATCATGTATATATTGGTAGAAAATGCAAGTATTGTTATTCCTACAAAGGCCAGTGTCTCTGCTATGAGAAGAGAGTACTTGTATCCTACCCTGTCTCCTATCATTCCTGAGGTAAAAGTCACACCTATATTGAAGAGCATTACGCTCAATACCACGAGCCCTATGTAAACTATATTCACATGGAGCGCCACAAGGTACAAAGGCATCGCTATAGTCGTATAAATAAGCGCTATGCTTCTGAATAATCTTGTAAATTCAAGATATCTATATCCAAAATCCTTAATATTTACACCAGTTCCAGGTCTGAAAGATGTACCGACATGTATCTAATGCTTATTCTAATCTGCCGAATAAACAGAAGAATTCTATCCAATCTCAAAAATATTGCGTTTCGAAAAGAAAGAAAAGCACAGCAACGCACCCTCAATCTAGAATTCTATAATCTATATTGTAGAAAACATATTTAGAATATTCTATCCGACTAATTCTGGGTTGGGAAAATGTTTATGAAAAAGCCCTCTCGCGGGGCAGTAGAGCCAAAAATAATGTCAGAAACGATAGCTTTCCATGGTGCAGAAATAACACCCTACTCAAATCTAAAACGAGACCGAGAGCAGGAAGAAAAAAAGAAACATTTTTCTACGAACGGCTTCTTATCTTCGGTAACAGTACTGGCATTACTTCTGGGATACATGGGCTATACCTCGTATACTTCGCAGGAAAAGCCCGCTGCCAATTCACTAGCTAAGGATTCCCTATACTACAATCAGCTATACACCATGTATCGTAGCGATACCAATTATGTCGGGGCTACTATAAAGGCAGTTTCTTCCAGAAACAACAACACCATAGAATATCTCAATCTTGTAAACGGGGCGACTCCCAGCCTGTGGTACCAGTTCGGAGTAAGCTATCTCCCAGAGAGACATGAGTTCAGGCTTGTCTATAATGTATGGAAAGACAACAGGAAGATGCTCTCATCAGACGATGGCTCTGAAATTATCCTGAAAAAAGGGATAAAGGAAGGAGATACTGTCTCGCTGTCATTGAGCATCAAGGTAAATAGTATCTCAATGGAGGCTAAAGATTTCCGTACTGGCGAAACAGCAACAACATCCTTTCCCACACTCGAGCATACCTTTAAGGGAGGGCTAGTTGGAAATGGCGCATTCACCGGCATAATGAGCGAAGAGATCTCAAAATTTCCAATCGCAACACAACCATATCAAGATTACATGCTTGAAAAAGGAAGCGGCATATCAATGGATATGAAAAGGCTCAGCATCAGGCTTGTTCCGATAGAAATTAGCGAAAGCGGGAAGAAAGTGTCCGGATATAGGATAATACCCCTTGTGAACTCTGGGATAAATGACGAATATCTGACAGAAAAAGAATTTGTTACAGGAAGCAGATAGTCGTTTTTTCCAAGTTTTTATTAAATAAACTGTTTCAGTTTTGATTCAGAGTAAAATTTGCAAATAAACATGAGCCTAATCGATATCCTATCTCCTTATTTTTATCGGATCGGTAGCTAACGTAGAGGTTACCTCTACTTTATTGACGGATATCTGGTTAACCTTGACACCAACTATTCCCTCAGCTGTTGAATCATCTGTAGTGCCTCCAAGCTTTAACTGAAGAAGTTTACCGTTCTTTCTATTTACGGCATACATGCTAAATACCGCATCAAAACTCTGAGCGACAAAATAATTCCCGTTTCCTGCCCCTCCTGTTACCATAGCAGCATTATTTTCCTTTCCGAACTCTATAGCTGCATACTTTATGTCTTTATCATGATACCATGCAGAAACAATTGTCTTCTGATCTTTCCAGTCTATCATATCATGCCTAACTGGAATATCCTTGAAATCTATCTCAACCATTTCACTACTGATCCTTTTGACAGATATATCCAAGGCTATCTTGAATGGAAATCTGGCAGTTTTCACATCTCCGTTATAAACCATGCAATTAGTATCCGGTTCACTGACAAATTTTACACCATTTTCCGCCTCAGCCGTAATCTGCTCCTTTTCCATTTCCTCCGCCTCTCTGACATCCTTGAGTCTTTCAGAATAAAATTTCATATTTTCAGGTATCTTCTCATATCCGATTACCTTTCCTACCTTAAATATGTCAACGCCATTCATGGCTTCCCATTTATTCTCTCCCTTATTTACAAATAATAGGCTATTCTGCAGCCAGAGATATTGCTCTTTTTTATTATTTCCTATATCTAAATGTGCAAAAAGATTCAGTTGTAAGGAAAACCCATTTAATGTTAACGATTCATTATCATACCTATCATAAGAAACTCCTTCAGGATAGCTATTCATCTCTGCAATTGCCAGTACTTCTTCCACGGGTTTCCCTTCCGTTATGACTATTCCTGCCGAATTCTTCATGTCAATCTGTCTTACAGAATCTGGTCTTCTGCCATTATCCTCAGCATGTGCCTGTGGCATGCCGTTTAAAAAACCAATTCCCAGTATGGCTGCCATTCCAAACGTTTTAGCAATGCTATGTCTTCTTCCTTCCTCATTTCCCCTCCTTCTTATCTGCGTCGCAATCTCCTCGGTGCATGGCAGATTATATGTAAAATCATGACAAATCTCTGGCGCTTTGCTTCTTATTCCGTAAATCTGCTTAATCATAAAATCATTAATACTATTTTCTTTTCAGATTATTAAATTCTTATTAGTGGGTGGTTTTCCTAACTACTGTCACATAATTACTGCCATATACAAAAATTAATTATTCTTAGTAGCTGTTGATCTCACACTATTTACTGGAGATATGCATGTCATGATTTATGGATAACAATCTGAAACCAATGCTTTAGCAACAAAACCAAGCAATCAATCCAAGCCAAACTAAATGGCTTATATATTTATAATGTTGAACTTCAGAATCCAAAGGATATGATGAGTATGCCAGAATTTAAAACTCCCGAGGGAAGGCTTATTGAGTTTAAAGCAAAAGACGGCTCAATACTTAACGGTTTTCTTACAGGACCCAGAAAATCAAGGAAATGCGTCATATATGTGCACGGTATGACAGGAAACTTTTATGGCAGCAATCTTCAGTTTCACATAGCAAAGGAAATATCTTCTTCCGGATACTCTCTATTCACAATCAACACAAGAGGTCATGATGCAGTCGCAGTAATAAAGAGAGTAAAGGGATCTTCACGCGACAGATTTGTTGCAGGCACCGATTTGGAAAAATTCGAAGAATCGGTTTTGGACATAGACGCGGCCATACTGGCGCTGAAGAATCTCAAATTTTCAGAGATAGTCCTAGCGGGCCACAGCACCGGCTGCCAGAAGGTTGCGTACTATCAATACAAAAAGAAATCCAAAGAAGTGAAAGGCATAATTCTTCTCGCTCCTGCTGACGACTACGCAATACAGAAAAAAACCCTCGGGAAGCGGTTCGAGCATACAATCGCATTCTCAAGGAAGATGGCAAAGGAAGGCAGAGGCAACGAACCAAATCCCAAAATCCCTTCGCATTTTTCCCCAAACCGATTCCTCTCTCTCACAGATCCGAAACGTCCCGAGTCAAGAATCTTTAACTACGACGGAGATCTCAAAGAATTTTCAAGCATAAATATTCCGATATGTGCTGCATTTGGGAGCCGGGAAGAATACGCGGTTAAGCCCATATTGCAGTATCTCAAGATTCTAAAATCCAAAACTTCATCAATGAGCTTCACCGGCGTAATGGTCGATGGAGCCGGACATTCGTTCAGGAAACAAGAAACGATGCTTTCGGTCTTCATAAGAATATGGCTTGAAACCAAAAACAAGAAAATACAGACATATGAAATATTGGAGCTCAATAAGAAATTTCCTTTAACAATGCTTGGGTACTCCTGAAGATGTATTCGGGTTCAGCTTCTTTCAGCTTCTCATAAGGCGAGAGCCCGTCCCCAAGGCCGCAGGCGTCCATGCTTGCAAACTTTGCAGTGAATATGTCAGAAGGCATGTCCCCAACATATAAGCATTTTTTAACATCTTTCTTATACTTCTTGGCTATCAGCATGAGGCCTGAAGGATCCGGCTTGTAGCTGTCTATACTGCTTGCGCTAAGAACAAAATCCACATGATCCAGAACTCCAAGCATCTTGACCTCAAGCATCAGCCTATAGTTCTGCGAGTCGCTGAATATCGCTATCTTTTTGCCCTGGTGCCTGAGCTCTTTCAGTATCTCCAAAGAATGGGGCTTGAGCTTAGGCATAGCAAACCTTGAATAAAAGCTGTACAGCTTGGAATAGAGGCTATCCCTCCTTTCTATGCTTTTCATCTCGAGCCCGGCTCTGGCTATGTAATCCTTTCTGTGTTTCATCATGTGGTTCTTCCTATATCTTATTCTGAGTAGGTTGGATATCCTGACTATGAGCGTAGAGGTGCTCAAGGTGCCATCCCAGTCAAAAATGAAGAGCTCGTAATCCCTGATTGACATAATATTATTAACCTTGGCTAACCATAAAAATACATATGATGACATAGGTGATCGCTGAGCTTTTTGCGATGAAGACAGGTAGGCGGTCTGAAAAAATGTCAATGCAGAACTGGTATGGTTTATGGGAATAAGGCAGAGTGCTCTCCAACGGCTTAGAAAGAACAGCATAAGCGCTAAGGATATAGCAAGCCAGGCATGGTGCGAGAAGCAGATGGAATTGTACATAAGCACTCCGATGCCTGAGACAGTCGCGATGAAAAAAGGGAGCGCTTTCCATGAAACCCAGAAATCGGAGGTATTCGTACCACTCTCCGTGCCTCCGGTAACATGGCCGGACAAATTCTACAAATCCGCATATGAAAACTACACATCACTATCATCCCTTGTGGAAAAAGGAACCTGCAGGGAGCTTAAGGTATACGGCTCAATAAATGGCTTTAAGATATCAGGGCAGGTAGACGAGTTGAGGATTGATGCTGGAAAAGTCGTAGTGGTGGAAGACAAAACAGTAGGAAACATAGCCAACATAACAGAAGCGAGGCTCCGCCCTGACAAGATACAGGCATCGCTTTACAGAAAGCTTATTTCAGATATAAGAAAGAAAAGCTACACTATGGCAAACTTCAGCAGCGCATACTCCATAGACAACATGTCTCTTTCAAAGGAATTTATACAAGGGCTTGAAAGCATAGGGATCAAGAAGGAGCTCCAATCCCCAAAAGCCATATACCAAAAGATGTTCGAGGCAATGCTAAGCATACCCGAGATCAGCGAGAATCTGGAATTGAGGTATTTCAACAACAAGACCGGAGAGCTTCTCTCAAATATAAAGATAACTTACGATGAAACTATGCTTTCGGCATGGCTCCAAAAGTCAATGGCATACTGGAGCGGTGAGCGTGAAGCCGAACCGGTTCAGGAAAGCGAGAACTGGAAATGCAGGAGATGCAGGTTCTTCGGAAAGGAATGCACTGCATGGAGCGGAAAAATAGGAAATGTGATGTAATGCTGAATATCGAGAGACTTGATAAGGGAGAACTCAGGAAGGCATTCGGAAAGGACTACGACTCATATTACTCTACAGACCTCTTCAAAAAAGAGGGTTTTAGAAGAAGATTATGCAAAATATGCGGGAAAAACTTCTGGAGCATAAGCGAGAGAGACCAGTGCGACGATCCCGAGCATACCCCATATACATTTTTCAAGGAGTCCCCAAGGCCAATAGGCTATGTGGCCTTCTGGAAAAAATTCGCAGATTTCTTCAGCAGTAACGGACATGCTGTAATAGACCGGTATCCTGTCGTAAGCAGATGGCGCCAGGATCTCTATTTCACAATAGCCAGCATACAAGACTTCCAGCGCATAGAGAACGGAGCGATGTCATTTGAGTACGGCGCAAATCCTCTCATAGTGCCCCAGATATGCCTGAGATTCCCGGATATAGAAAATGTCGGAGTTACAGGAAGGCATTTCACAAGCTTTATGATGGCAGGCCAGCATGCCTTCAACTATCCTGCAGAAGGATACTGGAGAGACCGGACAATAGACCTCAACTTCAAATTTTTAACTGAAAAATTAGGAGTGAAAAAAGAGAATCTCATATACAACGAAGATGTATGGGCAATGGGCGATTTCTCAGAATTCGGCCCATGCCTCGAAAGCTTTTCCAACGGTGTAGAGCTTGTAAACAGCGTATTCACACAGTTCGAAGCTCATCAAGGCAAACCCAGGGAACTGCCAAGCATGGTTGTAGATGTAGGATGGGGATTCGAGAGATTGCTCTGGTTTTATACCGGGTTTGACAATGCATACGATGCCGTATTTCACTCCGTTATAGAGCAATCCAAGTCCAAGCTTCCATTTGAACTTGAAAAAGAGCATTTCAAGAAATTTGCAGAGTATTCAAGCGAGCTCGATGTCACAGAACAGGGAAATTATAACAAGAAGGTATCGGCAATCCTTGCAAAGACAGGCATATCGGAAAAAGAGTATGGGAAAAAGATAAAGCCGATGCAGTCTTTCTATGCTGTACTCGACCATGCAAGAACATTGCTATTTGCAATATCAGACGGAGCGCTTCCTTCAAACATAGGCGGAGGCTACAATCTGCGTGTAATAATGCGCAGAGCATTATCCTTTATCAAAAAATATGAGATGGACTTCAGCATAGAGGAGATAGCCGCAATCCATGCGCGGGATCTCAAAGGCCTTTATCCTGAACTCGGAGAGAATCTCGATATACTCTCGGAAGTTGCCTCGATAGAAGAGAAGCGTTATCTGCATACAACCGAGAATGCAAACAGGATAATACAGAATCTAGTTCAGAAGAATGCTAAGATCGGCAGGGAAGAGCTGAAGACCTTATACGAGAGCAACGGGATAACGCCTGAGCTGCTGGCATCAGCAGCATCAGAGAGCGGTTTGGTGATTGAGATGCCTGAAGGGGCATACGCAGATCTGTTAAAAAGCGATTTCGCGGATAAAAAGAAGACATCTAAGATATCTGCGGATATAGAAGGCCTTCCAGCAACAGAGACGCTATATTACTCGATGGTTACCGAATCAGAATCGCTTATACTGCATTCTGAAAAGAATATTATTGTCCTGGACTCTACTCCTTTTTATCCTGAAGGTGGAGGCCAAGAGGCAGACCACGGCTCAATAAATGGTTTTGAAGTAACAGATGTCCAAAAGATAGGCAATGTCATAGTCCATATAATGAAGGATTCAATTGAAGGAAATCCTAAGCTCTCGAAAGGTTCCGGTGCCATATGCAAAGTAGATACGGAAAGGAGGAATAGGCTCATGGCTCATCACACATCAACCCATCTGATGAGTGCTGCCGCAAGGCATATACTCGGAAAACATGCGTGGCAGGAAGGAACAAGGAAATCCTTTGACAAAGCCCATATAGACGTATCTCATTATGACAAGCTTGAAGAGCCTCAGATATCTGCAATGGAGCAGTATGTAAACTCAGTAATAACAAACGGCATGAAGGTAACCATAGAATACATGGAGAGGGGCAAGACAGAAAGCGAGTATGGCTTCTCAATCTATCAGGGGCATGGAATGCCGACTAAGACGATGCGCATGGTTATAATACGTGACCTGAATGGAAATCTGATAGATGCAGAGGCATGTGGAGGTCTTCACGTATCAGGAAAGGAGTACTCTGTAGGTATTGTCAAAATAATAAACACTTCAAGAATACACGACGGAGTAGACCGTATAGAGTTCACAGCCGGAAATGCTGCCCTGGATTATTTCAGAATGGAGCAGAACGAACTCTTCAAGACAGCCAAGATACTCAATTCGGATCCATTCGGCATATCGGAGAAAAGCTCAAAGCTGAAAGAGGAAAACAAAAAACTTCTAAAAGGATTCACAGACGCAAATGAACGCGTCGCAATCCTGATCTCTGAAGAGATATACTCAAAACATATAAAAGGCTCAGGCGCTTCGGAAATTTCTGTTGAAATAGATGAGCCTCTCGAAATAATCAGAAGGGCAATCTCAGCCCTTGTAGAAAAGAACCCAGGCATAACTGCAATGGCTACAAACAGAAGTGGTGAAGTAATCTGCATGGCAGGCTCGGATTCTAAGCGGAGCGCAATAGATCTGATACGGGAAAAGCACGGTACAAAATTCAAAGGAGGCGGATCAAAAGCATTCGCCCAGGGTATTCTAACATAAAGGTGGGTCTCTCTTGGGAATTGACGTATACTCCCTATTTCTGTACCCTCTAATATACATATGGCCGGCATATGTAGCAAACGGTGCTCCTGTACTTTTCGGAGGCGGAAAGCCTATCGACATGGGCCGCAAGTTTAAGGGCAGGCCTATATTCGGCAGCCATAAAACAATACGAGGTCTCTTCGCAGGCCTTGCAGCAGGCTTCTTAATGGCTTACCTGGAGCATTTTGCATTTCCATACATGCTTGAAGCCGGAATACTATTAAGTATTGGTGCAATGTTCGGTGATCTTCTAGGAAGCTTTATAAAACGCAGAATAGCAAAAGCAGAAGGCACAAAGATGCTCCTTCTCGACCAGTACCCATTCGTCATATTTGCAATGCTGTTCGCATTTCCCATAGGGGAATTCCCTTCGCTTCCAGGAATAATATTCATACTTATACTTACTGGAGTACTGCATGTTCTTACGAACCTAGGCGCACATAAGATGAATCTAAAAAAGGTGCCCTGGTAAAACCTACTGATTTCATATAGTATTGAAACTCCAGACCTTCTGCATTCATCGATTCAAAGAATCCATATCCAGGGCAGCATCAGAACAATTATGGCTATTATCATCAGCCAGCCTAGTATGTGAAGCTTCTTCTTGCTCTTAATCCTGTTTTTGTAGACTCTCCATCCATCGAAAGCAGGGAGTGGGAGAAGGTTCATTCCTCCAACAAAGAAATTAAGTACGAAAGTTATGACGAAGAAAGAGTAGAGGAAATCCACGACTCCGGGAAGCGCACCTCCGCTTTTCGGTATCTCCGACTGCTGGACCAAGACTCCTATCTTTCCCGTTGCATTTGTATCGAAAGTATAATTTCCTTTATTAGTGCTTACTCTAACAATAGCATAAGGAGTAAAGTTTCTTGCTGCATAATCTACACTTTCAATGCTATTAACGGGATAGCCGTTCCAGGAATTTATGACAGAACCTGTTTTTATCACACCATATGCCGGGTATCCCTGAACAGTTCCTGCAATCACCACTCCCTGCTTGAAAAATACCGGAATTGCATATATTATCATCAAGGCAGTAAGCGCAAAAAATAGGAATGTCATGATAAAATTAGAAGAGACCCCGGCAACGAATATTCCATTCTGTTTCCTCTTCTCCAGTTTTTCCACCTGCTTTTCATCAGGCTCTACAAACGCACCTACGGGTATTATACCAAAGGGCAGTATTCCCATGCTCTTAAGTTTTATCTTAGATACCCGTGCAAGTATACCATGTGAAAACTCATGTACTACAAGTACCACTGCAAGTGCAAGTATCCCAGAAAAGAGGGGAAGCGTAAGCCCGGGAATTATGGGAGCAATTCCCGGAACCTGGCTGCTGAGATTTGCATAGCTGCTTGTATTTCCAGTCACTACTGCCTTTGAAACAGCAGAAAGTATAGTATACAATATATCAAATGCTGAAAATCCAAGCAGTGCTATCATAAATAAGAGCACTCCTCCGAATATGCTGATTACAAGCAATGCCAATATAGCATATGAAAATCCCAGTTGAAGAAATCCTGGGCCTGAAAACTTCGGCAGGTTCACTCCCGGTATATTCAGGAAGCTTAGGATCAGCCACATGTTTGGAAGAATTACAAGCACCATTACGGCTATCGCCGCCAGCCCTAAGATAAGAGTCTTTTTGCCTATTCTCCTATCAAAGATAAGATATGACATCAATCCGAAGCTTAGAACAGCGCCCCAGTCGGCCATTCCTTCCCAGAAGCTACCTCCCTTTCTCGCGAGCCAATCTATGAAGCCTAGCCCTCTCTTGCTTTTAAGCATATAAACTCCATAAGCCCCTTCAAGCCCATTCGCCTTCATAATGGCCTGGCCAGAAACAACAAGCAAGACAAGTGAGACTACCAGGCTGAACCCCACTGGAAAGCTGCTATAATAAAGAAAGACGAGTCCGATAAGGCAGCCTATGCTGAAGAACAGCGTTATGAATACGCGCATGGGCTTATTCCTTTCAGCATTCCTCTCAGCGCTTCTTTTTTTAGACATTCCAGGCATTTAATCCTCTTTGTATAATAAATCATCTCTGTATAATAAATATTCCCAAGCAATCTTCAAATCCCAGAACTTCCTGAAAAATATCCTACAGGGAAACTTCACTGCAAAATCAATATCTGGTAATGATTGCACCATCATTAATTTAAACGTATTATATCTGGAATGAGGGAAGCGGTGGTGATTAATCTTATGTTTACCAAATCTAACTATCAACTCCAGAGATCCACACTCAGTATTATAAACTCTCAAGACAATTATATTTGCATAACCAAATTGGGGATGTTTTTATGTACGACTGTGAAATCTGCGGCAAAAAAACCGAGGTACTATATGTTATAGATGTGGAAGGCGCACAGCTTTCTGTCTGCGCTTCATGTTCAAGAGGCAATCCCGTAATAGACGAAATAGGAATCAAGAAGGAGACAATAAGAGGCAAGAAGGTTTTTGCCGGCAGGAAGCAGCGTATAGAAGCGGCTGAACTGGTTGACGATTACGGGGAGAGGATAAGAAAAGCAAGAGAAGGAATGAAGATAGACCTCAAGGTTCTGGGAGAGATGATTAATGAGAAGCACAGCACTCTTCTGCGTGTAGAAGAAGGCAAGATGCCTCCTGACATAAACCTGACAGCAAAGCTTGAGAAGGCGCTCGGCATAAAGCTTGCATCAGCAGAAGAAGATCGCGAAGGGCCAAAGTTATCCAAATCAGGTCCTATAACTCTTGGGGACGCAATGATAAAGAAGGCACCAAAACCAAAAGATGAAATTTGATGTCAGTAGATCTTGGCAAGTTCGTATCAGAAATCAAGCACAAAATATCATTCGAGGAGCTTTCCGGAAAGTCCATAGCTGTAGACGCATTCAATACGATATATCAATTCCTCTCGATAATACGCCAGCCGGACGGAACTCCACTTACAGACCTTAAAGGCAGGACTACCAGCCATCTCTCAGGACTTTTCTACAGAAATCTAAACTTAATAGAGCATGGAATAAAGCCTATCTACGTATTTGATGGAATGCCCCCACATCTCAAAAGGAGAACTCTTGAAGCCAGGATGAGCAGAAGAAAGGAGGCATTCGAGGCATGGGAAAAGGCAAAAGCAGAAGGGCTCACCGAAGAGGCAAGGATAAAGGCCACAGCGAGCACCAAGATAAACAAAGAGATAATAGACAGCTCAAAAACGCTACTGACTTACATGGGCATACCATTCATACAGGCGCCAGGAGAAGGCGAGGCACAGGCAGCTTCTCTTGTCAGGAGCGGTCTGGTATATGCACTCACAAGCCAGGATTACGACTCATTTCTCTTCGGTGCAGAAACAGTGATAAGGAACTTTGCGATTACAGGCAAGCGTAAACTTCCAAGGCAAAACATATATGTAAACATAGATCTCGAAAGAATTTATCTCAAGGATCTTCTAGACAGCCTTAAGCTGAACCGCGAACAACTGATAATCCTGGGAATGCTTGTAGGTACCGACTTCAATGAAGGAATAGAAAAAATAGGACCAAAAACAGCATTGAAAATAGTCTCGGAGTACAAAACCATGGATAATATAATGGGGTATGTAAAGAAAAAATATGAAACATGGTTCGACGTGGATCCTTATGAGGTTATAAACATATTCGAAAAGCCAGATGTCAGGGAGATAAGCATGCAGGAATTCGAGAATCTTAAGGAGAAAAGCTCCCCTGACATGGATTCAATGATAAAATTTATGTGTGATGATTATGGATTTTCAAAAGAAAGGATAACAAAGTCTTCCGAAAGAATATTCGAATCAAGGAAAAAGGAGAACCAGAAGGGAATAGGACTCTGGATGAAATAATGCAAAGGCATGTTTTCGAAAACGGACGATGCCTGAAATTGCAGTATCCTGATCAACTCCCATAAAACAAAGTGCAAATATTAATTCTTTATAAACCTGCCGGGCTTTAAATTAAAAAACCTATATACTTAACTTCGCCACTTTGAGCAGTGAAGTCTCTAACTTTTTGACCTAGTTCGATTCGCCAAATACGTTTTACCAGCGCAGATTGAAGTTTTTATCACCAGATCTGAGCGGAAAACCGCCTTAATTGGTGGTGAAAGATTGCTTACGACCCTGATTCTGAACACATTTTGTGGACAGATACCCTATGCGTGAGTCTGTTGTTCAGATGCATTTTCACTCTTCTAACGAAATCCTTCGATTCGCCTATGTCGGAGAAGAGTTCCGTTATCAGACCATATTCTTTTTCTACTTTGTCAATCGATGCTATACCGCCCAGTGGCGTCGTAATGTTCTTCATGTTTATCTATGAAAACATTGTCATGGGCACTTAAAAATCAGTCAGATTAGGAACTACGTGGCGAAGTTAAGTTATAACTCTCAGGCCGTTTATTTATGCTTGCATAATTCCCACAGTTTACAAAAAGACTCAGGCATGCGTATACTGTTCTTCTTCATTGTAACATATATGTCCTCTATAAGATGAACGGTGTTATCACCTATCTTATGTAATGGATGATGCTGATCTAGATTTATTTTATAGACATATCTGCGCAGTTTCGATTTTTTACGTTCATTCAGCTTTTCGAGAAAAGCGTTTTCTGTACTATCCCTAAGCATTACATTGCTGGCTATCCCCCAATACGAAAATGCATAATAAGAATAACGTAGTGCTTCCATGATGGCTTTAGTACTGCCATCATTTTCATTTTGCTTATATTCAATATATCTAAGCTCAGATTTCATATAATAAATACTTGCAAGCTTAAGAAATCTGCTTATTGTATGGTCTATTTTACTTATATCAAGGGAATCTACTGTTTTTACGCCCATACGAATATCTTTCTTGATTTTTTTATCACAATCGGATGTCTCTAGCAGAATCCAATATCTCTGCCATACATCTATATTGCCGTTTAGGACAGGCATCCCGAATTTTTGATGAATGTTTTTAACAATCTTCCTAATCTCTTCATGCACTGAAGGATTGTAGTGTAAAACTACCACATCGCTATCTCTTTCTACCACTAGTGTATTTCCATCAGTCTCAGACATACTTAACTTGTCAGGCTTAGGATACGCGGCTTTAAAAGTATTATCTGCCACTAACCCTTTTCTATCAAGAAAAGTCACAGCGCCAGAGTTCCCATCTATCCGGATTCGTTCCGATTGTTTTATTATCCGAGTGGCATTATTTAATCCGGCGATACACGGTACCTTATATTCCCGTGCCAAAATCGCTACATGCGAAGTTATACCTGCAAGCTCAAGAATGACTCCGCCAAAATCTTTTATTATTTGCGAATCTTCTATAGGCAAATCCCCTGCTACAAGTATCTTATCCTTGCCCCCACGCAGATTACCGGATTTCTCAGAATCATATATGATTGCTTCTCCAGAACACCTACCTTCACTTACGCCCAGGCAATTAAATGACTGGTTGCCATAGCTTACTGGGATTGTTGTTGTAAGCTCCCTAGCCTGTAACAAAAATGGTCCGTCGCAGGTATATGCCCACTCGATGTCCAAAGGAAACATCTTGTTTCCGATGCTCTTCATTAATCTTATTATGTCATCGATTTCAAAATCAAACAACACGCTCTTTAAACCTTCAGCGTTGTACCTTAGGATGTCTCTAGATTTAATATTTATTATATATGTATCATGTTTTTCTGAGCCCGCAGTTATGCCTGAGGGGTTATTCGCTACCGCTTCTATAACACAGTATTTATCAGCCTCTTTTTCAAAAAAGAACCCTACACCATATTTTGCATTTGGGATAAATTTCTGCACTATACATGCTATCTCAATTTCTTCAATGTTTATTCCATTTTCCATAATATATCTAATGGCCCGTGGACTAAAAACTGATTTAAACACATTCTTAATGGCCATTATAACATCTGCCGGTCTCACATCTAGGAACGAATCAAATATGCCTGCAAAGCTTCTGATTGATGAATCCTCCTGAGTGGCCGAACTTCTTACGACTAAATGTTCTCCTATGCGCTTAACGCTGTCTAATATTTCACCCTGTATCTGTGCTTCAAGTTCAATATTCTGAAAACATTCTGATATCTTAGCTGAATATGCAACTTTAGACAGTTTATCATTTGCATACAGTCTTGCATATTTGAATATGCCACTATCAGACAAGGACTTTCTTAAAGAATCATATACGTATGTCGTCACTACAAATCCTTTGGGTATCTTTGCAATTTTTATAAATTTTACCAGGTTATATGCTTTATTTCCCACTACTTTTGGATCTAGAACTCCAGTAGCTGCATTCAGCTCTAAACAATATTCTTCCATAAAAATCAGCGACACTTTTATTTGCTCTAAGTACTATTAAAGTTGGCCTTTTATTTTATTATAAATATGCTCATAAATTTTATAGGTGGAACAATTTTTATTATCATGAAGTGCACTTCCTTTGTACATATATCTGTCGAAAGTACAAGCTCCCCTGCAGTTGGAAAGCCACTTGCAATTTTCACACATGCTCAGACTTGTAATCTGCTTAAGCAATAAATTTTTGTAATTTTTTAATAAAAATATATCCTCTAGTTTACCTATTTCATTTATTTTTTGTGTCATGCCTTCTTTTAGAAGTTCCAAAATACAACCTCTTAAATCTACATTCTACATGGTTATAGATTAATAAGATTTTGAATGCAGGCTATGTCCACGCCAAGTAAGTCCTGTTTCAACAGAGTCATCGCGCAGAAGTGCAACAAGTATCTTGCTCTTTAAATTTCCATGTCTCCCCTTTCCGTATCCGCCTTTTTCTTAGTTTCTCTTATCATATTACCACCATTATTTTAGTTTCTAAGGCAAGCTATTTAAATCTTTATCATATCTTGCAAGATTGTACGATCCCGAAAAAAGTTTCTCTTGGTAGGCCGTCTGAAGCATTTGAGCCTAAAGGAATTAGTACACTTGCGCGATTCGACCTTTATGGGAAACTGAACAATAAAAAACTACGATGGGTACTGAAGGAGTTGAGGAATGAAAACAGGGAGTTATCGGTATATACGATTGCGAAACGGTGCGGAATAACTCCGCAGTGGGCAAGAAGACTGCGAATAAAATATGCAGGCGTCCCGACAAATAAGGTTCAGTTGGAAAGGCGCGGTAAGAAGCCAATACTGATCTCTTCACAGGAAGTCGAAATGGTGCGTAGAACGAAAGAAAGATATGATAATGGTGCGTGCAAGTATCATTACAGAACATTCTTGCTGAAAACGGCGTAAAAATGGGGCACAATAAGATACACCGCGTATTGATCCGGGAAGGCCTTGCAAGGAAATAGTCGAAGAAGAGCAAACAGAGGAAGTGGGTAAGGTGGGAGAGACGACACAGCAATTCGATGTGGCACACCGATTATATGGAATACGATGACGACGCTTCGCGCTGCGTAATGGGATAAGACAAAAGCCGCTTCAAATTAAAGACTTATATATGTGAAAAATCACAAAAACATTTGTGACATAATGCAGAGACAAGTATCTATTCAGAGAGAAATAGTCCAGATGAGAGAATTAGGCGAGAAAATACGTGATTATGTATTGAAAGAAGGCCTTCCTAAGCTTCCAGTGGAAGTCCTTAGAACTGGAGCAGATACAACTCAAAGTCCCAACTTCCGATTCCTTAAACCAGAAGAGATAAAGTATTTTGCAGGTAACCCATTCTCTGGAGCAAGTGCAGATGAAACATGGATACGGGTGATGAGAGGTCGAGGAGTAACAATATTGCCTATAATTAGTTTTGGCGGCAAGGAATATCCGGTGTTAATATTTAAGCCACAACCTTCTGTAGAGTCTTGGTCAATCGAATTGCCTTCAGGAGGTATTATGGGTACAAATTCACCAGAAGAAGCCGCCAGAATGGAACTTCAGGAAGAAACAGGCCTAATAGCAAAAAAGATGACACCAATACCACAATTAGCCGGCGTGTGGCACGCTCCTCACAGGCTTAATACAACAGACACAATGTTTATTGCGGAGGGTATAACATTTGCAGGAAAGACTAGCACTGAAAAGGAAGAAGCACCAATTTCACCTTTCATCGCATCATGGGAAGAAGTTAAGGTTTACTTAAACCATAATTTAATAAGATACGGTTCAAGCATAGCGACTTTGACAACATATCTGCTCTTCCACGCTCCAGAAAAGATGATAAAGGAACTTAGGCGAGGCTAATCCCATAAATCTTAATGCGCCATACCGATAACCACCTAGTGGAGAATATCTGAAACAGATATTTTTATAAATCATAAAATTCCCAAATATTACAAGGGATGCTCATGGAGCAATGTAAAAACCTGAAATATTCACTATCAGTCTTCAGAAGTGAGCTTACTGAGATAAAGGGATTATATTCCAAGTCCGAAAATATCAAAGAAGCGGACAGAAGGCTGAATAGCCTTCTCAATGAAGATATAATCCCATGGGCACTCTGGCATCTAAATCACCTCTCCCCGTATCCTAAATATACAAGCATAACCGATTTTATTGCGGAAAAAGGAGAGAAATCTCTTCCATTCAAAGTATCTCCTTCCTCGGTCGATACTCTGCTTGAACGCATAGAATCCACATACATATCAAAAGTGATAGAGAAGCTGTGCAGAGACAATGATCTGCTCTCATTCGAATATCTGGAAGGACTCTACTCTTCGCACATGATTACTGAAAAGACATTCGAGCAGGAGAAAAATAGGTATCTTAGAACCCTTCTAAGATTTGTTTCTTTTGTAGGAGACAATTCAAGCTACTACCGAGATGCACAGCTTCTTGTTTTTGAAGGTATATTAGATCAAAAAGAACTAGATGCAAGTATAAAGCGATATAAAGATATGCTCAGAAAACTGTAAAACTGCAACTACCAAATTAAGCAAGAGCATAACTCCCACTTCAAGAAAACACGAAACAAATCCTCCATATTTATATTATCCTACTAAATAGTTTTATTAGGTACTGACTGCTTTGGGGATGTATTCTTACGTATCTTACAATCAAAATAATCACGTGACATGGTAAATGCTATGGAATATACTGTAGAGGTAAAAAACCTTACATTGAGATATGGCAGCTTTATAGCTGTAGACAATATCTCATTCAACGTAAAAAAAGGGGAGATTTTCGGACTTTTGGGTCCAAACGGCGCAGGAAAAACTTCAACAATAAAAGTACTTACTACCCTTGTCCCTCCTACAAAAGGAAGAGTCCTGATAAGCAATTATGATGTCGAAAAAGAGCCAAGGCAGGTACGCAGAGTAATGGGCTGGGTGGCTTCAGAGGTAATATTGGACGACGATCTTCAGGTAATCGAAAATCTAAAGCTCCAGGCATCCCTGCAAGGGCTCTATGGCTGGGAGGAGAACGCAGAGAACATGCTTGAATATTTCAAGATAAAAGAGACAAGAAACAAAAAGGTAGGCGGTCTTTCAACAGGCATGAGGAAAAAGCTTGAAATAATAATGGCTCTGCTAAGCGAGCCTTCAGTAATATTCATGGACGAGCCAACAATCGGTCTGGATGTTGGCACAAGAAAGATGCTCTGGGAGCTCATAAGGGACATAAGAAAGAAGCATGGGGTGACAATCTTCCTTACAACACATTACATGGAAGAGGCTGATGACCTATGCGACAGGATAGCAATAATAAGCAAAGGAAAGATAGTGGCGATAGATACTCCTGAGAAGCTCAAGGCCAAGGCAGGAAGCAGCATAATAACCTTGGAGGTAAACCAGGATTTCAAAGCATCTGATCTTAAAGGTATCAAAGCCAACAGAAAAGGCAACGAAATAAACATATCCCTGAAAGGAGGAGATGCCTCATTTACTAAGATACTCAAAAGAATAAACCTAAAAAATGTAGATTCCCTGAGGCTCACTAAACCCAGCCTGGATACGGTCTTCCTTAATCTTACCGGAAGCACCATGGAAGAGCAGGAATCGAGCAAGATACAGAATATGAATTTCTACGCCACAATAAGGCGGGCCAGGAGTTGATTTTTATGCTTAGAGAGACTTATGCTTTATTTGCCAGGGAGGTAAAAAAGACATACAGAAACCACGCAGTTGTAGTGATGATGGTTATACAGCCATTAATGTGGTTGATATTTTTCGGAAGCAGCCTCACACACCTGCCGGCAGATCTCCTCAGTTCTTTATTCCATACTAGCAATTACATCTCATACCTGCTTCCAGGCGAGCTTGCAACAGGAATGGTATTCATAGGCATGTTCAGTTCAATGAGTATGATTCAGGACAAACGCTTCGGATTTCTTAAAAGGATACTTGTAACCAAGGCACCCAAGGAATCGATATTTCTCGGAAAAGTACTCGGAGCAGCAAGCAGAGGCCTGATACAGATTCCCGTGATGGTGGTGACTGCAATGCTTTTCGGAGTCATATTCCATACAAATGCATTCTACATATTCATATGGATACTCTCATTATTCCTGATGGGAATAGGCCTTGCGTCCATATACTCTGTAATAACCATGAAGTCTAAAGACTGGCAGACTCCGGGTGTTGTCTCAAACCTGATAAACCTGCCTCTAATGTTCTCAAGCACAGCTTTATTTCCCGCTACACTATTCCCAAAATGGATGCAGATACTCAGCAGCTTCAATCCGATATCATATGCAGCTGCAATAGGAAGAGAGGCCCTTTACGGCGGCCAGGTTAATTTTCTCTATTTCGGGTACCTTGTATTTTTCTCAGCTCTTTTCCTTGGCATAGGTTTTCTCGCCTCGCGAAGATGGCTTGTAGCTGAATAAAACAAGCCGCATTTATGTGGCGAGTTTATGTAAGCGCCTATCTTTGTCTCTCACGAATGAAATTATCCTTCATCTGAAAACTCTATACTGACCTAACTCGCAATTTCAAAAGAGAAGCTTATTAAATCTAATTTGTTATTTAGATGATAATGACTCTAATACATGAAAAAAGAATCGAAAAAACCAGCCATTCTTTAAGCATGCCAGAGAATCTACATTCTAAATATATGCCGTTCCTGGAGCGGTTCGGTAAACATCTCTTAAATGAAATTGGGACAAACGGCTACATACAAGCATCAAGCAGATATTCCCCATACAAACCTCACTGGATACGCGACAGTAGTTTCATAGCAATATCCTTATTCAACATTGCAAGGTTTCTTAGGGATGCAGATAAAGAATCAGAAGCAAAAAAATACATCGAAGCGGCATCAAGGATAAACACATTCAATATGAATGTAATAGAACGCAGAATAGAGAGGATAAAACAGACCATTCAAATTCCTTATGAAGATGAAAGGCACTACCTTCTGGATTCACACATCCCTGCACGCGTAGGGCCTTCAATGGATCTCTTTGTTGACAAGAACCTTAACGATATTACGAGCTATAACAAATGGCTCATACAGCACGATACAGTGCCTTTATTCATTATGTCACTGGAATCGGAAAGGCTTGCTCTAGGAACGCTCACCAATATTCGGAAGCAGTTCCTGGATTCCAACGCGGTTACTTTAGGAAGATACCTGAACAAGATAGCACTAACTCCTTCTTCAAACGCATGGGAGATGGAGACTGATTTCATGCATCCTTATACGACTTCGGCCATATACGCGGGGAAACGCTCTCTGGCCCGCCTTCTTGTTAAAGAAAACCCCCGTCTCCTCGGAGAGCACTGGGAGGGATTTATTGACAATACACCTATAATCGAAATGCTTCGTCTCGATGTCAATAACGGAGTAGCATACAGAAGAAGAAAGCCTTTTTCTGATCCGGATACCAATGCAGGTGTAGATTCAGAAGAGATATTCATGTTCAGCAGGTTCGGGATATCTGATCTTGATATAGGTGCAGGTGTAAAAGATAAGACCATCGCTCTTATTGAAAAAGATCTTTTTTCAGGGCACATGCTTCCATTAAGGAACTTAAATGACGTTTATTTCCTGGGAGGCAGATGGCTTCTTCTCGGTCTCGAATATGCAAGATATCTTGCATTCGATGGTGATCTTGAAAACGCATCTGAGATAATAAGCTATGTATTGGGCAAACATTCTTCAAGCATGCCAGAGCAGGAAATAATAAACCCCGCAAACCCCGAAAGCAGAGAAGGTGCAATCGACCTGCAGCGCAACAATGGTCTTCCCATACAGCATCTCAACTGGTCATATGCGGCCGCAACAGAGGCTATGCTTTCAACAATAAACGCTGCAAGAGGACACTTCCTGGTGGATCATCATGACTCATCAATCTTAGATGACATTCTGCGAAAATAATTCCCTTCTCATTCTAATCTACTGGGATTACAACCAATTGTGTAAAACAGATTGCCTAAATAAAAATTCAGTCAGGTTTAAGGCTGCCTCCTGCACCGCCGCTTTCTCCTCCCAGATCGCTATTCATATTTTCAGGAGTGTTGCCAAAATCAGGCGGCTGTGGTTTTTCAGGACTGCCTGCCGATTCTTCAGAATTTTCTCTCGAATCGGAATCATCTGGCATTGGAACTTCTTCTGACAGGCTCTTCTCCTTCTTCTTCTCTTTATGCATCTCTTCAGCCTGGTCCTCAATCTGCTTCCTTATTCTCTCAACTTCCTTGGAATTCTTAAATCTCAAGATCAGATAAATTCCAACCACTGCGGCTATTATCACTCCTAATATGATATATTTCTCTTCATTAGACAATCCCGAGAGAAATCCTTCTTTAGAACCGGAAGCACTCCCAGGAAGAGAAACACCGGCACAGACGCTTATTGCATTGTTTGTATAATTGGATATATTATCGGCGAGGTTTATGTACTTGTAAGAGCCGTTCAGGCTCGTTTCCATAGGATAATCTTCAGCATTTCCTATCTGTGTGAATATATTCTTGCCGTATGTGGTGTTACCTGTCTTGCAGTTGTATAGCTTGGCGCTGACAGGCTGGAATCTATTCCATGCGCTTGCAAGGATGTAATGTCCTTTTATTACATTATTTATTATCAAGTTGGAATTGTTCAAGAATATAGAATACTGGCTGCTGAGAGCCTGCAATGTGCTATTGGCTATACTGGCATTGTTCATTGCGTCCTCTATATCATTCAGAGCCGCATTCTGCGAGGCTAAACCGAGATATGCACCTGCAACAGATATGCCATATCCTATATTTCCCTGGCATATCCCATAGCTGTAGCAAAAATATCCGTAGGTATAATTCTCCTCCTGATATTCGGAGAATGTCGACTGGTATTTCTTCAGGAAAATAGATTGGTTCTGCGTCAGATAATGGTATATCGTAACATTTATGCTTTTATTGAAATAGAGCTGCGGATAAGGTTCCGATTGAAGCTTAAGCCTTATCTCCTTTTCAATAATCCCATTGCCGCTTGAGAGAGGCAGGGGATTGATGGTAACTTCACATTCTATTGTCTGGCCTCCCGGTATGCTACAGGCCCCGCCAAAGAGGCTGAAAGGTTCACTCACATTCTTATTATACACGTACGCTATATACGGCCCGTATCCTACGGCGTAAGGTGCAGAAATCTGAAAGGAAAAATTCATCGGATTTCCATTATAGCATGCTATATATGTGGAATTCCCCTGTGTGCATATGTTCTGGCTTCCTACTATGAAGCTTCCCGTGGCAAATGCTTCTCCTACAAACACTAGCATACTCACTAAAAATACTGCTATAAGGATTCGCGCTTTCTCCATCGACTCCCGTCATTATAATCTTATCGCATAAGTGTTTTTGTACACTTTCTTACCTGATTTGTTGAGCCCGCTAAGGGTGTAAGATGCCTTCGCCTTTATGTCCTTCTCTTTGAGGTATGCTGCCGCATCTGACTTGTTGCTTGCATATACGTCATACCCTCCTTCAACTTTCTTGACCTCTGATATAAATCCCCCTCTCTCCTCTATATATCTTTTGAATCTCTCCGCAAACCTCTCTGCTCTCTCATCATCTCCCCTGAGCTGAAGGGTGGCTTCAAAATATCCTCCCTGTTTTTTGTAGCATGACTCACAGGTCATCTTGGTATATTTTATGTTGACCTCCTTCTCGCCTGCAACAGGCTGGGACCATCCTTCTTCTACAACATCCAAGACTGCCTTATCATCCCCGTAACTAACGAGGTTTACTTTGAATTTATTGAGCCTCTGCTGCATTACAATCTGAAGGCTCTTCCTGTCTATCTCCATCACTCCTTCCTTGGTCTGTATCCTTCCGCATATTCTGCATCTTTCTATTTTTATCAGTTCGGGAAGCTTCTCCTCAAGTTTCTTTCCGGCGCACTTGCTGCAGAATTCCCCTACAAAAACGACATCATCGCTTGAAGCGTTGCATATAGGGCAGTGTTTTGCCATACTCTTACCCATTATGGTTGTATCTCTTGCTTACTATCGCACCATAAGCTGGTCTGGTTATAGCAGCTCCAAGGAGCGCTCCTATTATGGTGGCTCCAGCAAACCATATCTCTGTAGTCAGCGCTGAGAAAAAGAGAGGGAACATGGCAAGGGAGAGCAGCAGGGCATTTCTCATTATCAGATAGAAGGCATTATTCATTCTGCTCTTCAGTGTAGTATCCTTATGTCCTGCTATTACTTCATCTGTTATTATGATCTGTGCATCCACACCTGTTCCTATTACTGCTATCATTCCCGCTATTGCTGAAAGGTCTATCGTTGCGGTAAGACCCATTATCGAACCTATTATGAAGAGTTCAGCTACAGTAGTCAATATTATAGGGGCTATAAGAAAGATTTTCTTGTACCTTATGACTATCGTTATTGCAACTGCCACTATTGAAAGAAGCAAAGCAACAGCGCTTATGACCTCGAAATGACTTCCGAGTGAAGGAGGCGTAGTGATAGGCTGTCCAACTATCACCTGTACGGGAAGCGCACCTCCGCTCAATATTGTAGCTATCTGACTGGACTCATTGGCTGCATTGTTTATCTTCTGCTGCACTGTCCCTGAAATCAATGCCTCTCCCTGTATTACATATCCTGAATTTCCGGTAACCTGTCCTGTTGTAAGCCCAGGTGCAAGTGTTGGGGCAGAAAGCAGACCGATCGCAGGCCAAGAATCCATAAGAAGAGGGTTGGTGGCATTTCCCTGCAGAAATACCGGAGTCATATTCAAGGAGCTTTCCATCTGAAGGGAGTAATTCATGGCTGTGAGATTATTTATTACAAATCCAGGCGTATTCTTCTCCAGTATTACTGTCTTGTAGCGGCTCTTGCTTGAATTAAAGAAGGGATAAAGCGAAGCCCAATTGCTCGCATTCGCATTTGCGAATTCTATTGGTATTGTCTGGTTTCCGAATGCCACAGCGCTTTCCATCTCGGATATCTGTTCTGCTCTGCTGCCTGTAAGCCCTCCAAGTATTGAATTGTTAAACAAGAGAATTGCATCATCTGGCCTATCCAGGAACATGTATATGGGCTTCCCTGCCTGTCCAAACGCCGCTTTTGTAAACTCCGCCTGCGCCTGCGGCGTTACAAAGAAATTGACCTGCCAGCTTACGTTCGTGCCCGAGACTATAGGTGCCGGATTTGTTATGCTGCCTGTCAATATGCCTGTGCCGTTTACTGCCTCCCTGCCTCCCACTATTCCCTGGAAGACTCCCTGCTTTTCTATAATTGATATTGTGCTATTTATTTCCGCGTTTGATGTTACCGGTATGTTTACATAAATACCCGAATTTCCTACCGGTTGTATAGTGACCTGGCTAAGCCCGAATCTGGAGATCCTCTGGTCTAGAATCTGGGTTATGCTGCTCATCTCCAGAGGGTTGACCGGACGTGCAAGAGTTATCGGTATCTGTGTTCCCCCTACAAATTCCATGCCCAGGTTTATGCCGTGTACTACGTCCAATATGGCAAGAATCACTATCGCTATTATCACAATTGCAATTCTCCAGTCTTTAAGGTAGTCTAATGCTGACATCACAATCTATCTTCTATCCTTTCTCTTTTTGTAGCTTAATATCAATGGAGTGTTTCCAAGCCATGTAGTAAACAGGTCTCCAATCAATCCACACAGGGCAACTCCTGCTACTTCATAATATGTTGGCACATATGTAAATACTGAAACTATGAACAGTACCGAGAATGAGACAATCGCGGTAGCAGTCATAGTCATTCCTGTTTTCATTGAAGAATAAGCCCTCTCCTCTGGAGTATCTCCATGCATCTTCAATATCCTGAATGAGGCCAGCACGTCAGTATCTATCGAATATCCTATAACCATGAGAAGGCCTCCTATGCTAGCTGTTCCAAGAGGGATTCCGAGAAGACCCATCGCACCAAGCGCTATTATCATATCATTGGCAGCTCCGAAAACCACGGAGAATGCCGGAGCCACAGATCTGAATATGAAGAGAACAGCTATAGAGACAAGCACGAATGCTATTATTATAACCGTTTCAAGCTGTCCAAGAAAGTATGATCCAAGCGTAGGCCCAATGTCCTGGTATGAGTAGGTTTTGAACGGTATTATCGAATGGAGGGTCGCTATTACCCTCTTTGTATATATGTTGCTTGCGTTTGCATATGCTGTCTGTGCAAGCTGAAGCTGTGCTGAAGGGCTCTGAGGTACCGAGACGTTTCCTATAAATGGCTTGAGATACGAGAGTTCCTCTCCAAGAGAGATGGACATCTTTGCAAGTGAGGCATTCTTTATCGCCTCCTGTTCGTTAAATTGAGAAAGTGCTGTCTTATTATTGCTATTCACAGAGAGTGAACCTCTCAATGCAGTCTCATTCAATAGTGCAGAGGTATAATTCTGCTGGAATGCAAAAAACTCAAGGCTCTTCTTCTGTGCGGCTACAAGGCTGCTATTCCCCGTTATTGTTATCTCAAGCCCTCCAGGGCTTTTTTGTATAGATGGCTGCGGAGAGTGCAGCTTATTCGATATCTCACTCGCAATCTGCTGGCTAGAAAGGGTAGTATTTGATTGTAGTATTACGCTTATCCCGCCGCTTAATGAAGAATCAAGAACGATATGGGTTGCGAAATACAACCCAAATACCATCATTATTATTGGTATTATAGGATAGTACTTTACATACTTTCCATTATATATATTATGAAATAACTTTGCCATTACTACCAGTCTGCTTTTATTCTCTTCCGATTAAAAGGAAGAGTAGGCTTATTCAGCCATACTTCTTCATAAGTTTGTTGTGGAGTGCGTTAACGAGCCCGTATATTACCATCATTATTGCAAATATAACGAGTGCAGTACCAAATGTAAACGATACTGGAAACCCTCCTATGCCCTCTACCATAAATAACAATCCCACTACAAAAGCGTAGATTGCCCAGTATGCAGCCTTGAAGATGTACCAACCTGCATGTTTCTCCTTATATGAAAGCATTCTCTTCATATAAAGTTCAGGATCTATGAGAACTGCTTTTTCACTTTCTTTTTCTCTAGGCATAATATCACAAATATATATGCACCAAAAAGTTTTTAAGGTATCTGTTTCTTGCCTTTATTCAATTGGTACATGTATACGCTCTTCTACCTATGCTTCATCACCGCAAATCAAGCATCTGCTCAATATTTATATCAGCAGCTTCTGAATAAAATGCAGATCAAGCATAACCTGTGGCTTTTTAACAAAAACTATCTAAGAGGCATATCATATGTTCGAGAATCTACGCAACGGATGGAAGCTGGGCAGCGCAACAAGGAAATTGATATTTAATGATAAGGGACTTCTACTTTATCCTGTAACTGGCGGCATTCTTGCCCTCCTGCTTGCACTTGCACTCTTCCTGCCGCTTTTATTTGCGCTCTCAACAAGCAGCATATTCATAATTGCAGCAGTAATAATCTTCGGCTTCCTTTCGACATTTGTATCTGTATACTTTTTAGTTGCATTATTGATAGCTTTCAGGCATTACTCCACTACAAAAAAGAAGATCTCCATGGCAGATGCTCTATCTAAAGCATCGCAGTATTGGGTTCAAATTCTAGAATGGGCTGTATTCTATACAATAATAATAACCATTCTGAGAGCAATAGAATCCAGGATACAAGGCATAGGAAGGCTTCTGGTAGGCGCTATAGGTTCCATGGCCCTCTCACTGGCAATCATGTTCGTAGTGCCTTCTATAATAGACAACAATACCGGTCCAATAAAATCCATAGAGAACAGCATCAAGATAATAACCAAGAATTTCGGTTCTACTTTTGGCGGAATCATATACTCGGATCTCTATGCTTTGCTCTTCATAATACCAGGCGTTCTTCTTTTCGTTGTAGGTATCGCAGCATTAACTGCCTCTACCATATCTGGTGCAGTTATAATGGTCCTCGGAATAGTAATTGCAGTATTCGGAATGATGTTAAATTACGTGACCAGCAACACATTCCTCTTCATACTTTACGATTATGTCCAGACCGGAAAACTACCAGAAGGCTTTACAAAAGACATGATGGACAATGCCATACGCAAAAAAACCAAGAGCAAGATCTTCAGCGGAGCCCTATAATGTAGTTACCAAATGCCTTTCAGAGCAAGAGCCTGAGGCCGTAGCTGCCTATATGGCTATTCGACTCTGAGTTGAATTTCCGACTTTCATCAAAATATGAAGAACCCTATTAGAAATAACATATACTAAAAACTCCAAGCCCCACGCTTCAGAGAAGTTAGTAATATTTATATAGTTATATTAACAATAAATGATTCATACTTTTCTCAGGATTAAAAACCCAAGAGATTCAATCTGTACCAATGCTGATATAATGGAACTAAAAATAATAGAGGACGAGCCCAAGAGTATGATACTCGAGTTTGTAGATGCAGACAGGGGAATAGCCGAACTTATAAAAGACAAGCTTATAAAAAATAAGAATGTTGAGTTTGCAGGAGTCACAAAGGAACATCCTGAAGTAGGCCAGCCTAGGCTAATAGTCAAAGCAAACAAACCAAAAGCACTTATTCTTGAAGCGGTAGAAGAAGTGCAGAAAGAGATTAAGGAAATGGCATCCCAGATACCAAAGTCCTAAAACCTTATTCGTATAGAGAATACGTCCTTCCAATGCGTGCTCACTGGCTTTAGGTCTCTACATATGTGTTATACATGCGATTTCACGGATTGTTCAGCAAGGAAAGAGAGATATATTCTGAAACTTATGGCGGCAAGACAATAACCATAACTGAAAACGGAAGGCTAAGAATACTCAAATGCAATGGCATAATTTTCTCAAAAATCTCTCCCAATCTGTTATTTGTTAACGAATACTGGGACTTTTTCATTCCTCTCGCATATCTTCACGAAAAGCCTAAAATTCTGATGATAGGGCTAGGGGGCGGTACAATTCCTTTCCAATTGGGAAGCATACTTAATGATAGAATGGATATGGTAGCTGTAGAACCTGACCAGCATATGATGGCAGCATATACAAAATTCCTGGACAAGACGCCCAATATCAAAATAGAGAACGCCGAAGGCTCAGAATACATATCAAAAAAGAAATCCTCCTATGATATAATTATATTGGACGCGTATGACCAGAATGGCAAGATACCCATTCAGTTTCACGGAAAAGAATTCGTTTCAAATGCATATGAATCACTCAACGAGAAAGGCGTTATTGCTATAAACTGCATAGGTTCGATGCTCGGGCCGGAGCTTGATCTCTTCATACAAACCTATTCTGAGAAGTTTGAGGTATACCGCCTTGACACCTCTTACCATACTGCAAACATAATTCTGATATGTTTAAAAAATATCTCCAGGGAAGACCTGATCAATACATTGGAAGAAAAAATGCGGAATGAAAAAGACAAGGAATTTCTACTTAAGGCATATCTTTCTTCAAAAAGAGTCTTCATAACCACGTAATGTCCAATTGAGTATGGCTGTTCAACTGACGGTTTTTCCACTTCTCACTTCCTGATTTTTGCCATTGCCTTTCTTCTTCTTTCTCTCATCTTCAGTTGTTTTATCATGTTTCCTCCTGATCGCAAAAACAACTATTATGATTATCAGAACCAAGAAGCCTACTATATAATCTAACAGGGCTACTGTTCCATTATCCTTTAAAACGCTTCCCTTGTTTTTTGCTGCAGACGAAACAAAATTGGCAACTTCTTCAATGTTCCCACTTGCATTAATTGTAAAATTCTCCATATCCCCTGAATAACAACCGCTTCCCGTACAGCTCCAGTTGTTGAATCCATATCCCTGATTTGCTGTAGCTATGAGATTTACAATGCTCCCTGCTCCATACCTTCCACTCCCAGATACTCTTCCTCCTCCTGCCGGTGAAGCTATCACTGAGATATTAACCATCTCTCTCCTAAAATTAGCCGTTTCGGTTACATTTCCATAAACTGTTATCTCAGGGTTGTAGTAAGTGCCGGAATAACAACCGCTTCCCGTACAGCTCCAGTTGATAAATATATAACCATTCTCAGGAGATTCTGAAAAATTAACAATACTTCCATAAGGCTCCATCATCTCCTGGGCTTTTATGGAATACATGCTTGCATTGGCTTCTATAGCTATTCTTCCTCCGCTTCCCGGCCTGGCTGCAACATTCAAAACATATACCGGCGTAACGAAATTTGCCATCTCCGTAATATTCCCATCCATCTTTATTATGGCAGTAGAATTGCTTCCGGAATAACAACCGCTTCCCGTACAGCTCCAGTTTACAAATACGTAATTACTAAGGGCGATAGCCTTCAGCGATACATTCTCTCCCGAAGCATAGACTCCTCCCTCCGGAGTCTCAATCACGCCTCCTCCCTTTCCTGAGATCACACTTAACGCCTTGGAACTGTCAAAACTTCCATATGATATATGGTAATCGGATCCTCCGTTTCCATTTCCGCTATAATCCAAAACACTTCCATTCAGCGGCCACCATGCTGCAAGATTATTGTATAGTATCTCATTCCCGAGAGTAGGTCCTCCCAGATAGAGCATCTCTGCACCGCTTTCATTGATGGCAATCCTGTATAACCTAAGGTTTGCAATATACCCTACAAAATTATTGCATGGGCCATTGCAATTGGCCTCTTTTCCTATAGATGATTCTGCATATCCTGAAGTTTGCAGTGATTTATTTGCACTGAGCGTTACTGTTTCATTTCTGTCATTATAATAAAATGTAATACTTGTGGAATTTGTCCGGTAGGCATAACCAACAAAGCTCCACCTGTTTTCTCCAACGCTGAAATTGCTGATTGCTCCATTTGAGACTCCACGGAATGCAAGCATTCCGTTATTGTTGATATAAAGGCTCGACAATTCGTCAGAACCCAGCAATCCATACGAATAAATCGTGCCTGAAGTAGCTTCAGGATATACCCACCCGAAAACAGACCTTGCAGAAGCGCCTTTAGGCAGGCTTCCCGCGTTGGTATTGGCATATGCTGTGCCATTGAATATGGCATATCCATAACTCTGTGAGCTTTGCGGATTCTGATATGTTGTATGTGCTACTGTAATATTCAGCAGCATAAACCCTGCAAGAAACATATAAATGATATTTTTTATGTTCATGACAACTAGGTTTATCATGGAAAGTTAAGTTTAAGAATCCATATCATGGATATAAACTGTACAAGAAAAACATGCAGGCGCATTCAGGAAATAAGGCTCTCCTCTGCAACTTCTACATTGTTTGTCTCTTTGACCTGCCTTAGCCTGTTTTCAAGTACGTCACTGCCTTCGCTGTCCTCGTGTATAAACATGACCTTTATTATCTTTATTCCAAAAGCTATGTCTTCAACAGAAAGGCTGTTAGGCTTCATCGAGTCTCTTATCTCGTTAACTACCTCCTCCTCCTTTCCCTGATTCGCATATACATTAAATAATGTTGCTACTTTTCCCATTAAGGTCCCTCAAATCCGCAATCGTCACATATATACTTGGTATGTGTCTCCCTGCATTCATTGCATCTTATTATCTCTCTCTTGCCGCATGACGGACATTTGAACAAAACATATTTATCTGTCTGTTTGCCACATGATGAGCATATCTTGCCTTGTGCTTTGTGCATTATACCACGATAAGTATATAGGCATTAGTAACAAAATGTATAAAAAGCTGATGATGGACACGTGGTGTAACTTGGATAGCACGGCGGCTTGCGGAGCCGTAGGTTGCGGGTTCAAATCCCGTCGTGTCCGTTAATAATGGTTTCTATCTCAGCTTTCCGTTTCCGCCAAATGCTTGGCAATTAAAATTTTCCTCCAGATTCTTTAGCAAGTTGTACAAGTATATCTGCCAAGAGAATTCCTTCCGGATCCTCTATTTTTCTATCTCTTAAAATTCTCTCTGCCATTCTTCTAATCTCTTCCTTCATTTCAATAATAACTACTTCAGTAATGGGTTCTGACCCACCATACTCTTTCGGGCTTATCTCATTTCTGAGATAATTTAAAATAGTATCAAATGTCTCCTTGCTTTTAGGTCCAAAAGAGCTAGGTCCCAGTTTTCTGCCCTCAAAGGATAACTTCCTTTCACCTCTTATAATAGCCCCAAAGTCATCAACATCCGTATTTCTTAAGGCCTCAACTATTTTTATTATAGTATTCTTATACATTTTTCCAATTTCTTCATCACATATCCTGTGCCCATATCTTCCAACCAACCGTGCAAATTCATCACGTTTCTCATTTTCTGCAACATCTGTCTTTCTTAGCAATATTCTAACACCATCCACCAATTCGTCTGCTACTCTAACTTTTTTGTTATATCTCACGCAATCAGTAGTTACTATCTTCTTATCAGATATATAAAAAAATGCATTTAGGAAATATTTTCATATATTTTCTCTCTCAAACTTCTAAGGCATCTTCGTCTTTTGTACCCCATATTATGTTTTCTTTATAAACCATACTACAGCAAAGTATGCATGATGATCATGGAAAAATCTAAGCATGCAAGGTCAGGAGAAGTTTATTTTATAAGGGATATTGGGAAGGGAGCAGTACTCGCAGGAGCAGATGTGAGAATAAGAGTGCCAGCGCCAACTCGTGTAGTACCAGAAGAAAGAACCACACTTAATGCTAATGCTCATATATCATTAGTGGGAGCAAAGAGAGAACAACTGCCCACATGACTTTTATGAAAACCGGAAATTACCTTTTGGAAAAACTTATTTTTATTTCAGTTCCAGGGATTTCCAGTTCTCCTCTTCCTTCAGCAATCTTTTTTATATTCATGGATCCTCTAAGATCCATTTCTCCCTCTTTAGGGAAATTCTGAACTGTCAACTCCTCAAGTTCCGCATTTAATGCCATTCCGTTTGAATGTTTCCACTGCCTGACATATACAACTGTCTTCCAGATCTTGTCTCCCACAGAAACCTCGCTTTCATAGTTATCAAATTTATTATAGTCAGGCCATTCTGAAACATGTATTGACCTGGCATCACTCTTGCTGTACAGTACCAAGTATATCTCTTCCGTTATATAAGGCATAAAAGGTGCAAGCATCTTCAGTACAGAGAGAAAAACCATATTTAAGGTATAATTGGAACTCTTATCCCCATTGTATATCCTATATTTTATGAACTCTACATAGTTGTCGCAGAAGAACCAGAAGAATTCTTCTATTGCACGCTTTGAACCTGCGTAATTATACACATCAAACATATCGGTGGCCTCTTTCTCAGCCTCCCTTAATTTTGATATTATCCATTTATCAATTATATTTGTAATTTCTTCAGGACCATCTCTATTCTTCTCTACAAATTTGGCAATATTCCATAGCTTATTCATTAATCTTGAACCCGCAATTATCTCCTTTTCCTGGAATGTTGCATCTTCACCAAGTTTTGCAGAGCTGGCCCAGTACCGCAAAGCGTCGGCACCGTACTTCTCTATCAAAGGCATAGGCTCAGTCACATTGCCCAATGATTTATGCATGGCCTTTCCTTTAGGGTCAAGGGCATGGCCTGATATCATGGCATCTCTCCAAGGCAGTTTGCCAGTATGCAGGTAAGACTTTACTATTGTGGTGAAGAGCCAGAATGATATTATTTCATGGGCCTGGGGCCTCAATGCCATAGGAAAGATCTCCGGCATCTCGTTATCCAGAGACCATCTGCTGTTTATTAAAGGAGTAAGCGACGAAGTTGCCCAGGTATCCATAACATCCTCTTCTGGAATATACTCTAAGGATCCACATTTAGTGCATGCCTTACTGGGTTTTGAAGAAAGGGGATTTACTGGAAGTTCATTCTTCTCAGGAAGTATGGGAGAAGAGCAATTCTTGCAGTACCACACCGGGAACGGTATTCCAAAATATCTCTGCCTTGAGATATTCCAGTCCCATTGCAGGCCACGTATCCAGTTCTCATACCTTACTCTCATATGGGAAGGATACCAGTTGAGCTCTCTTCCCAGCTCTATTAGTCTGTCCTTTATGTCAAGATATCTTATGTACCACTGCTGTTTTACTATGAACTCTATCTCTGTCTTGCATCTTTCATGAACATTGACCGCATGTTCTATTTCCTTCCTTTCTAACAAGTATCCTCTCTTCCCAAGATCTTCTATTATCTGCGTTCTGGCTTCCTTGATTCCTTTTCCGAAGAAATACTCGTGGGTCATCTTTCCCTTCTCATCTATTATGATTCTGAGAGGAAGATTGTATGCCTTGTACCAGTCTATGTCAGTCACATCCCCAAACGTGCAGCACATAACAACCCCTGTTCCCTTTTTAGGATCAACTCTTCTGTCTTCCAATATCTCGACTTCCTGTCCGAATATAGGCACCTTCACCTTCCTGCCTACAAACTTTTTTGTATCCTCGTTTTCAGGACTCACAAAAATCGCAACACAGGCAGGAAGCATCTCAGGCCTTGTTGTCGCTATTATTATTTCATCATCAAATCTTATCTTTACGAATTCGGATTTAAGCATCTTGTCCTCAAGTTCCATCTGGGAAAGCGCAGTCTTTTCCTTAGTACACCATATTGTTGGGGTTTCCTTCTGGTAAGCCCTTCCCATCCTGTAAAGTTCAATGAATGAATACTGGGAGATCTTCTGCACATCGTCGCTTATGGTTGTGTAAAAATAATCCCAGTCTACTGAAATTCCCACCTTTTTCCATATGTCAATATACTTCTGCTCGTAATCTTTTATTGTAGTCTTTACGAGGCTGACAAATTTCTCTCTGCCTACATGCTCTGCAGTTATCTTGTTCTGTTTTTCTACAAGAATCTCTGTTGGTAGTCCATTGTTATCAAGTCCGAACGGATAGAAAACAGAAAAACCACGCATGCGTTTATACCTCGCTGCAAAGTCTGCTTGGGAATACGAATATACGTGACCTACATGTATTTCTCCTGAAATCGTAGGTGGCGGCGTGTCTATTGCATATATTCTTCTGCCATCTTTTTTATATTTATAAATGTCTTCCTTACCCCAAAAATCAGCTATTCTTGCCTCCGCTTCCTTGGGATTGTATCTATCATCCATGTTCCATTATTCTTGTCTTAAATATATAAATAGTTCCTCTGTATCTCTACATCAAGAGATCAAAATATCTATTCAGAAAATGCCAAATGCACAAAAATCTTCACACGATTATTCTGCCTCCTCCGCTGCGTCTTTAGCCCCACATCTCAGCCTTGACATTTTCCGATTTTACTCCCATCGAAAGCAATGCGTCTTTGCATGCCTTCACAAATGCAGGAGGCCCGCATATGTAGCTTATTCTCTCCATGAAGTCAGGAACCTCCCTCTTCATCATCTCTGTGTTAACGTGGCCTGTCTCTCCTTTCCATCCATCGCCTTCCTGCGGTCTTGTAACTGTAATTATCAGCCTGAACTCAGATTCTTTGGCGTAGGCTTCAAGCTGTTCTTTATAGATAAGCTCATTTGCATATTTTGTGCTATAAAGCATAACAGAATCCATATCCGAATTAAGCTGCTTTGCATATCTCAGCATTGACATAAACGGAGCTATTCCTGTTCCTCCTGCGAGAAAAAGAAATTTCTTGCCTGCATTTATGTCGAACTTGAATTGACCATATGGTGCAGAAACCAGGTACCTGTCTCCTATCTTTGCATAGTCAAGTTTTGAAGTGAACCTTCCATGTATCAACGAAATTACAAATTCAAGCTGATCCGAAGGCGGTGAGTTGGCTATGGAGAATGCTCTGGCTATCGATTCTCCTGTAGATTCATTTTTGTAAGCAAGCATTGCAAACATGCCTGGTGTAAAATCTATAGATGTGCAGTCTTTCGCTTTAAATATAAAAGATGTCACGCTAGGAGTCAGTTTTTTTATCTCAATTATCTCATATGGTTTATCTTTTATCATACAAATTCCTTCCATGCCAAAAGCAGATACGTTCTACCTCCCAAAACACACTGCAGAGCAATAAACATCCAAATGGTTAACCCTTATCTCAGAAGGATGCTGTTATAAAGTGATCCAGAACTACTATCAATATGGCAAATGCCGCTACTGCTATAAGCAATACTTTTGGGCCTATTATGGGTCCTTTTTCAGGCGCATCGTAAAAGCTTAATACCCCTGCCTGGGTCTGTGGAGTTGATAGCGTTGCCATACAATCGAATTTTTATATGTAGAAAAACTATATAAATGTAATCAAATCCAATTTTAAATCTGAACAGGAATTAGATTAGGCACCAGTGATAACAATGGACCAAATAAACAAACCACGCACGATTAGACTCAGAAGGCCAGACTCATACCCACAGATTAGAGAAGCCTCCAGAATAACAGAATTCTGCAATAACTATACTACATATCTACATAACAAGCCTACAAACGATCCAGAACTAAAAAATGCCATGTGCAGACTGGTAGATTCCGAACCATCCAGGCAGCCGGGCAGCCTTTTACTTCTTTCTTCAATAATGTTGGATAAGGCTCTCAATTCCAATCCTCGCTGGATTAATGGCCAGCTGGGTCAACTTCTAGCAGTATCTACCGCTCTTCATGTAAGGCAAGCGAGAAGCGCAGAGGAAAATGGGAGGTTTAATATCGCAGCTAGGGAATACTGGGTTGCAGGAAACAAGGCAGATGTAATAAGAGTCTATCAAATATGGGCAAACAGAGACAGAGATAGGGGAAATATTCGTGAAGCCAAAGCACTCCAGGAGATGTTAGACCGAGGAACCCATCCGCTTGATACTCCTGCCTTTTATAAAGATACAATACCTGAAATAGCAAAGAAACTCCTAATCTCTGCAAAAAGAAAAGAATGATATGCTTGTCCTTTAAATAATATGCTTATCTGGTAGTATTCAATGTCAAGGATGGTAAGCAAGAGAAAGAGATCATCAAGGGAGGATTATCCTCTCAGCGAGCAGCTTAAGATAGAAGAAGGCGTCTTTGAAAGAAGAACAATGCTCCATATTAAAAAGCTATTCACCAGAAACATAATATCAAAACTTGAGTTCATAATTGCGAAGGGAAAAGAGGCAGACGTATATATAGCTGATCACGGAAGCTCAGTTCCTTCGGACTTTGTTGCAGTAAAGATATTCAGGCTTGAGACATCAAGCTTTGAAAAACGTACCGACTACATAAACGGAGACCCGAGATTCTTCCGAATAAAATCAGGCATATCGGGAATTGTCAACGAATGGTGCAAAAAAGAATACTCAAACCTAAGAATAGCAGAAGCCGCAGGACTTCATTCTCCCAAGCCCTATCTCTTCAATGGAAATATCCTGGCAATGGAATTCATTGGAGATTCGGAAGGCAAGCCCTCCCAATCACTCAAGGCCGCAGGCGCAGCCGATCCTGTAAATGCGCTCGATTCAATACTAGAAGACATGAAGAAGCTATACTCAAGGGATCTGATCCACGGAGATATCAGTGAATACAACATACTTATGAAAGATGAAGTCCCTTATCTGATAGACTTCGGCCAGGCAGTTGTAAAAGACCATCCCAAAGCAGAAGAGTTCCTTAAACGAGACATATCTGTAATCCTCTCTTATTTCAGAAAAAATTATGGAATCTCAAGAAATGAAGATGAATCATTCAAACAGATAACTTCTTAAGATTCTCCCAGATTCCAAAATAGGAAATGGTATCAATTATTTAGGTATCTCATATCCTTTTCTCTGGAGAAGATCCCTGTCCATTATGCTGTACCTCCATACTATGTCTCCCCTTTCATCTCCCTGAACTGGCCACGGTGTAACCAGGACTAAGTCGTTCTCTTTAACCCAGAATCTTCTCTTAAGCCTTCCAGGTATAGAACACCTGCGAACCTTCTTATCCGAGCAGAATATATCAAAATTGGTAGATCCAAGCGATTTTATCACAATTCCTATTATCTGGTTTCCCCTCGGAAGCATAAGCTGCGGAGCAGCTCCCTGATTTCCTGTTTTTTTATACATAAAATTCCTCAATAGCTCTTAATTGTATATCTTGCACCGCATGCCTCGCAGCTTATTGTCACATATCCGCGCTCTCTGCCTTCTATATGTGTATCGGGCTTATGGCACTCTTTGCATATAACATACGCCTCAAAGAACCTTCTTATTTTTGAATTTAACTCAGCAGATTGTACCCTCGCGCTTATTTCCATGGTATGCTCATAAAGACTGACCGGCGCCGCAAGCTCTTTCGTCAGATACTTGGCTATCTCATCCTTGCTTCTACGTGCCTTGTCTGCTATCTGATCTATGTTTTTGAGTATAGTCTTTCCTCCCTGCACCAGAGAATCAGCCTCAGGCACTACGAAATCCGACTTTTCTACTGAAAGGGCAGGCAATTCTGAAAAGGCTTTATCTAAAAGTTCATCGTAATCCAAGAGAATCACATATAAGAATAGACTAAAAAGATATTAATACATGACACTACAGCCACTCAAGGCGGTGTATAGCTATAAGCCCACCCATTAGTGAATATCATATTTTCGGGTATTCCATCCTCTCCGTTTCCTGAATAATCTTTAGTATTGCCATTAAGCGGCCACCACCCTACAAGATTATTAAGGTCAACAGGCACCCCTCCTATTCCTTCCTGATACAGATAGTTTATCTCAGCAGGAGAAAGGCTACTGTTGTATATCTGTATATTTGATATTGTTCCGTTGAAGAATTCATTGCTGGAGAACCCCGTATATATCTGATTCCCTGTTATGGAATTTACCGGACCATTTTGCGATATCGCACCAAAGGTAAGGTTTTCATCGAAATATGATATTGGCGTATTTATATTATTATTAGTGCCACTTCCTATTTCCTTTCCGTTAGCATACCAGTATTTATTGTTTCCATCTACGCTTACTGCAAGAAAGATCCATTGTTTAAATCCGCTTCCAGGTATAAAATAAGAAATTCCACTCCAGTTTGCAAAAGTATCCCATTCGAGGCACAACCCTACAGAATTTACCGAGATGATACTATTTTCAGATCCTACAACACACCCATTGCTGTTCATATAATTAAGTTTCATTCCATACTGGCCCTCTTTGTCTACAACATCGTGGAATGGGGCACCCATTATATAAACCCACGCAGTTATGGTCATAGCCTGGCCTTGTATGTTTGCTAGACTACTCTCGGCATTCGAATCAGGAATAAACACAAACCCTCCAACACCTGTAGATTTCATAACATATTCGGGCAGTTCATTATTGCATGTTCCCTGTATGGATATATGGGAAGACGTTCCAGGGCCATAAGGCCTATAGATCTGGCAGCTGCCCGGCTGAACCTTTGGCGCAAGTGATGCAGGATTGAAGATTCCGAGCCCGAAGAGAGCTCCGAGCACAACAGCGATGATAAGTATGGCCCAACCATATGTCATCAGGTACTCCATTGCGGATTGTGATCTGAATAAAGCCGATTCTTTACCTGTGCTCATACTTCATACTCAGAAGGAAAACTATTTTAATACTCCCATCAAATTAGAAACTAGGAAGTTGACAAATTAAGTAACTCCATGTTTTATAATGTTTTAGGTTTTTCTCTTCTCTTTTTACCGTCTGAAACAGTGGGTATGAAGGTCCCTGTTAGGATATTGGGTATCCTTGCCAGGAGACCAACACAATGAAAATTGTTGAGACAAAAACTAAAATAATAGAGCTACGGGTAGCAGTCTGTGTCATAGTGCAGGGACAGATCGCTAATGGTGAGGAAACGAGCCTCAATAATCGCCAAAATAAAGTATCATGCGTTTTGTCATGGGCCAGGTAAGGAAAAATGATACATCACATACGATAGACAAGATTTCGATACTTCATGCAGGCGCCGAAGCCGCACTGATAGCCCTGTGTAGGTTTGATGGCTCCACTTCGTTACCTGATTTTAAGTTAGCCGCCGAAGAAGTGAGAGATCTCTTGCGCGACAGGTCACATGAAAAGATAAATGAGGCCATAAATGAAGCCAATAAACAATCACAGGCAACTGCAAGAGGATAACAACTGCTTAAGTCTTCATTATGTTCTCCACAGCGGTTATCAGGTCTTCCTGCGGCAGGTTGCCATCAAGGACAAAATCTGCAGCATCTTTCTGTATCTTCTCATATCTCCTAGATTCTGGTATTACTACATTGACCACATAATCTAGTTGGCTTACTTCTCCGAAATATTTCTCATAAGTCTTTTTATCCGCATCACTGAATATATTGAACTTCTTGAGTCTTCTATAAAGCAGGTTGATATCCGATACGTCTATCCAGATCTTTTTATTGAAAAGCGTGTTTAATTCTTTATTCACGAATAACAAGTGACCCCCAACTATAATTATTTTACTAGGTTCTATCTTCCTAACAAAATCCTCAGTAAATGGTCGCTTTGGTATAAACGCGGATTTTCTTTCCTTAAGGAGTCTAAGTGCCTTTGTCATCTGGTCAAACATCAACGACTCAGGTCGTTCCTGGTTACCAGGATTTTTCTTGAAGAAAAGGTCCTGGTCAATATGCAGCACCCCACCTTCATATCTCTTCTCAAGCGCTTTTATCACTGTTGATTTTCCAGAGCAGCTTCTCCCCGCAATTCCTATGATCATAACATTATTGTTTTCCATCATATCATATTGTTTTATCTTTTGACGAGCTTGTAATATCCTGTTTGACTGATAGAATGATTCTACGCTTCCCGGTTTCCACCATCCTTGACGCTCAGGCTTCATTATCAGCCCGGGATCGTGAAATGGCACTTGTCCTGGAGAAAGGATCATGCTTAATGGATGTGATGCTTCCTTATCCCTTATCTGTATCAGCTCCTTGCCTGCAAATCGCAACCCTAGTCTTTTAACGGTGTTCCTTATAGCTATATCTTGTATATGATTCAATTTAGTTTCTTGGATTTTGTAGTCAAGGCCGGACTTGATATTCGAAGGTGCATCATCATAGATATCTGAAGCCTCCTTTAACAATGCTCCCAGAACTTCAGGCTTCTGTTTTAGGAAGCGATAATATGCTTCCTCATATAAAGCGCAAGCTCCAAGGAAATCTAGCACCTCGCCATTCACCTTCCAAACAAGTCGCCAGTTTCCCTTTCCGTATTTACTATCCCATTCGGCAAACTTCTTGTCCCTAGACTTACCTAGTTGGTCTATTCTTTCTACATCTTCCCACTGATCTTGCATATGTTACACCTCTGTTCATAATCTACTGCAATTTGTTGTATTTTTCTAACTAATAATAAATGCATGAATTTATAGTATTCCTCTATAATCCAATTAAAATTCAAGATGCTCAGCATGCCTAAA
>JAKBRL010000005.1 GCA_021845465.1 Microcaldota archaeon
AACACTAAAATAGATACTAATATGAAAAGTTTTGAGTTTTCAGAAAAAGGAATTTCTTTGGAGTAGTATTATGTCACAGAAATTTGATAAAATAAAGGAATTTTTTATAAAAAAAATAATATTAGTTGATATATTTAAAATAGATATACCAGGATATTTGATTACGACTTCTTATTCTATTGAGGGAATTAGATTAGCTATGCGTACTATAATGATTCCGGACAAATTTTTGATTAATTTAGAAGACCTTGCAGAAGAGAAGTTAGGAAGGGAAGGGCTTGAAAAAATTTATGCAGCAGGAAAAGGAGATGGATATTATGTTGCTAAAATAACAAATTTTCCAAGAGATGAGAGAGTTTATAGTTCATTAGTTCCCAGTTTTTTTGGGACATTATACGCAAACGAGATAACATTAAGAATAGAGAAAAAAGAAAAACGTATTTTAGCAATAGAATTAGATATTATTGGCCCTGCCGGAGCTAAAGGAGATAGATATAGTTATTGGATATTGGGCGCATGGGCTGGATTTTTTAGTTATATTTTAGGAGATCAAGAAATAGAATGTGCAATTAAAAATGTTAGTAATGGAAAGTTTATTTTAATTAACGCCAGATCAGATTATTTGAAAGTTAATAAAATAGATAGTTTTATGAAATCTCCTATTCTTGGGAAATTGGATGTGCAACAGTATTATAAAAATAATAAGATTCTGATAGATGCTCCACCAGATGGTGCTACAATAAAAAAGTTGATGGCTGAAAATATTTTGACTTATGAAGCTGGAAAGATGATCCTAAATAAAGATCAGTGTCGATATATACCTTTTGAAAGTTTTGGATTGTTGCAACTTGAAAGCTCGTTACCGGATGAGATAATTTTTAAAGCGTCGTATAAATATTTTTTTGAATTAGGTAATAAGTATAAGGAACTGAGAGATCCTTACTTATTTCTAAGTAGATTATTTACAGCGTTAGGTTTTGGTATAGCTGAAGTAGTTAAAATCAGTAATAAAAAATATAATATAATATTTAGAGGATATCCATGGTTTTCATTTGAACTTTCAAATACAGAAATACCTTTTGTAAGAGGCGCATGGGCTGGATTTTTGAGTGCAATTTTAGAAAAGGATATAAACATAACATGTTTAAATAATGAATTAATAAGTGGGAATAAAAGTTTATTCTTGTCAATAGGAGATTAAATGATAAATAAATTAAGAGGATTAAAACAGGCTTTTTTTGCAGAAACATTATTAGTTGTATTGCCTCCTGCCATAATTGGGTTATTGGCAGCAGGTTATGTTTCTTTTTTTAATGTAGTATTACTTATAGTAATAGTAGCATTTTGGGATTTGGGTATTAATGTCATAAATCATTATTCAGATTGGGAACTTGATAAAATTAATAGCAAAAGAACATATTTGCATAAATATCTCTCTAGAGATAAATTATTATTTTTATATCTTGTATTCTTGATAAGTTCATTTTTACTAACATATATATTTTTAAAACCGTCAATATATTTTTATATTGTATTGTTAATTGAAGTGTTATTCGGCATATCGTATTCTATGTATATTAAAGTTAAAGAGAAGTTTTTAATTAATTATTTATGGATAGCTTTAATGTATGGATTTTTTTCGTTTTTAATGGGATTTTTTGCAGTAAAAAATATATCTGGAGATTTAATTAATTATTTACCTATTGTTATATTCATAACAATATTATATTTTAGTATAAGCATGGTTAAGGATTATTCAGATATGAAGGGAGATTTTGAGGAAGGTAGAAAAACTATACCGTTAGTTTTAGGGAAACGTAAAGCACTTCAATTACAGTATGGGTTGATAACATTAGGATATCTTGTGCTGGTAATATTTATTGCGTTAGGATACTTAAATATTCTTATGTCATCTACATTTTTCTTTTATATTACAATAATTATTATCTTATCTAAAATAAATAAGACAAAGGATACAAAATATATGAGAAAAATATCTACATATACAAAGGTAAATACATTAGCATTGGATATTATGATAATATTAATTCTTTTATTTGTAAACCATATTATTTAGACATGGTTGGTGGAATTAAGTAAGTTTGTGCATCTTAGTGGTCTCTTCGTTGTAGACAAGTTTATCGTTTACTTGGAAAACCTTATTTCTGGATAATACATGTATTTCTAGAGTCCTTTTGCTTATAAACTTAATGAATTTTAGGTAGATGTCCGTTTTATTAGAACCTTGTCTTAGTATAGTTTCAGATGGCAGTTATGGTTACTTCGTCACCAACAATTACTACCTGCCTCCAAACTCTGGTATTCTCCCCAAGATACACATGATAGTATAGGTTGAATAGAGATACCTTTGGAATTCTGAATAAAACCCGCAAACGAACACGACAAGACCTTGTTTACAAGACTCTCTGAGTACGTGAAAAGACATTTGCTTTCAATTATTCTGCGAAATGTCTTGCAGATTAGGCATATGACTCCATCGACATAAAAGAAGAGTGTAGATGATGTGGAGTAATCCTTGTCATCTTCAAAAACGGAAGGAGATGGAAGGGGTCAGAAACCTCAAAAGATCCAGATTATGAAGAGAGGTGGACAATAGAACGTATTTTCTAAATTCAAGGAGGTCTTTGTAATAGTAAAGAACAAGTTTGTAGACCTGAAAAAGGTTCTGATTCTTGTCTTTTCTTGCCTACGCAATAAGCTAATGATATGAGAGGATTGTCTTTGACGAGGTGTTAGGATGTGAGTGCCAAGTTCCTATAGTTAAGATAATATAGATTATGTTCTTATTTTTATGGGATAAAATGGGATTTCTTTCAAACAGGATATTTAATATGGGTGATTCGGAAGGTGAGGAAGTTAGTATTATTAGGGAATTAGAAAAAAGAAACACGAAAGTTACTAAATTAGTAATGGGGGATCCTTCAAGATATTTTGAAATCCAAAAAAACATCAAAGATGCTTATAATAAAGCAGTAAATAGTGGTAAAACCTTCTATCTTGATGGACCCGGTCTGCCTGAATTAAGGGACGAAGTTTCAAATAGGTACTTGAAACTTTATGGTATAGAAGCAGGTAAAGACAAAATAATTATAACCCAAGGAGTAATAGAGGCACTACAATTTCTTAATTATTCTATAATATATAAAAACGATAATGCTTTATTATTAGCACCATTTTTTACTGGATATGCACCTTGTGTGACTCTGCAGGAAGGGAGACCGCTAATTAGTAATTTAAAAGAATCTGACAAATGGGAAATAGATATAGAGGACATGGAACGTTTACTTAGGATATCAAAACCAAAATATTTACTCATAACAACCCCGAACAATCCTACAGGAAGCATACTTAGTAAAAAATCTATGGAGAAAATTGTAGAATTTGGAAAAAACCACGATATTTTTCTTGTTTCTGATGAGATATATGATGAAATAATCTACAATGGTGCTAAATTTACCAGCTTAAGTAAAGTCGCAACTGGAGTACCACATATGATTTTGAATGGAGCTTCCAAAAATTATATGGCAACAGGTTTTCGTATAGGTTTTTCAATAATTCCAGAAGAAGACAAAAAATCTAAAGAATTAAGAGACTCGTTTGTTAAACTATCTTATTCTCGTCTTTCTGCAAATACTCCTTCTCAGTATGCAATTCTGGAAGGGCTAAGGAATAAAAAATCACATGAAAAATTTATTAAAGGAATTCTACCTAAAATTCAAACTAGATCTAACCTAATTACAAATCTTATAAACAAAACTGAGTATCTTACTGCTATAAGACCAGTTGGTGCATTTTATGTATTTGCAAAAATAGACTTTACTAAATTGGATATAAAAGATGATAAGGAGTTTGTAGAAAAACTCCTAAAAGAAGAACACATACAAATTACAAAAGGTTCTAGCTTTGGATTTCCTGGGTATGTACGAATAGTCTCCCTTCCTGAAGAAAAAATTATATATGATGTAATAAGAAAAATAGATGAATTTTGTAACAGACATAAAATAACTACTAGAACGATTTGAAATAATATTTATCCAATCTGCTGAGTTTATCTGGAAAGATTATCTTAGATTTTTGAAGTATGAAAACTGTTATAATCTTACCTTCGATACTGCAGGTAGCTGGTCATCTGTTTGTAGCTTCTTCTCTGCAGAATTACAGCCTTCTCGCCTTTGTATGCTGCCGCTACACCGCTTCTGGCCTTGACTATGAATCCGCACTCTCCTTCAGTTACAAGCACTTCCGCGACATTTTTCATTGATGCCAGTTTCTTTGCGTATTTATGTGCATTTGCATTGCTTTTAGGCTTTATGAAGAAGAGATCATAGTGGTGGCCGCTTATTTTTATTGATGCGTGTCTGCTGACTTTCATGATAAAACCTATTCTTAACTACAAGATATTGTAGAAGAGTAAATACTAAGAAGTAGATAGTATATAAAACTTTCTTTCAATTTTTTGAAAAATCTTCGGTATTTTAGGACTGAATATATAGTTTAGTTGGAGATATCCGGAATATTGAGCAGGAATATGCTTATTGATTATGGCAACCGGTACAATACTGGCATTGGTTAGGAGGCAGGTGGCAGGCGATAGGTTGGCTTCTGAATGGAGATATATGCAACTGGATAGCCGCAGATTAAGCTGCAGATTATAGAGCTTTATAAGCATGATTCAGATGGGTTTAAATACTTACATGATATAAATCTATGTTGCCAATTGTTAGGCATGAGATACAATAATAAGAATATTGTATTGGGCGAACTGATAGGGCTGAAGGTCCGTATCATCGATTCGCTTGACAGAAGACAGAAAGGAATAGTAGGAAATATAATTGATGAAACAAAGAACACCCTGATAATGGAGACAACTGAAGGGAAAAGGTCTTTTATAAAAAGGATCTCTCGCTTCCGATTTTATACTCCTGAAGGGTCATTTGAAGTAGAAGGCAGAGAAATAGATTTTAGGCCTGATGAAAGAATTGAAAAGGCAATAAAATACTATAAAAGAAGAAAGGAATAAGGAATGGTTACAGATATAGAATAATCGTAAAAAGAATGGTAAAATGCAGGAAAACGGATGCACTGATGTGAAGTGTCCTATACACGGCAGCCTCAAGGTAAGAGGCACACAACTTCAGGGAAAGGTAGTGAGCACAAAGGCCAAGAAGACTGCAATAGTGGAGATAGATTATACAAGATACATAAACAAGTATGAGAGATATCTTAGGAAGAGGTCTAGGATACCTTCCTACAATCCGGACTGCCTTGCAGTCAAGGATGGAGATATAGTGAATATAGGAGAAACGAGAAGGCTCAGCAAGACAAAGACATATGTTATAACTGATATAATAAAAAAGACATGATGGATCTTTATGAAAGGAATTTCGTCTAAAGTCATGAAGACATTGATACCGGGATCGGTATTCGTATGCGCCGATAACAGCGGAGCACATGAGTTCAGGATGATACATATAATAGGAAAGGGAGGCGGAGGCAGGCATGGAAAACAGGCTGCAGCCGGAGTAGGAGACCTGGTATCAGCAAGCGTAAGGAAGGGATCCCAGGCATATCTGAAAAAACCGGTCAGGGTGTTGCTTATCAGGCAGAGGGCATCAATAAGAAGGGCCAACGGAATGAGAATAAAGTTTGAGGATAACGCAGGGATAATAGTAGGAGAGGACAATCTCCCAGTAGGCACTGAGATAAAAGGAGCTATTGCAAGGGAAGTCGTAGAGAGATTTGTCAAGGTAGCAGGAATAGCTTCAAGAATAGTTTGATTTTTATGAGCAGCATACAACCCAGAGTGCAGAGGCTAAGGAGGTTCACTGCACCGATGCATGTTAGGCAGAAGTTTGCACATGCGCATGTTGCTAAAGAGCTGAAGAGCAAGACAGGAGTCAAGAGAAGGGCTGTTCAGGTAAGCAAGGGAGACACAGTCAAGATAATGTCAGGAAAGCATAAGGGAAGGGCAGGCAAGGTAAGCATAGTGAATTTGAAGAGAAGCACCCTGATGATTGAAGGAGTAGTCAGGAAGAATGCAAAAGGAAAGGAGAAGATGATACCGATAAAGATAAACACGGTTTACATAACCGATTTCAATCTCTCCGATAAGATAAGAAAAGAGAAACTTGGAGTAGTATAGGAAGGATATTTATGGCATCGAAAGGAAATACAAGACACATAAGAAGGCTGGCTTCTACCAGATATATGAAGATAGGAAGAAAGACCTCTAAATACGTAGCAAAGCCTATGGCCGGCAGGCATGAAGGAAATTCCAGCATAGCATTGGTTACAGTGCTTAAGGAGAAGATAATGAAATCGACTACGAGAGAGATCAAATACCTGCTGAACAATGGAGCGGTTGAGGTAAATGGAAAGATAGTCAGAATAGAAAGATATCCGGTAGGGTTTGGAGATATGATACACCTGAAGCCAAGCAAAGAGACATACAAGGTAACTTCAGGAAAGAATGGGACTTTTGCAATAGAAAAAGAGGAGAAGGCCGGCAGGCAATTCTTCAGAGTTATAGGAAAGCATACGGTAAAGGGGGGCAAGACTGCAGTTAGGATACATGACGGGAGAGTCTTTAACTATAAGGACAATAAAATAAAGGTAAATGATTCGGTAGTTCTCGGAAAGGATGGAATAGATAAGATAATAGTCATGGAAAAAGGGAAGGAGTGCTATGTAATGAAAGGCACTCATGCTACAGAAAAGGGAGAGATAGTAGATATAAATAAGGGAACTGCCCTCCGTGACGCTACAGTAAAAATCAGGGGCAGCAGCGGAGAATTCGAGACCCTTCTTAGGAATGTGATGGTAGTCGGTGAATGAATTTGGCAGAAGAAAATATAATGCGTTCAATATATCTTGACAAAGTAGTCATAAACATAGGTACGGGATCTGCAAGCGAAGACGCGGCAGACAATGCGCGCCTGCTCATAAAGAAGCTTACAAACCACGAGGCAGGATATACCTTCTCTAAAAGAAGGGATCCTGAACTTAAACTCAGGAAGGGGCAGAAGATAGGAGCGGTTGCAACCCTTAGGAAAAAAGATGCTTACGATCTGCTCAAGAAGGCGCTTGATGCAAACAACAATCAGCTCGGAAGCAACGCAATCTCAAGAAACTCTGTAAACTTCGGAGTAAAGGAGTACATATATTTCGCCGGAGTCAAGTATGACCCTAAGATAGGCATACTTGGTATGAATATAAATGCTGCATTTGCAAGAAAAGGAAAGAGAGTTGAGACAAGAAAGAGAATGAGGTCAAAGGTCCCTGTTAGGCATAGGGACATAAAGAGAGAGGAGATATTGGATTACCTTCAGAAACACTTTAATGTCAAAATAGACCAATAAATGATTTGATGAAAATAAGCGAAGATCAAAAATACAAGGGAAAAGGAAAGAGGATATGCTGGAGATGCGGAAACTCCAGAGGCCTCATAAGAAGCTATAATCTGCAGATATGCAGAAGGTGCTTCAGGGAGACTGCCAGAGACCTTGGATTTGAGAAATATTAGTGATATGATGGATGTACTTGCTGATACACTTAATAAGATAAAGCTTTACGAAAGCCTTGGTAAATACGAATGCGTTGTTCCCTCAACAAAGCTGGTAAAGTCAGTACTGGAAGTAATGAAGTCGCATAAGTACATAGACGGCTTTAATGAAGAGAAAGAGGGAAAGTTCAACGTGATAAAGATAAAACTTGCCAAGAAGATTAATTACTTAGGAGTGATAAAACCAAGATATGCTGTAGGGATTGACGACTATCAAAAATATGAAGCAAGATACATACCAAGTAAGGATTTTGGAATACTTATAGTAACAACGCCTGAAGGAATTATGACTAACAGGGAAGCACGGGAGAAGAGAATAGGGGGCAGACTGATTGCCTATGTCTATTGAGAAATAATATGATAGCTTAAAGAAATGATGTTTATGTACAATGTAACAATACCCCAAGGAGTCAATGTCGCTATTAATGGAGAGATGGTAGTGATAAAGGGAAAACTTGGGAGCACCTCAAAGAAAATCAACAGGAGGTTATTCACCATAAGGATAGAGCCTGGAAGCGTTGCGTTGGAGATAAGCAAGAATAAGAAACTTGAGAAGCTGGCAGACCTTGCAGCGCGGGCGATGGCTGCGGAGCTTAATACGGCATTCAAGACAGTCAATGAGGGAATAGAGAGAAAGATGGTAGTCTTCTTCTCACACTTCCCTATGGTAATAGAGGTTAAAGGAAAGGAGATAAACATAAAGAACATATTTGGTGAGAGAGTCCCAAGGACAGCCTCTATTGTCGGAGATACTAAAGTTGAAGTCAAAGGGCAGGAGGTTAAGGTAAAGGGAGTCGATGCCTATGATGTAGGCCAGACCATAGCAAATATAAGAAAGGCATGCTACTCAATAGGAGATACCAGAGTATTCCAGGACGGAGTTTATCTGGCTAAAGAAGAATAGATGTGAAAAAATGATTAGAAAGAAGGATCATCCGGTATTTAACGTTCCAAACCTCGGAGCCAAGCATAGGAAGAGAGTAAAGGAGAGATGGAGAAAGCAGAGAGGAATAGACAACAAGAAGAGGGTCAAGAGGAGCGGATATGGAGCTGTGCCTAATATAGGATACAAGAACAGTGAAGAGATAAGGCATAGAAGGCCTGATGGAGGCTTGGGAATACTCGTACATGATGCAAAGGAGCTTGAGAAAGCATCCGGGATAAAGGATGCGACAGTGATCTTTTCCGGAGCTATCTCAAAGAGAAAGAGAGCAGAGCTTGAGAAGCTGGCCTTGGGAAAAGGAGTCAGAATAGCAAACAGGTTGAGAAAATGACAGTTAAATTTACAAAGAGAATAGCTGCCGAATTGCTCGGACGCGGAGGTAGCTCTGTAAGAATAAATCAGGGATCAATGGAGAAGGCATCAAAGGCAATGACAAGAGAGGACGTCAAGGCGCTCATAAAGGAAGGAGGCATTTATGCAATTAAGGAGAAGCATAATCTTAGCATTAGCTCGAAGAAGCTTAGGGAGAGAAGAAAGAAGGGAAGGAGCAGGGGCCAGGGAAGGAGGAAGGGAAGCCTGAAGGCCAGAAGCGGAAAGAGATGGGAGAAAAAGGTTAGATCACAGAGGGAGTTTCTCAGGCATCTCAGGATAAAAGGCAAGATTGACGGAAAGAATTTCAGAAGGTATTACATGCTCATAAAAGGAAACAGCTTTCAGGATAAGGCCTCCATGATTAGGCATCTTGAGGATAATGGAGTTAAGGTTGAGCCAGAAGAGATCAAGGCAATCAACGAGACCATAGCTAAGAGGTATAAGTGATTAAATGACAAAGGCTTTAGATTTCAGGAGAAGAAGAGAGGCTAAGACAGATTATAACAAGAGACTTTCTATAATTAAAGGAAACCTGGACAAGATAGTTATAAGGAAGACAAACAGGAGGATAATAGGAGAAGTGGTCAGATATAATGAGGGAGGAGATCAGGTAATAGCTTATGTTGATTCCGGGCTTCTTGCTTCAAAGTACAACTGGCCTTCAAGAAGCAACAGGGCTACGGCATATCTTACCGGATTGATGCTTGCAAAAGTAGTTAAGGAGAAGAAGCTTGATAGAGATACTGAATATGTGCTTGATATAGGATTAAGCTCTCCGGTAAAAAACTCCATACCGTTTGTATTTGCTAAAGGATGTATAGATGGGGGATTGAAGCTCAGGTCAGGGATCGAGATCAAGGAAGAGATATATAATTATTCAAATACAGATTATGCAAAGGAGATAATGAAGGAAGGCGGATCAAAACAATTTGGAAAGTTTGTCAAAGATGGAGTTAAGGTAGAAGAGTTAGGAAGTAGGTTCAAGGAGATGAAGGAGAAGATAGCCAGTGAGTGATAATTTGGAAGAAACTACGCATGAGATTGTTGAGACCATTGCCTGGGACCCTAAGACAAAGATAGGTAAGATGGTCAAGGGTGGAGAGATAAAAAACATTGAAGAGATATTTGCAGCTGGGAAGACAATTAAGGAAGTTGAGATAGTAGATACACTTCTTCCAAATATAGAAGACCGTGTTCTTGAGATCTGTTCAGTACAGAGAATGACTAAGAACAATAGGAAACAGAAGTTCAGGGTAACTGTAGTGGTGGGAGACAAAAATGGACATTTGGGTCTGGGTTCAGGAAAGGACGTAGAGGTAAGACCTGCCATAGATACAGGAATTCGTGATGCGAAGAAGAATATGATAGCGGTAAAACTAGGATGCGGTTCTTGGGAATGCGGATGCGGAACGCCACATAGTCTTCCTGTTACAAGTGTGGCTAAATGCGGAAGTGCGATGATAATACTGAAGCCTGCACCTAAGGGAGTGGGCATAGTGGCTTCGAAGACAGTGAAATCGGTTCTTGAGCTTGCAGGAATAAAGGATGTATGGACCTTCTCCAAGGGAAGGACCAGGGATATCTATAACATGGCCACTGCTACATATAAAGCGCTCGAAGGGCTTGGAGAGATGAAGAACAGCAAGGAGCTTAAGAGCATGGACATACAGAATTAGGCCCCACAATTTCCATATGTTTTGTTTTTTTTTGTAGCTGGGATAACTTCTATTAGAATAAGTAAGTAATTTGTTGGCTTTCTTCTTTTGATACAGGATACAGACAAAACAGGACAATATAACTTAAAGGCTTAATCAATTGCCGGTTGTGTTTAGATGGAGATGTTCATTCTGCCGAATATTATAAATAGGTTTTATGCCATTTCCTTATGGTCCTGCCTTAGTTGTGTAACGGTTAGCACAGGGGCCTGTGGAGCCCCAGGACCGGGTTCGATTCCCGGCTAAGGCTTACGATATAGATAAAAATCTTGCCTTCCAGAGAGTAGGCAGTGTTGATGGGATGGCGAAGATAGTTACCAGGTATGGAGTTAAATTTTGGGGCGTTTTAGGCTTCGAGCTTCTTGGGAGCATAATACTTTTAGGCACTGCACTATTCTTTGCTGCAGGCATGGGAAGAACAACAGCGTGGTTTGAAGAATTCTTCCTTGCAATAGGAATGATAAGCTCTGTATCTCTCTTAATCCTCTCATTCGGTAACTTTGGCATGATAAACTCACTCTCTAAGATAGTCTTCGATATCTCAATAGTCAGTGCGGTATCACTCGCCGTCATAGCTATTGGAAACTGGCCGGTTCTCAGCCTGGTGATTACAGGATATGCTGTAGTAATGATAGGAGCGCTGCTTGGAATGCCTAAGGACGGTTAGCATCTTCCAAAAGTTCGGCATTTGACATATATCTCTCATGAGTGGGCAGATGTGCCGGAAATGGACATTTAAGACGTTATTTAAGTATATTTCTTTATGATTCTGGCTCTTTTCAGGAGAAATGAAAGATATATTAAGATATAATTATTTACGTTAATCGTCTAATTTTTGCTTGGAAAATTGAATATCTTTAAGAACCTTGGTTTCCTATTCTTTCTGTGATTTGAATGGCAGCAGCAAAGAAAAGTTCGCCGAATTTGGCAGGAGGAATCCTAGCGTTTCTAGGATCACTGGTATACCTTTATGTAGTTTTTACATGGTATGCTGGAGGAGCGGCACTTGGCCCGTGGGTAAGCGCATCTCAGTTCTTCGGACCGTTCGTGGTGGCTTTTGCGATAGTTAGCGCAATAACTCTATTCTTCCTGAGCATTGGAATGATGGCTGGGAAGATGGATGGCGAGATGGCAAACCGTGTAATCTGGAAGTTTGTCATGATAGCAGGAATAACTGAGATAATAGTTACCGGAGGAGGAGCTATGTTCTGGGCAGCGATAGTCGGTTTCATACTGACCTTCGTTGGAGCCATGACACTCCAGATGTAAAGTAGGCTCTGATCTTTTTTATTTTTTTCTTTTATTTTTTCTTTTTCTATTTTTTGCACTTGTCAGTATAGGCTTCCTGCTTCTTTATCTGTGGAATTTATCCTTGGAATAATAGTTATATTCTGGGCTTTTTACCGGTTCCTTTTATGGCTGGAGGGTTTTTTGGTGTCTAGATGTTTTCTCTGCCGCTTCTTATGGTGCTCTTTCCTGTATAGGATTATTGCGAGGACTACAAAAACAGTGATTACTATCCCGATAGCGCTGATGTTTCCGACTCCAAGCTCGAACAAGCCTATTGATGCGATAGTCGCTGATTCGTTTGGTGCCCAGAAGTAGCTTATGGCGTTGAAAGAGACTGGAGCAGTAGGAAGAGCGCCTATTATGCTGTTCACTGAGCCTACCAGAGGCTCCTGGATTGCCGTAATCGGCTGTACTGAATCGCCATAATATACGGCTTGGATGTTGACCTGCCCTATTCCACATGCATTTGTACTATAGGTAAAGAATCCATTAGACGCTGTTGAAGTTACACCGACTAAACCATATTGGCTGTTGCATATGCCATTTCCTGTGACAGCGTTGGGAATGCAGAAGGCCTGGCCTGAAGGTTGTGATGGGCAGGTTGCAGGCAGCCCGAACGCGCCGTATATATTGCATGTGTCTTGTGTTGTGTAAAGGAGAGATTGTGGCGGAGGGCCGCATGAAGATGGCGCATAATAAGTAACAGTGCTGGCTCCTGCCTGTAGGCCTCTCCACATGGGATCTGCAAGGTTGCATTGGCTGGGATATGGTGTACCTGCCGGCATATACGGAGAGGTTGATGAACCGAATGCACATAATTGTGCCTGTTGTGGATTCATTATATTCCCGTTTGCAGTGACATAATTCATGTCCTGTCCCATGTATATGTATATGCTTCCTCCGGATAATGGATTGAAACTCTGGTTTATAGCTCCAAAACCATTATACGAGTTCTCTCCGGCTATTCCTGTGATTGTGAGCGTAGTCTGGTTGGGATTCTGGAAGTCTACATTTGCGCTTGCATTCAGGCTTATTGTGGTTATGTTTGCTACGTCTGCGTCTATAGGAGCAAATATGGTATTGTTGAATCTGTCCAAGAATGCCAGTAGAATACGCTGGTAACCATTTAGCTGTGGGGCGTAGAGCATTGTGGGATCCGAGAATATCTCTTCTTTATACCAGTCGAAGAGGCTGACTGTGCCTGAGTATGGCTGCTGTGAATATTCGGGTATAAATATGTAATTGGAAGTGTATGGGGATATTGGCAGGGTAGTTACAGAAGAATATGCAGGTCCTGAATTGGGAAACGATCCGCTGTTGACCGGAGCGGAAGTTATTGTCTGATAAGACTGCGAGGCTCTCGTGAATGTCTGTACAAGGAATTGAAGCTGCTGCATGGCATTCAAAAGGTAAATTATTCCTCCCGGGCTCTCGGTAGCCACATATGAGCTAGAGAATAATCTGTCGCCGGTAGTATTGAGAAGTATATGATGGCTTAGAAACAAGCCGTAATCTGAGAGATTCTGTACGTAGTATGGGCCTCCGTTTCCGTATTGCAGGTAGGTATCCCCCCCTTCTACGTTTGCAGTAAGATACGCTGAAGAAGCTTCTGGAGTTGGTGCATATGAGTATACAGTCTGGCTCTGTATGTTTGGGGGCATGTGCGAAAGAACGCTCCCCGCGGCAGAACATACGGAACAGCCAAATGCAGTAGAGTAGCATCCTGATGCGGGTGATAGAGCAAAATTATAGAAGGTTTGAGTGAGCGTATAGGTATATTTGTAGCCTATTAGTGCTTCTCCGCTCACTCTGCTGGAAAGTGTCACTGATGAAGGGATGTTATTTCCTGGGAGCTGCGTGAATGATGGAGCAGATGTCTGGTATGGCTGGCCTAGGTTTTGTGCCTGCGTTCCCGCAGTTAGGGATGCTCCTCCGAGAATTCCGGATTGGCTGGTGGCGCAGAGAGTAGGACTCTGGAAATTCTGGAGCTGCTTGCTGCACTCTTCCTGGGTAGTAGTGGTTGCAGATGTTGCTGCCCCCGAAGCTGTGCTTCCGCCATTTGTCAAGAATAGGTTTTGTGGTGTTCCTCCGCCTCCTGTGAATTGGGAGTAGTACTGATTTGCATATGCTAGAATCTGCTGCGATCCCTGGTTTTCTTCATAGAAGAAAGGATCTCCGGTTGTATATATAGGAGGCAGGAGATTAGCCATATTTGGATATGCGTTGCATGTGCCTCCTCCGGCGGCAGTATAACAGATGAATGGAGGGGTTCCTTCCCTGATTTTCGTATAATTCTCGAGATTAAACTTTGATATTAAAAGTTCCGGGTATTGGAATTCTGAAGGCTCGTTCTGGTTTACATTGTTCCCGGTGTTTTGCGGCATTAGTATAGATACTGTTCCATTTGCGTCGACAGACATGCTTATTTTTGTACCACAGCCGGTAAAGAACTGTGATCCCCAGCTTATAATTGAGCCTAAAGTACTCTGCGCTGCTGAAACAGGCGTGCATCCATAGGATGATAGCTCGGGTCCTACAGCATACGTCGAGCTTGGAAGTATTGTAGATTCTGTTTGCACGCAGGTTGGAGCGCCGCAGAAGCTGAGGCTCCCTACAGTTGCAGATATTATCCAGCCATACGGAGGATAGGTCTCTTTCGGAGAGAGCGAGGCTGTCAGGGAGTAGTAGTTGGTACTTAGGGAGTAGGCATTATTTACGCATTTGTAGTTGTATCCTGAAGGTATCGGAGTCACATATCCCTCCCCGACTGATACTGATGAAGTAGTGCCGCAAGGCGAGTTGATGTCAGGCTCCGGAACGCAGCCTGCGCTACAGGAGCTCGGAGGAGGCACATCTGTTCCGCCAGTATAGCAGACGTTTGTATCCAGATTCGCGTTTGAGCATGTATTCTGTGCAAATATATCGTTGAATTTGGAAGGATCTACAGGAACATTTGCTCCTGTGGAATTTATAGCCCTGAGCATTAATATGTTGAAGTTTGTGCCGCTTGCGAGCTGGCCTCTCCAATTGTCTAGCACATAAAGGTAGCCGTTTATGTTTGCAATCGCAAGAGGGTGATGGTTTCCCGGTTGGTCCAGGTCTGCGCTCTGCACCGAGAGTCCCGATTGCAGGTTAGGCATTGGAATAGGATAATTGAAGAGCCCTCCGTTGTTAAGCCAGTATGCTATGTCAAGCACAGCAGTATATCCCGGAATTATTGTAGATGAGGAAATCTGTGAAGAGCCTGAAGAGATCTGCTGGGATGCGCTTCCTGCTACTCCCGCATTTGCGCCTGGATATATCTGCCCGAATGTCAGAGGTATTGTATATAGATACCCAAGGTTGGTTCCGCTGAATACTAAAACGCCTCCGTAGTTGGGGCTTGCAAGGTATACATTCTCGCCACTTGGTGAAGATGCTATTTCAGTGAATGTAGGCAGGGATATTGAAGATGGTACTTTACCTACTGAAAATTGGTCGCAGATTGCACTTGCTGTTGGTGGACAGATCTTTCCGTTTATCAGTACGTTGGCAACCTTTACGATGTAAGGGTTGTTTCCGTTTGTAGTTGCGACTCCGGTCAGGAAAATGTCCCCATTTGCGTCAGTCGAGATATTATATGGAACAAAATTGCATGCGGGATTTAAGTATTCTTGAGTCGATCCCAGAGGTATTGCATATGGATCTGTCGGTTGTGTTAGTGATGGCTGCAGGCCGGTAGGTGAGCATAGCCCATAAACTTGAGGCTCAACAGTCAGGGATGCCGAATTTGTATTTCCTGTGGCATCGTCTTTTACATAATAAATGTATGAGCCTACAGGAAGGCCCGATGGAGTAGAGTAGGTTGCTTCTCCTGTTCCTGAGGCTAATGTTGTACCCAGAGGAGATTGGATTTGGCATGGATCTGTTGAAGGCGTGCAGTATGCGTTTATAGTCGTAGTTTGAGGATAATTCACTGCACTGTCCTGTATTGTTATTAGAACCTGTCCTGTTGAAGCAGAAGGCTGAGCAGCCTGGAAGGTAAGATTATAGCTTTCATTTCTTCCGTTAAAAGGAGCACCGGAAATGATTCCCGAAGAGGCCTGCTGGGAGGTTGTGGGTAGTGTGGTTGTTGTTCCCGGACCCGTGGTGATTGTTCCGGTAGTCGATGTAGTGGTACCTGATGTTGCGGCATTGAAGAGGCTTGTTATAGGTATTATATTTACTATGTATGACTGATATGCCTGTACATTCATAACATTATACCAGTAGTTGCTCCATGTCTGGCTCCATGTAGACTGACATGTGCTTTCGCTTGAACATATTGCATCCGAGGTTCCTAAAGGAGGGAGAGGAACATTCGTTGCGTTGTAATATCCTCTAGGGAAATCCTTTATGATAGCTATCTCGTATGCGTTATTTTGACTGGGGTTCTGGAACAATACATATACATATCCATTTCCTGGAGATGTCATTGATATGGGACTCGTGATGCCATATGCGGACATCTGGGAGAGATACGGAGGGGTGGAAATTATGCCGGAGGTTGCTATAAGGCCTGCGCCGTAGCCTCCGCTTTCACACGGGTCTCCTGTTGGCAGATACTGGCAATAGGCACTGTTTCCGTATCCGCCGCAGGCGCTTGGGCCGTATGTGCACCATGGATTGAAGTTTGTGCCGCCGGCGCTTAGAACATATGCATCCTGAAATGACCCCACTACAGTAGTGGCGCTTCCGGTACATGAACTGAAGGTAGTTCCGGTGCAGCTTACCATGTTCGGGTGCGCGCAGTTGTTTATCTGCATTATGCCTACGTCAAGACTTTCCTGGCCCGCGTTTGCGCCTTTGATACAGACCTTGCCGTTATTATGCATGTTGTGTGAATTGAGGGAGCTTTCAGCCTCGCTTATTGCCACAACAGTATCGAGACCTATAGTAGTTACAGTGGTTCCGGTATTTTCGAAACCGGCCTGCTGTGCGCAGGCGTCGGCCTGCTGCCTTGATAAGACAATTGTGTCTGTAGGACATGATCCCAGGGCAACCGGGTTCGTGTTCTGTGTTGGAATTGTAGGAATAACAGACGGAGTGGTGCTGGAGGAAGAAGGATTTGTAGATGATGGAGTAAGAGTCTGTGAGGGAAGTTGTGTTGGAGTCCCTGTCGTGGGAGATATTGTGCCGGCGGCCGGCGGCGGAGTTGATACGCCTCCGCTTGAGGTGAATGTATAATACATCACAGGATTTGGGGTTGCAGTCAGATTTATGCCTGAACCGCTCTGCGGCAGATATGAAAGTACATTATTCTGGTTTTGAAATATGAATATTCCGGGGAGATTTATGGGAAACTGGTCTATGGAATAATTAGGAGTATAATATGTCCACGGATTAAATATGCTCTCTGATTCACGGGTTAATCCCTGAATCTCACCGGGAACGCCAGGCGTCAGCGCTATGCTGTAATTGAAATATAGCAGAGGAAGAACATTGGTATCGATGGTTGCCTCTCCGAATGTTCCTATGGTTGGAGCGAGATAATAGAGTCCTGTAGATGAAGGAGAGCCTGGAACTGAAGAAGGCGAAGGAGCTCCTGAGATCGGCTGGTATAATGTCCTTCTCTGGTTAGTATTGTTTGGAAGGGTATTCTTTCCGGTGTAAGGAAGGTCTCCTGCGCCTCCGGCTCCTACACTGGGGCATTGTCCATTTATGCTTGCACCTCCGTCTGCAATGCACCCTGTGATTCCGCCTACGCTGGATGTTGGACCAATGATTGAGCCTACTCCCTGTGCTCCTATAACACCCGAGATAGACGGTTGTATGGCTCCGGGAACCTGGGTATTCTGCATGCTTGCGGCTGGCTGCCCATTCAGGCTTATCAGCTCATTGAAAGGTATATAATTGTTTGACATGCTTGTGAGGCTTGTGGATTCCCTATAATTATATGACCAGGTACAGAAGCCCGTAGTAAGTAAGAGGCCCCTTGCGGCATCGCTGTTCTGTGCTGCTGCATGCTGGAAGTTTGCATACTCTACATTCCAGGTCCATACGGCATTCTGCGCCATTGATGGCACTTGTTGAAATATGTATGAGTCTGTACTGTATCCGTTTGAGAGCATACCGTCCACTTCTGGAGAATATGTAAGAACATTAAGCGATAAGATTCCCGGATTTTCAACGCTTAGAGGCTGTACTATAGAGTATGCGCATGTGGAGAGAAGCACTGCCTCTGCCTGAAGAGGGTTTGAAATTGCTGAAGGGCTTGGCAGAGGGATACACGGACTGTTCGTATGCACTGTTGTGCTTATGCTGATTATTGTATCCAGAGTGCTTCCAATGGCAATGCAGGCATCTCCTGCTACATTCATGCCCTGATTGGCCTCAAAATACATATCATTTGTAGGATCTGGAGACGGAGCTGTCGGGCATGTGAGAAACCATGGGGCATTCTGCTGGTTGTATACCGCCACCTGGGTTGCTGGGGAAAACTGGTATGGAGAGCTTACAGATATCGTCTGTTTTTGTGGTATCAGATTTATGTTTGTGGATATCGATTGGCCTGGAGATACACCTTGCGCTGCAGGTTGGGCTGGTTGTGAACCGGATGCAGGGGAAGCTGCTGAGCCTGACTGTTGGTATACCTGATTGCCGAGAGTGGCGTTCGATGTTATGGTAATGGCATGTGTTCCTAGAGCTTGATCGCCTATTGTGCTGGAAGAAGACGAGGAGGATGATGAAGAAGGTGAGCTTTGCGATGCGGCTGGCTGTCCGGGATTTATCACCAGGGATGATCCTATTGATTGGTTAGTGTTGAAAGGTGTGCTGACTGAACCGACTCCGGTGACAGTGACCACTGAAGATCCGAAGTTTGATAGAACGAAGTATGCATTCAGGGCTGCGCTGGCATATCCTACCGTGCTTCCTATTGCGCCGATCATGCCCGAAGGTACGCCTGAAGCTGCCATTGCCTTTCCAAGATCTATATTTAATCCTGAAGTTAGCATCGCTCCGCCTATGCCTACATTCCCGCCAAGTGTTCCTGAGACTATTCCTCCTGCGCCGAAAGTTGTGCTTGTGCCGTAGCCTGTAAGTATGTTCCCAAGACTTAGGCCCGGAATGCTGCCTAAGTTGAGCCCGGGTATATTGAAATTAGACAAATCTAAGCCAGGTATTCCGGGAATAAGACCATTAAGCCCGGGAAGAACACCCTGAAGGTTTGGCAGCGGCCCGAATAGATTTTGTATGCCTTCACAGGCAACAGCCACCAGGCATCCTCCGCCTCCTAGGGAGCCTATTCCTGGGATTCCGAAGCCGTTTCCGAAGCCCAAGCCGCTTATGTACTGGTTTATATCTGGAAGTTGAGTGTTTAGAAGTCCTCCAAGTCCGGGGATTCCTGGGAGAAGGCCTGAAAGGCCTCCCAGGCCGCCAACTGTACTTTGAGGAAGTATGAAATTTACGCTCGAGAGTGCTGAAACCGGAAGAATACCTCCCAGAAGAGTGCCGTAGCCAGTGGTAAGGCCTACGGCTGCGTTTGTTCCGCCGTTAAGGCCCGAGGCAGCGGTTATTCCTACAGGGAGATTTCCAAGATTAAGGGCAAATGCGGCAGTGGTGGGCTGATTGAGGACACCGGACTGCATCGCCGAGAGAGCCTCCAGAGCAGTGCCATAACCGCCGTTTGCCATCAGGCCCACAGCATAAGGATCTCCGGACATAAGACCCATTGCTCCGTATGCCATAGGACCGCCGTAATATCCGCCAAGGGCGCCGAGACTTGTTCCTACAGTGCCTCCTGAGCCGTACATATTCATAAGTTCTCCGGATCCCATAAGGCCAGTAGAGCCCGAGTATGCTCCGGCATATGTAAGCCCGTTGCCCAGGGTGGTGCCTCCCTGGAGAAGTGAGAGTGCGCCTCCTGCGGCTTCAAGAGATGTGGATCCGGTAAGTGCTCCTGCGATAAACAGTGGATTTGATCCTGTCTGAAAACCTCCCTGGAGAAGCGACAAGGCAGAGGCTGCCTGCATGAGATGGGAAGATCCGGAAAGCATTGCCATTGCCATTGTGAGAGTGCCTATGTTTCCTCCGCCCTGGAGCGCAGCAAGAGCATAGCTTGCGGGAATTGCGTAGTTGCTATAGCCAAGCATCGAAGCTGCTGATAGAGCGAAATATCCGGCATTCACATTTTGATAATACTCTCCGCCAAGCATTGCTGCGTCCATCAGAGCAGGAGAGCCTGTAGATGCGCCGACGCCTGCGAGCAGTCCTGGAATGCCGCCTATTGAGTATCCGCCCATAAGGGAGCCAGCAGCGACAAGACCCATGTTGCCTGTTGCCGCGCCGGCGGCCTCCATCAGATATCCATAATTTGTGCCTGGAATTCCGGCCTGCAGCTGGTAGAGCGCGCTTGTACCTAGTGCTGCTGCAGCCGGGTTTCCTGAATATGACGCAGCTAGCGAAGTTCCTATACCTAGAAGTTGGCCGGAATTGAGGCCTGCGCCAAGTTCGGATCCTACAACATACGATACTGATGAAGATATTGCACCTGGAACAGCGACAGGCAGGGCCATCTGCAAGGCGGACATAGCGCTGTATGGAGTGAGCCCCTGAGTTGCCGCTCCAACCGCGAGGCCTATGCCTGCTGAGGAGCTTCCAGCAATAGACGGCATCTGGTCAAGAAGTATGTAGCTTAACTGGCCTGCATTCATGTACTCTGGATTGGTTGCGGTTACCATGTAGGATCCGTTTGCAATCTGCGTGTATGGCAGGCCGGTAGGAGGTACTCCCAGTACGGAGCCAAACTGATAAGGATTTACATTGTAGCCTCCAGGATAACCTCCTCCGAGATATGAAGGTATAGATGTCTCAAGAGACGAGCCCATGTTTGATGCGAAGTCTTCGGAGGCATAAGCTGCTATGCCGCTTCCGAGGTTTTGTGAAACCTGTGAAGAGAGGCTGCTGCTGAGCTGTGCCGTAAGCTGTGATGAGAGGTCAGAGGCAAGCTGTGTTGAGAGCGACTGGGATATGTTCTGAATGAGATTTTTGCTGAGCTTTGTTGTGGTGCTGTTTGAGATTGCCGATGTGCTTGCTGAATAGATGGATTGGTTGAGCTGGTTCTCCAGGCTCTGGTTTATTAGCAGGGATATGTTGCTCTGAAGTCCTGCTGTTGCAAGGGCAGTCGGTATGCTGTTCTTCAGTGAAGTTGCCAGATCTGCACCTATCGCGGTTGAGAGTGTCTTTGAGAGGATCGGCTGCATTGTCTTGGATAGATTGCTGTTTATGCTTGAGGCTATATAAGAGGATATTTGGCTTGGGGAAGGCCCTGATGTTCCAGGAAGAGTGTTATCTCTCGTATAGTTGATAGTTCCTGCAGCTACTATCGGTATTACCTCGGATAATGATTGCGATAGGCTTTGCGAGAGTGTGGGAGGCAGGTTGTTGTATAGCGATGAGCTTAGCGAGGCTCCAAGTGAGACTGCTATTGCCTTTGGAAGAACAGATGCCATGCTTGCTGGAAGTGTGTAAGAGAGGCTTTGCGAGAGAGTGGAAGATAATGGGTTTACATATGATTTTGCTATGTTTATCGCAGTCTGGTTTGTGCTCTGGTTTACAGCGGCAGGTAAGGCAGAATTCAGCGAGTTTGAGAATACGCTGTAAAGTACAGTCTGGTTGAGCGACTGGTTTAGTGCGTTATAAATAGCATATGAAACTGAAGCCGGAAGCGTTACGTTGAAGGATATTGCATTTATAGGTATTGGCATATTTGTCGAGTATTCTGTCAGTGTGCCATTGACCGGATTTGTAGCAGGAACAGTGATATTGACATTTAGAACGGTAGGAGGTATGTTTATGGTTATGTTCTGTGCTGTGAAGGAGGGAGTTGTTGCGCTTAAGAGAGAAAGCATTGACAGAACAGTAATTATAGAGATTAGAAAAGGAATCTTGTTTTTTAGGTAAATGTTTTGACGCATGTGCTCCAATCCACAACGAGATTACGATATCAAGCTATTTATTATTATCCGTGAGAGACTAACGGCGCGTTTGCATGGAAGACATGAAGAATGTGAATATCACAAAATTATATAAATTACATCTTCCTTTTAGATTCGGTGTACCTGTGCATATAGAAAGACGACATCTGCTTTTTGCTATAATTATAATCTCAGCTTTGCAGCTTGTAAACGCATACAGTCCTTCGTTTATTCAGCTCCCGGTAGGCAGCCTTCCTCGCGGGATTGTGATAAACCCTTCGACAAATGTTGGATATGTGGCAGATTATGGAAACGGAAATGTCACTTTCATAAATCTGGGAAGCAGGAGCATAATAAATGAAGTTAACGCTGGAAGTGGAATCGAAGGCATAGCATTAAGCCCTGACAATGCTTACGTCTATGTTACTGATTATAACGGATCTTCTATAAGCGCTATAAATACCAATACGTATGCGGTTACAAAAATACCGATAACAAATAGTACGCCATATGGAATTGCCATAACACCGGATGGAGCGTATGCATATGTTACCTCTCCTGGAATACCGGTTAATGGAATACAGCCTAACAGCACAGTATATGTAGTAAGCCTTCAGACTGACAAACCGGTAGCTCAAATTAAAGTAGGCAGGGGCGCACAGGGAATTGCAATCTCTCCAAACGGCAGATTTGCATATGTAGCAAATTATGATGACTCGTCCGTCAGCATAATAAACACCACTACAAACAAGGTAATATCAATAATCACTGTAGGATACGGAGTGGACAACATCGCCATATCACCTAATGGAAATTATGTCTATACCAGCAATTATAACCTGCCCCTTGAGCTCTATCTTGGAAGGCAGTTTAACGGAAGCTCAAGCATAATAGACGGCACAACAAATAAGTTTGTCAAGACAGTCATTGCAGGCGAGGGACCTGATGCGGTAGCCGTTTCCCCGACAGGAGCATATGCATATGTAACAAATGCGGGGGACGGAACAATCAGCATAATAAACACCACTACGAACAATGTAACAGGAACGATAGTCGCAGGAGGATTTGCAAAGAGCTTCTTTGACGGAATAGCCATATCATCAAATGGAAACTACGCGTATCTTGCGAACCCTTATAACAATACTTTGGAGATAATTGACCTCAGGCTTGTGACAGTGCAGCCGCCTAAGTTTTCAGTTATACCTGTAGTTTCAACATCACAATCGGTGAGTTCTACGCCTAGTGTGCCTTCGCAGAGTTCCGGCAGTGGAAAGAGCAGTTCAGGCACAACGTCAACTACACCCGCAGTAAGCCAGCAGGCAAATAACTCCCCTAATTACACAATAATTTATGCAATGATGGGCGTGATAATAATACTGCTAGCTTTGGTCATCGCACTGCTTGTGAGAAAATCCGGAAAGTAGACAATTTTGCCAGCCGAATCCGGGTGTTGATTGATTGTTGCTTCTCGTTTATTGCTGAGGAAAGAATTAGGCAGCTGCATGGATGATGAAGCGGCTTCTGCTATTGCGTTTGATTGCTTGTTGTGGTTAATTCTGAACCTGGAATAGTTTTGTCATCTCCTCAAGATTTGTTATTCTGTAGTTCATTCCATATAGATGGTGGACCTCCCTGCCTACCACACGGATTATGCTTAGATCAAAGGAGTTGAATACTGTTTGGAGATGTGCAAGCTGGTTGCTAAGCACGTCCATTGCTTCTTTCTGGCTTACTCCGACTGCGGTGGATTCTATGTACATTATACTGTATGTTGGCAGCTCTCCGTCTGAGATTCTGTCTATTCTTGTCTGGATAATGTTTATCTGGCGTTCTATCTCCTTTATTGTAAGGGCATTTGGCGTTGTATTCTGCTCTTCCCTTGAAAGCTGGAATTCCAGATATCCTCTTTTGCCTTCTAGTGCCTCCCTATATTTCTGTACATCCTCTGCTACAGATATAAGGTTGAACTTGAAGGTAAAATTTGTATTCATTAATATCCTTTCCCATTTTTCCGGTCCTGATGAGAGATTTTCTTCTTCTCCTGGAACAATGTTCTCAGCTGAGAACACATATTTGTAGATATTGCCGGTTAGATAGCCTGTTGCGTAATAAAGCCCGTTTGCATTTTTGATAACACAATTTTGGGTTTCCGGCACCATATGTGTCTTGGATAGCTGTATCTGTACATTCATACGCTTGGTTATGAATGGAAATACCAAAAAGTCGGCGAAGTTCATGGCCATTATAAAAAATAACACTATTATGCCTATTGCAAATACTATGGGAGAGAGGATACCATAGTTTGACGCGTTGGATAGAACAAGCACTATGACTGCAATCGATGTTCCCATGTATAATATAGTTTCCATCTCGACCATTAAGAACCACCAATTGTCTTCTGATGCATTCTCTCGCTTATAGTCTCGGTAGGTATCATGAAGTCCGGCTCCACGAACGAGAGAATTTCCTTACCTGTCACTACTGAAGCGGTTACGCCGAGAGTGGCGCTTATGCCTCCTGCAAGGTCCTCGGCCTGTGAATAGGCAATGTTTGCCGCTTCTTCTTCTGTGCCGCCTATTGCGCTTACCATTGCATAAAGTACAAGAGACTGTGATCTTGAACTGCTGACATTGTCAAGGAGGTTTCTCCACATTGTTATCTCCCCTCTTATGCGCTCCTGCTCTCCGGATTTTGAAGAGCCCGGATCTTTTGAAGCCTGTATGTTCCTGTATCGCTCTTCTGATCTGTTGAGTATATCCCGAAGTTTGTTTATGTACTCATCCTTGTTTATCATGTATAGCTGTGCTGAAAGCTTTATAGGATTCTTGCTTAGAGTAAGTATCCTCCCGAACATTTTAGATATCTCAGTCTTCTCCTCGTCATTCATTTCTGTGGAGGAACGATACATCGGTATTTTTACAAATGCGCTTCCGTATATCTTTCCGTTTTCCCTCCTGACCATTGCGTTTTCAGATGGGGCAATTGTCGAAGCCTCGCCATCTCCGAGGATAAGTGTTCTGTCTTTTCTCTTCTTTACAGCATCTAGGAGATATAGATAATCTTTGGTGAGGAATGCTGCAAGCGAAACGAAAATGGCTATTATAGCAAGCAGCGTGTCTAATACAGATATATGTATTACCTGCGAGATTACTGCGAATACTATAGCCATGGCAGTAAGCATACCGAAGAGCATGAATCGCGTGTTAGGCATTGGACTCAACCTTGTGATGAAGCTCTGTTTCTAGTGTTTCTCTGACAGTTTTGGTGTTATAAAAGAATACTGTCTTTTTGGTTAATTCAGAATACATGTTATCGTTATGGTAATTCATCTTTATATGCCTTTTTTGTCTGACGGTTATCCTAATAGTTGGTTCCGGATGTGAAAAAATAAACTCCGTATTTACAGCTTGGGTGCTAAATCCGTGGTTGTAATCGTTCATATCTTCAACCTTGAGGAGAGCTGTGACATTCCGCCTATGAATTCTGCTATTTGCATGATTATCGCATAGGTAAGGGCCATTATCAATGCCGGATAGAATAGCACTGAAAGCCAGTATGCATCCATTGATACCTGAATGTTGTTTAGTGTCTGCACCAGTTGTGAGTTCGGATTAAGCGCATTTGTTATAGCGCCGGTGCCTGAGCCGAACTGCTGCAGCTGGGCCGTATTATAATTTGCCTGTGAGAGAGTAGTACCGCCGGTGAAGTAGTATGCAACTGAGAATAGCAGAGGAAGTGCTACATAGAAGCCTATCGCAATGGCTATCATCATGCCTCCCATTGATCTGGTAGGTATTAGGGATCTTAACACGACTCCAGGAACCAGGAATACAGGTATTGCTATGTACATGAATGCCATTATAGCCCAGAATTCAGTATATAGAAGGGCAAGCACATCCAGTTGAAGGTCTATCATGGTAAAGGCAGGGATAAAGAAAAGGTACTGCAGAGTATATTTGAAAGGTTCCGGTATGAAGGAACATCCGAGAGGTCTGCATACCTGAAGATTGATGCCTATGTAGAAGCTCTCGACTGCGACTATATCAAAAAGCCGGTAGAGCTCTGTTTGAAGCGCCGTTATTGTATTCATTATATAGTTTAGGGATGTGACATATGGATTTGTAGAGACTATAAGACCAGGAACAAGGCCGAATAAGACCCCTGTGACAGTAAGAAATAGAACTACTATGATCGCACTTGCAAGAGCTTCATAATATTCACCTATTCCAAAATTTTTTATTCTTTCGTTCTTTAGCAGGATTCCTGCACCGAAAAGTACGCTTGCAATAGAGAAGGAAACGAAGACTGCGAGAAGTGCTATAGGCATCCAGCCCATCCAGTAGCTTGATAGTGCAGAGCTTATCTGGAGGCAGTACCATGGGGCAATTTGCTGGATTGTGCCGCTGCTGAGAAAACCACTGCAGCCTGTTCCTGCATATCCCTGCGATGAAGACTGCGCCGTTATGAAATGTGGAATCAGAGATAAAGCCATGAGAAAAATAAATATCTTTATTCTTGACTTCATAATACCACTATAGGATTCTTATCAGCAATGAAAGTAGATCCATCCGTTCCCCTATTGCCTGCGAGAAATCAATTATGAATACATCTACTATTACAAGATTTATTAAAGGTATCAAGGTTAATCCGACCCAGATAATTCCAACGTATGCAAAAAGATAAGTTGGCAGTATTGTTGCAAGATTATTGCCTAGGAGGTAGCTGAAATATACTCCGGCACCATAAAGGACGCTTGTGACGCCTCCTGTGGCTACTCCGGATATAAGCAAGCCGCTCATGAAAGATATGCTTGCTGGATAGACATTGTCAACTGCGACGTTTATGAATCCATAGTCTATTATGGTAAGTATAGGGTACAATATACCAATTCCCAGTGCGAATGCAATCATTGCCCCGCCGAAAGTGCGGGATATCCCGAATATCCTAGCTATAAGCCCTAGCGACATTAATATCGCAAATATTACTGCTGCTGATGATAGTATTATTAACTGGAGGTCGTTTCCTAATACAAACACATATATTGCGTCTACAAATGTGCCCAGATATTTATAGGATATATCTGCACTTATGAAAGTTATTTGCGCTGAAAGCTTTCCTGAAAATATGCTTCCAAAAAAAGAGGGATAGCTTATGCTTACTCCGAGAGTAGGCTGCACAGTACCCATAATGAGCATCATATAATATTGTTCAAGATTGAGCCTTCCTGAGAAATAGTTGAATGTTGACATATCACATACAGATAGGGAATAGATGTTATACATGGAGCCGAGGCATTCTGTAGGCACTATTCCCATATTGGTATTAAGATATCCGAGTGGAAGATTATAGATGATGTTAGCTGCATATGCAAAGGCTATTATGAGAACTATCGAGAGAAGTACATCATATATTTTTACCCTTGTCCATACAGTTATGTCGCTCCTTCCGGTAAACCTGAATAGAGAGTATATTAAGATGAGTATTCCAAGAACTGCGACCGCAGCTATGCCTGCAATGGAGAACCATGCTGTATACATAGGCTGGAAACAGGAGTAGAGGTTAGTCGCAATGCAGTTTCCGCCTGGAGTCACTATCTGCAGGATGTATAATTGGATAATATTCTGAATAAACATCATATCAACCTCTCTAGGAGCCTTCCGCTTGTAAGCGAAGGAGAGCCTAAGAAATCGCCTAGGGCTTCAAGCAGATCAAATGATATCAGTAATGCTATGGAAAAACCTATCAGGTTTAATACGGCAGTGCCTATGTAGCTTATGTATGCGTCTATAAGCTGTATGAATACCTGTCCTGGGTTCAGAAATGGAAGGCTTGCTATGAATGTAAGTATTGATACGCCGCTTAGTGGATTCTTAAGTGATAATGTTGATAGTTGGGTTGGTAGGCCTGCAGCGTTAGTTAGAAACCAGCTGTATATAACTGATGGAGACTGGCAGTTTCCAAATCCGGAATTTGCAGAACTTGATACACATGCTGAATTAGTAGCAGTATATATCTGAGATGAAGCAAGTGCAGTGACAGGATAGTATAATGCAGGAAAGATCAGGTAGAATGATATGAACAATGCTAAAAGTGCGCCTCCAGCAGCTCTTGTCCATGGAAATGATCTTAGAAGTACTCCCAGATATAGGAAGGCTGGAAATAGAAAGTATATTGTGAGCAATAGGAAATTTGTAGTGACACCCAGGAAGAGTGTTATTGAAAGCGGAAGCAGAAGGAATACTACAAGCTGATAATACATCTGAACTCCGTCAAGTGGTTTGAATGTTATTGTTGGCACGAAAGTTGAGAGACCCGGTGTAGCCGGGGATGTTGTAAGGGAGAGTGAACTTATAAGAGAGTAGAAAGGTATATTGGCAAAAGTTAGTATGAGTGTTGAGATAGACGGACCTATTTGTGTATTTATTATATTTTGGCATATACCCATGTAAAGTGCACTGCCGTATTGGGGTGAAGGCTGGCTGCTGTATGAGCTTGCAAGAGATCCGAAAAATCCAGCATATGCAGAAGTTGCTGCAAGCGAGCCGGCTATAACCCCTATAAGGATTATATTTAGTACGCTTTCCAGTACTTCTGTTCTGGAAAACTGTACAAGCTTGCTTATTCCAAACGCATATCCTATTCCATATGCAAGTGCAAGTATACAGAAGACTGCAAGAACCACTAGTAGTGCCAGCTCAGCTATGTTAAGGCCAATATTCCCATTTACAAATATGCTCGGGAAGAGTTGAGCATTGCCTCCTCCGGTTGGCGCTACTTCGCCTCCGCCTGCGGCTACTTCACTTAAACTGGTAGACGGCAATGTTACCTGGTTGTTATAAAGGGCACTGCATGTCTGTGTTGCAAATGTGCCTAGAAAGCCTGAAGGAGCAGAAGGGGAAGACGTAGCAGATTGTGCGCCTACAGTGCCTATAAGAAGAATGCATAAAAATATCAAAGCAAGAAGTTTTCTCATTATACCACTATAGAAGCCTTCCCAACCCCAACAGGCTTGTGTCCCCTCCTAGAAGCGAGGAGATCCCTTTTATTGAAGAGAGGAGTATCAAAAGATTCATTATATTCAGAAGAACACTTGATACGAATATAATCCCATATAAGTTCGATATGTTGAATATGGAAGTGAGTATATTTTCAGGAGTGCATGAGAATCCGCCAAGGAATGTGAGTCCCGGAGAAGGAATTCCGCCGAAAGTAGGCAGTGTTGATAGGAAATCTTTTGCAGCTAGAATCAGGCCCACTCCTGGAATAAGGTATGATCCTGCAACTTCCGCTTCTCCGAAAGTTACACTCCCGCCAGGAGGCCAGCATCCATTGTAATTCAGTATGTAATCAAGTCTTGGATATACATAAAAGTTAATGAATTGGGAATCGTAATCTATAGGGCCTTGGCCTACTACAGTTACTTCTCCGGATGGAGAGGTAGTAGCAGTGGAGCTAATTTGAATTGGAAGGCCTGTGAGAAGCATTGAATTGTACGGGTTTGCTCCCTGAATTGTAGGAGGTATCCCTATAGGACTGAGAGGATTGTTGGCATTTGTAAGCGCTGCGTATTCGAAGAGGGTAAGCATAGGGTATAAGAATAGACCTACGATGACTACAGATAGGATAAGGCCTCCTGCCCTTCTTGTAATGAATGATGATCTCAATATTATCCCGGCTGCTAGCAGATATGGCCACCCAAACAGCATTATGATTATTGCAATAAGTTCTACAATTCCCAGATAGGTTACAAGCTGGGCTTCTGCTCCTATGAAGAGAGTTCCTCCCCTTATCTTCCCGTATAGGTTGAAAGGAGAGTATGAATAAGTAGCATTGAAAGCGGCAGGGCCTGCGGGAGCTATTGCAGGGCTGGCTGCGCAGGTTGCCGGATAGCAGACGCTTTCAGTTACTACAAGAGCTGAAAGAGTTCCATACCAGTCTTCAAATACGTTTAGTGCATTGATGTTTATTGCTGATTGTGAAGTGATGTTTGCTGCTATTGCGTAGGTTGCCGCAAGACCGTAGTCTATATTTGTAGTTATATCACTGCTGCCTGAGCTTGCAGGATTTATTATTCCGGAACAGATGGTAGCAGTTGGTCCCGGATTGGAGGCACCCGGAACCTGCAGGAGGGAGTTGGTAAGATCCAGAGGAGAGCTGCCCAGCTGTGCTGAACTACATATGTTAGATACCGATTGTGCAAGCTGCGCGTCTGATTGATAAATTGCGCTTCCGTAGAGATTAAGTGCTGAGATTATTATTACAATTATTACAGCTGTGCCTACTACCTGGGAGAATTCGCCTATGGCCATCTGCTTCAGTCTGCCGTTGTTTATCAGCGTTGCAAGTGCGTACATGACTATAGGTATCATTGCCGATACAAAGATACCTATTATGATAACGGGAATCCAGTTGAAAAATACATTTATGCTTGAGGTTATAGGATATGTGGATTGTGCATATCCTATTGGTAAATAGGATATAGAAATGAGAAGAATTGAGAGAATTATAGGTAAAATTTTTCTCATCGGATCAACTCCAGAAAGGTCCGCTTCCAATCATGCTCCCTATTGTGCTTATGCCCTTATTAAGACCTATCGCAAAGCCTATGGTTATGCCAACATCAAGCCCTATAAGGAATATTGACTGGAATAAGAACTGGGCAGTATATTCGGTGAAATTGTTTATTACCCCAGGCAGATTGTAAAGCCCGGTTAATACCTCTTTTCCTGCTGATGCAAGGCCTCCGTTTGAGCTTGCTATAGCCCCCCAAAAGTTCAAAGGTATGCCTATTAATGGAGTAGTCTGCGACGGACATACACCTATGCCGTCAAGATTGCAGTCTACAGCAGGGTTGTTTAGAAGCTGGTTGAGAGGCAGAGAATTAAGCTGGTATGGGAGAAGCTGTGTGGCGTAAGGATTGCACCCGGTCAGGCTGCCCAGGCAGTATGTCCAGCTTACTACATAATAATTCATTGCTATAGTAAGTGGGAAAACAAAATAGAATGCTATGGCTATTGCTATTAAAGCGTTTGAAGCTTCACGAAGCCTTGGCCCAGTAAATGATAAAGACCGCATTATTATCGCTACAGGGATTACAAGAGTAAGCGAGAGGGATTCTATTGCATAAAGAGCCAGGAATATCACAAACAGGAGGCCAAACGTCACTACGACCAGTGGCTCTAGAATTAGATACAGTATCGAGTTATAGTCGTATATTATGGTCGCTGGCTGATCATTGCCTCCTACTGCGATGGCTGGAAGTATATTCAGCCCAAGTAATCTTCCGCTCGTTATAGTTATTGGTGGTATGAAACTTGCTGCCAGAGATAGGACATAGTTCACTATGAATGCATCTATTATGAATAATACACCTGCAGACCACATCTGACTGGTAAGCTGTATCCCTTTGTTGAAAAGAAGGTTGCTGATGTAGTAGTTTGCAAACTGGAATGGATCACTGTAAGTATATGATGCCCCTTGTGTCAGTGCTCCTCCAACCTCGCAAGCTGCAAGTGATGCGGTAAGCAGCACCGCTATGAGTACAATGCTGAATATGCCTTGTATGTATTCGTATTTTACGGCACCTCTGAGCTTTTCTCTCATGTCGGATGGCAGAAGCCCGCTTATTGCATATACGGCAGAGGTGACCATCAGTACCCCGATAACCAGCAGCACCGTAACATTGATCCAACCGTCATAATTAAGGAACTGTATATTGTATTGGCATTGGCCTATGAATCCGGTGGATAAGAGCAAAAATGGTTCCATAATTACACGAGTTTGAGTTTTCTGCCTAGGCTGAGCCTTATGCTTCCGCCTAGCATCTTGGCTATGTTATCAGTAAGTGAATAAAGAATCATTAGGTCTATTACTCCGAGCACATAGAACTGTAATATCAGGTATAGGTTGTATTCTACAAGCATGTTGAGCAATGGGAAGATATTGCTTCCACTGCTAAATGCCATCGGAAGGTAACCCATTATGCTTGTGACTCCCTGTACACTGGTGGCTACGCTATTTCCTGTAGGGTTGTTGAAAACGGTTGTTACTGTGGTAACTATCGAGGAACAGGCTGAGCTCAGGAATCCTTGTGGCAGATTTGCAGGATCTTGACAGAAGGAGAGGGCTGAATTTGATGCCTGGATTATAGGTGAAAAACTGACTGGGCCTAAAGGAGTGCAGAAGTTGGTTCCTACTACACTGCAGAACCAGTTCGATATTGGAGCATTAAAGAGTATCAATATTGAAGGCCATATTATGGCTATGCCTATTGCAAATGCGATGAGTGTTCCGCCTATTCCTCTAAAAAGAGGAAGAGACCTCATCACTATGCCTATGGGAAAGAGTACTGCAAGTCCTAAGAAGATAAGGAAAGGAAGTATAACTATCTGGGAAGAATAGAATACCATAGCTGGAACTACAAGGTATATTACGAAATCGGTAAGCAGGGAAGAGAATTGCCCAAGATATATGATATTTACCCCCAATAGAAAGCTTTGATACAAGTATACACCACTTACTCCGGAGCGAAATACTGGGAGGGCAGCAAGCGCAGGCAGTAATGTATCCAATGCCGGATTTGGAATAGGAATTCCGGAAAAAGATAGACTTATTGACTTTACAAATGATACATCAAATATGTAAGGTGCAAAATTGTCTATAGAAAGATTAGCCTGATTGTTTACAGTACAGAGATAGTTTTCTGAATAAAGTGCGAGGCTCTGCACGCTTGTAGGATATCCCTGTATTGCAGATGAGCTCCCATTTAGGATGAGGCCCATGCTGCTTATGAATGATATCGAAAGAAATACGATAGCTATAAGGACTGCTGTTTTTATTACCTCCCAGTATTCCTTCTGGAGCCAGTTGTTTATGTTGGATGAGGGAATGAGTTTGCCAAGGGCGTATGCTACCGCGATTACAAGAAATGATATCATCAATGCAAGGATTGAAAGCGCTATTGCGCCTCCAGGTATGTTATAAGAAAGACCGTAGGTATTCATCAGGCTTTGGAAACTTGAAGACGAGGCGCCTGTTACAGCTGCATTGCCGGAAGGGATAGTGGTTCCTGTTTGTGCTCCGAATAGTGTATTGCATTCATAGCTTGGGCTGAAGGCAGGTATGCCTATTATCGTTGCGTGTACAGAGGATACCATGAAGAGGGCCAGAACCAGAGATATAAGTCCTGTTTTTGCTGCCCTATGACTATCCATGACTGTTTATAATATAACAAGCTATAAAGTATTGACGTAAAGATCGAAATATGGAAGTCAAATTTAGAATTTCATATTTAGGTTGGATTTGCTGTTATTTTTAACTAAAAATGTTTTTTGAAGAGTAGTTTATAGGATTTTGCATCTCCAGTATCAGAGTTCTATTGGATTTTCAGGGTTGCCCCATATAGATGCTGCAATTCTTTTTTGTGTTTTTTTGACTATGTCCTCTGCGCTTTTTATATAGGAATTTATATTTTCAGCATATGTTGTTGCGGAGCTGGTTCTGCCTAGTCCGGTGAGATAATTGCTGTAGTAAGGATTGGTAAGATGATGGGTTATTGATTTGTCAATAGGTCCATACAACTTATTGTATATCCTTACATATGCACGATCAAATTGATTCCCGGTTATCTCACCTTTTTCATATTTTTCCTTTAGTTCTGAAAGTACTCCAGGAGAAGCGGATTCTTGTTGAGCAGTCTCTTGTAAGGATGGGCTGGCAGTCTCCTTTTGGAGTTCTTCTTGCGAGGAAGCTTGTTTAGCTGGCTGAGGGCTGTATTGCTTATCTTCGCTTGCGGGTTCTTTTTGAGACTCTGCCTGCGAGGAAGGTCTCCCTGTGTATTTTTCTATCTCTTCAAGTCGTTCTTTTACATTTTCATACATTATTGGTGCAATATCCTTGAGGTTTTTGCCTTCTTTTATCTTTGAATCTATCTCTTTTATAGTACTTTGAAGTTCTTCGTATGCATTTGGCCTACGTGCCTTGTCCATATTTTTTAGTTCTTTTTCAAGTGTGGTTTTTGACCATTCCAGATCAGATAGTGCAGCTTCCATATGCCCAGTATATAGATTGCCTGCTGGTTCTCTTTCAGATTCGGCTTCCTCTACATGTATCTGCCTTCTTAAGTTCTGGATTTGAGTCAGTTCCTTCCATGCGTTTCTTGAATTTAGCCTCTGGCCTGGAGAAGCCTGGAGCGGATCAAGAGTCTTGCTGAGAAGAGGAGTGAATGCCAGAAGCAGATCAGATGTGTTGTATTTTTTGTTATATGAATCTTCAAGGGATTTGAGTTTTTCTTTCTTCGCTTCTATAGATTCCTGTCTGCTTTTGATTTCCTTGCCTTCTTCTCCATATATAAGTGTTCTAAGGGCAGCCTGTTCTACATAAGGCCTTGGGGTTGGTGCGTTTTCCTCTTTCTTTTCTGAATCCGGTAGTTTTGGTTTATAAGTTCTGTAAGTATCATGTATGGATTTGGAGACGCCCCATAAGATGGGTGTTGCATAACGGAAAAATGTCCCGGAGTTTGGCGTTTTTTTCTCTTTTCCTGTATTTTTAGCTATAGGAGCTTCTTTAGAGCCTTTTGGGCCTTTCATAAGATTTAGCCTGGTTGCTGTTCCTTTTATTGCTGATATGGTAGAACCTGCCAGTGTCTGCGGCTTAAGAATATTTGCACTTGGAGTCTTTGCTGCTGAACTGCCGGGCTGAGTTCCGAGTGATTTGGAAGAGGAGCTTCCGTTCCTTGAATTGCTTTCGGAAGCTGGGCCTTTTCTGCCACGCAGAACTCTTGCTTGAGCCAAAATGCCTCCCAGAATTCCACGCCTCTTACTTTCATAATCATTTTTGCCGCCCTTGTTTTTGTATTTTGATTTGTATCTAATGAAAGGATCCAGGTATGCCCTCATTCCGTAACCGGATTTTGCCATTGATCCCCTGCTTGCACCCCCATATGAACCCATTCCACTTAGGAGCTGGCTTATTCCAAAAACATTGAAAAAGCTGAAGTTTCTTGTTGAGCCTGCGGCAGCGGCAATTAGTATTATTATTATCACTATGGGGATAAGCGCATTTACTGCACCTACAGAGAGTATAATCCATGGAATTGCAAGGATAGAGAGGAAAATGGCCGCATAGGTTGCCTTAGGCATGGCTTTTAATAGATGACCTTTAGATACTGGCTCTTGTTTGTACATCATATTTCCTTGATGCGCTAATCAGGATTAGAATAAATCCCCATATATAATATACTTATACATATGGGTTTGGTATGCATCTCCAGCGTTCTTTGTTTGGACGGAATTCTTACTCTCTATATTAAGAAAAATGCGAGTGGAGATTAATTGGAAGAGAATACAAAGAGAAGATATGATAGAATTCAGAGAGCCTATGCATAACCTTCTCCATTCTGAATCAGGGTTTAGTCCCAGGAGAGCTCTCCACGGTTCTTGTATTCTGTAACCCTTGTTTCAAAGAAGTTCTTCTCTTTCCTTAAGTCCATGATCTCGCTCATCCAAGGAAAAGGATTCTCTGTGTTGAATACTTTCTTCAGGCCTATGCGCTCAAGCCTTCTGTCTGCAATATAATACATATAGTCTTTTATCATTTCAGTATTCAGGCCCAGGATTCCGTTAGGGAGTGCGTCTTTTGCATATTGGATCTCCAAGTCTACGCCTTTGAGAATGATATCAGTTATCTGTTTCTTGAAGTCTTCGGTCCATATCTCAGAATTTTCTTCGACTATCTGGTTTATAAGATCGGCACCGAAGGCCAGATGGACTGTTTCATCTCTCAATACATATTGGAATTGTTCGCCTACGCCGACCATCCTATTGCTTCTTAGAAGATGGAGCATCATTGCGAAGCCTGCGTAGAAGAATACACCCTCCATTACTATGTAATAACCCACCAGATCGTAGACGAATTTTTGTATATTTTCATTTCCTACAGTGTTGAAGTTTGGATCAAGGACCGATTTGGTCAGATTTACTACATACTCGTCTTTGGCCTTTATCGTAGGTATGGTATTATACATATTGTATATTTCGTCAGGGTCCAAGCCTAACGAGTCGCAGCAGTAAAGGAACATCTCAGTGTGCACTGCCTCTTCATAAGCCTGCCTTAGCAGGTACTGCCTTGATTCGGGATTGGTTATGTGCCTGTATATTGAGAGGATTATGTTATTTGCAGTCAGGCTCTCTGCCGTGGAGAAGAATCCCAGATTCCATAATATCATTCTTCTCTCATCCTCTGACAGCCCCCCTTTCTTTTTCCATAGCTCTATGTCCTGCTGCATAGGTATCTCTTCCGGTACCCAGTTGTTTGCTACTCCTGCTTTATAATGGGTTCTGGCCCATTCGTATTTTATTGGCAGAATTTTATTAGGATCTACTTCTGATGCGTTGAGAATTTTTTTCATTTGGTTCACCTTATTATTGGCATGCTTCGCACTCTTCGTCTTCCCCCATTGCTCTTCCATCTATTCGGCATACCTTGGATTGTAGGTCGAAGTCCTGCGCCTGTACTGGTTCGACGGCTTCGGCTATGCGACTGGAACTTGACTCTTCTTCCGCTTTCGCCGAGATTGGATGCACTTGAATCGGAGCGGTCTCTGGATTTGTTTTCTCTTCGCTTGCAGGATTTTCTGAAGGCAGGTAGGTATACGAACTTGGCTGACGCTTCGGCTCCTGCTTCTCAGTAGTCTTGGTCTCTATTACTATAGGAGCTGTTCTGTTGGTTATCTCGAGGGTGCTTTTCTCTATGGTAGATGCGGCTATTGTCCTCAGATAATATGTTGATTTGAGGCCCATTTTCCAGGCATATAGATATATTTCGGAGAGCCTCTTCCCTGAACTTGTTGCTGAGAATATGTTCAGGGACTGGCTCTGGTCTATCCATTTTGCCCTTCTTGCTGCTGACTCAATCATCCATTCCGGATCTATGTCAAATGCTTCCTTGTATTTGTCCTTCAATGCCTTTGGTATTGATTCTATCTGCTGCAGGTTTCCGTCATTCTCCTTTATCTTTTCAAGCATTGTCTTATTCCAGAGTTCGTTTGCTTTTAAATCCTCAACTAAGAAAGTATTTACCACAGTGAATTCGCCGCTCATGTTTGATTTTACATATATGTTTTTGTATATTGGCTCTATTGATGGATAACATCCGGCTATATTGGATATTGTTGCGGTAGGAGCCAAAGCCAGGGTGTTTGAGTTTCTCATGCCATGCTTTCTTATTGATTCCCTGACAACTTCCCAATCCATCTTTGATGTTCTTGGTACATCTATCTTCATCTCTCTCTCTTGTTCTAAGATATCTAAAGTGTCTATAGGTAGAATGCCCCTGTCCCATTTAGAGCCTTTGAAAGTTTCGTATGCTCCCCTTTCCTTTGCAAGTTCTGAAGATGAGAGTATTGCATAGTAGGATATGAATTCCATGATCTCGTCTGAGAAATCAAGAGCCTCTTTGGAATCAAAATTCTTTGAGATAGAATAAAGTGCATCCTGATAGCCCATTATGCCAAGGCCTACAGGCCTATGCCTCATGTTTGAATTTCTGGATTCCGGAGTAGGGTAATAGTTTAGATCGATTACATTGTCAAGCATGCGCATTGCTGTAGTAACAGTTTCCCTTAATGCGTCCTTGTTTATTTCCCCATTCGAGATATGCTTTGCCAGGTTTATTGAGCCTAGGTTGCATACGGCTGTTTCATCTTTAGATGTATTTAACGTTATTTCAGTACAGAGGTTGGAGCTGTGAACCACTCCAATGTGGTCTTGCGGTGATTTTATATTTGCGGGATCTTTGAAGACTATCCATGGATGACCTGTCTCAAAGAGGGAGGTTATCATTTTGCGCCATAGATGCTGTGCCTTCATCTTTTTGAAGAGCCTTATCTCACCTTTGGCTGCCTTATGCTCATACTCTATGTATTTTTCCTCAAACTTCTTCCCGTATGTATGGTGAAGTTCTGGAACTTCATCTGGTGAGAATAGTGTCCAATCCGAATCTTCAATCACTCTTTTCATGAATAGGTCAGGTATCCAGTTGGCAGTATCCATGTCATGTGTCCTTCTTCTTTCATCCCCTGTACTTTTTCTGAGGTCTAAGAAGTCTTCTAAGTCCAGATGCCATGTTTCAAGATATGCACATGTTGCGCCTCGTCTCTTTCCGCTTCTGTTTATTGCCACTGTCGTATCATTAGCTATCTTTAGGAAAGGGATGACACCTTGGCTCTCGACATTAGTGCTTTTTATTAGAGAACCTGTTGCCCTTATGTTAGTCCAGTCATTGCCTAGGCCTCCTGACCATTTTGAGAGCTGTGCGTTGTCACCTATGCTCTTGAATATGTGAGTCAGATCGTCTTCTACTGTCGTAAGGTAACAGGAACTTAGTTGGGGCTTTACAGTTCCCGAATGGAATAATGTTGGTGTAGAAGGTATGAATCTGAGTGAAGAGATCGTTTCATAAAACTTCATCGATTTTGAATCCCTATCTTTTTCATTTATGGAAAGCCCCATTGCAACACGCATCCAGAAGAATTGTGGTGCCTCGATAGGCAGTCCTGTCTTTTTGTCTTTTATGAAGTATCTGTCATATAGAGTTTGGATGCCTCTGGAATTCATCAGCATGTCCCTTTCAGGAATAAGTATTCTTGAGAGCTTTTCAAGATCAAACTTGAGCAACTCCTTATCGAGAAGGCCTTGCTCAACTCCTTTTTTTATGGCATTGGGAAAGGACTTTGAATAAGACTCATTTATGTCCTTTGAAGATCCTGGATTTAATGCTTCCTTGTATAGTGATGATAGAAATAGCCTGGTAGTTATGGTTTCGTATGAGGTTGGATCTTTTTCTATCATTGCCTTGGCTGACATTACTGCAAGCTTGGCAAGATCCGATGTCTTTATGCCTTCATATATTCCCGCTTCTATGCTCCTTACCAAGTAGTCTATGTCTACAACGCCTTCAAAGCCTGCAGAGGCCCTTGCTACATGAGCCCTGAGTTTTGCGTTGCTGAAGACTTCCTTGCTGCCGTCTCTTTTTGTAACTGAGATTTTTCCGGATTCTATCTCTTTTATTATCTCTTTCTGGCGAAGTTCCCTTATTTCTCTGTGGCGCTCCCTGTAAAGTATATATGCCTTTGCGACATCGAAAAGGCCAAACTCCATTAGTGTCCTTTCTACAAGATTTTGGATTCCCTCGACGTCCGGTGTCTTGTATCCTTTATACTGTACCTCTATTCCTTTAAGGACATGTTCGGTAAGTGCGTTGACATCTATATTTGAAGTGTTTCCGCGGGTTGCAAGGATTGCCTTGCGTATAGCGCTTCCTATCTTTTCAGGTCTGAATTCGTCTATCTCCCCATCTCTTTTTTTTACGTTAGAAAATTTGTCCCATACCATATAACCAACACACAACACATTGTATATACGAGCTCAGAAACCACCATATGTTGTGGTTAAGAAGCCCCTACCATATTGGAAGGCATCTATATAAACAATTTCCATTTAGTAGATTTCGTAGAGTATTTGGATTTTGATGTGAAGTATATAAATGTATATCATCTCTCAGGCATAGAGGACATGCTGAGGGAATTATCTGCCTTTCTCCTTTGGCTTCTTTGCATGCAACCTGTAGAGTTTTCCTAGCGAATAATAGGACAGAATCAGATTTGCCAGTATTGCTATTCCTATCAGCCATTCCTGGTTTGATGCTACAAAGGAGATTGCTCCGCTTACTCCGATAATATTTACACCTATGCCGTATAATATTGTTGAAAGTATTGGAGAGCTGCAACCACAGCTTGTAATCAGACCTCCTGCTATTGTAGTAATTGCGCTTGTAGCTCCTTCTCCTACTGCAAGAATGCGGTTTTTGAGTGAAATGTGAATCTGGTATATGCTTATTGTCATAAGAAGCGAGGAAGTGAGCGAAAGCATGTATATGAAATAAGACGGCAGTGTTATCAGGAAGAGGCCATGGCTGCTTACTGTTATAAGAAAATGAATCAGAAAGTAATAAAGGATTGCAATTACAGCAAACGCCAGGACCATTATAGGAGAGGAGAATATGCGCTTGAGAAATATGTATCTCATTTTATTTTGGGCATTCTTGGGCATGTTCAATACCCATTTGCGCTCTCAATTGCCTTGATTGAAGAGAGAGAGCATACTGGCGCATTGTTGTTTATAGATGAACATATCATTGCCACATAGAGATCGGCGGCGGCGTACTCAACTAAGCCGAATGAGGAGTTGTTTGGATTGGATAGCTGCGCCAGAACTTCGGCATGCGTCATGTTTGTAAGTTGATATTCGTTGTTTCCTATGGAGTTTCCTACGTCCACTGCGTCGGCACCTCCAAGCTGATAATCGCCCCATATAGTATATGGTGTTCCCTGGAAAGCGGTAGCCTGAACTCTGCTCAAATTCAGAATGTAGCTGAAGGAGTCTATATATGCAGTATTTCCTGTTGCATTTACGTTCTCTTCTATTATGGATATTGGATTAAGGGCAAAGCCTCCGCGTATGGGATGCGTGTCATCTATTGCTATGAAGTTCAGGTACTTGCTGTTGTAGAATGAACCGAAATCATCTGAGGATTGGTTGTATCTCCCAGGCGCCCAATATAGAGTAGGGAAGTTGGAGTCTCCGAATGAGCTGTATCCTTTGAACAGTGCAGAGAAATTTCCGAATCTTGAAAGCGCTAGAGCCATTGCCCATCTATTCTCTCCGCAGAAGAAGCAGGTTATCGAGCCCAGATATATTACTGACGGCTTTCCGTTTACTATGAATGGAGGAACTTTATTGGCAGTGACTCCCCCAACAAGGTTGCCGAATGTTCCATTTAGATACATAGCTCCTGCTTTCTCGAAGTATGAATCTGGAGCATTGTTTATTATTGAAAGTTCTGAAGAGTTAAGCTGTGTGTTTATTCCGGTAAGTCTCTGTCCGAATGTCATGTTTGTAGTTATTGGAGGGTCATTAGGCAGGTAGTAAAGTGGAGTTATAAGACTGCTGGTTATGTTGTATTTTGCATATGATGCCTTGGGCAGGGCTGAAGATCCAGTGCCATTTATATAAACGGTTTTATATACGATTTCGCCTTTAGTCAGGAGGGAGTATGAAGATATAATCAGGGCAATCATGCTTATCGCTATTGCCAGATAGCATAATCTCACGAATCGCTTTGATGTCTCTGTTTGTCTTTTTTTGATCCTTCTATTTTTTGGCATTTAGACTAATCCTTTTATTTCGATTTATTTCGAATTACTGATATTGTATTTTATATATGAGCATATATAAATTATTAGTTAGGAATTAGGTTGTTCTTTGGAGAGTTTATCTCAAATAACTACTAGGAGAGTTAGTCTTGAAGGAGAGGTGCCTTTTACAGATGCACACTGCCATCTTGATCTCTTTCCGGAGCCGGAGAAGACATTCCTGAAGGCACGCAAAGCAGGAGTAGGAGTAGTCATAACCGCAGGAGGGAATGCGGAAGGTAACATGAAGACATTAGACATTGTACATGGCGGGATTTATGGAGTAGTTGGCATCAGCCCGGAATTTATGCTTTCGGAAGCTTGGAAGATAGACGAATTGAAGGATATTTTAAAGATGAATAAGAATATTATAGGGATTGGGGAGATAGGGCTCGACGCTGTGATGGCTGAAAAATCTTCTCTTGAAGTTCAGGAGAAGGGCTTCATAAAACAGCTTGAGATAGCTTCCTCAATGGAGCTTCCGGTGGTAATACATTCTAGAAGATCACTAAATAGAACATTTGAGATACTGAAAGAATCTGCAGTGAAGAATGTTGTTTTCCATTATTTTGAAGGTAATGAGAATGATGCCATAGCAGCAGAGAAGGAAGGATGGCTGGTTTCGATACCGCCTATAGAATCATCAAGGCTTAAAAGAGTAATAAAAGTTCTTGACATAGACAGCATTGTTGCTGAGACAGATTCGCCTGCTGTAGGAAAGGAACCTTCTGATGTGTTATCAGTAATTGAAAAAGTAGCTTTACTTAAAGGCATATCTACAGTAGAGGCTGGCGAAAGAATGACCAAAACCATTAAAGAATACTTCTACGTATAATGTATGAGGGCCCGTAGCTCAGCTTGGACAGAGCGGCAGACTTCTAATCTGATGGTCGCGGGTTCAAAGAAATTCCCATGAATTTTGAAAATCCCGCCGGGCCCGAATTTAGGTGTTTTATATGACAGATGAAGACAAAAAGCATGAGGAGACAATATCCCAGATAAAGCAGCAGATAGATGTATTGCTGAATGACAACAGCGTGCCTAGGAACGTAAAGAGTGCACTTGACGAGGCTAAAGGTGCCTTGGAGAAGGATGAAGGCTATGCGGTAAAAGCCTCGAACGCAACCTACAAGATAGACGAGGTAAGCAATGACATAAACCTTCCACCATATGCGAGAACAGTCATATGGAATATACTAAGTCTGCTTGAGTCAGTAAAAGATTAAGATGAAGATTAAAGAGATGCAGTTACGAAAGCTGCTTAGCCAATTCCATCTAACTGAATTTGAGACTGAGGTTTTGATAGCAACCGCGTCGATTGAAGAAGGAAAAACACTCACATACAAAGAATTGGCAGAAAGAATAGGCAGGCCTAATTCATATAGGGCAGTGGGAAATGCCCTCGGAAGAAATCCCCTTGCGCCTGAAATACCCTGCCATAGAGTAATAAAAAGTAGCGGCGAATTGGGAGGTTATTCCGGAAAGGGAGGTAACCGGAAGAAGAAACGCCTACTCAGATCCGAAAATGCCATATGAATTTTACATATATTGTAAGACTAATTAGGCCACTTTTCTTGCCTTTGTAAATATCACGCCTTTGCATAGATAGGAAGTTGACATTTGAACTCAACGGACCTGGTTTTATTCCATACTGGAGAACATTATGAGATGTTTTCGTCATCAAAATATTTTATGATTTCGTCATTCATCACGCCTATCTTCGCTTTATGACTATTTGTCAACATCCTATAGAGGATTA
>JAKBRL010000006.1 GCA_021845465.1 Microcaldota archaeon
TACAACGAATAGCTGTTTAGCCAGTTTATTGAAGGGAAATGCTTCTGCTGTGCCAGTGAGGCATCCAGAGCCCAGAAGGTCTTGACTACCTTAAGCGTTCCCTGTGATACCGGTTCGGTTATGTCTCCTCCGGTAGGCGAGACTGCACCTATTATTGTAACCGAGCCTGTCTTTCCATTCAATGCTTCTACCTTTCCGCTTCTTTCGTAGAACTCAGCAAGCCTCTTTGGCAGATATGCCGGATATCCTTCCTCTCCAGGCATCTCTTCAAGCCTTGCAGATATCTCTCGCATTGCCTCAGCCCATCTTGAAGTGGAGTCTGCCATCATTGCAACATTGTATCCCATATCCCTGAAGTACTCCGCTATTGTTATTCCGGCATAGATGCTTGCCTCTCTTGCAGCTACTGGCATATTGGAGGTGTTTGCTATGAGTATGGTCCTTTCCATAAGCGGCCTTCCCGTAGACGGGTCTTTAAGCTCAGGGAATTCGACAAGAACGTCTGTCATCTCGTTGCCCCTCTCCCCACATCCTGTATATATGACTATATCAGCATCAGAATATTTTGCCAAGCTCTGCTGCAGGACAGTCTTCCCGCTGCCGAAAGGCCCAGGCACTGCCGCAGTTCCTCCTTTCGCTATGGGGAAAAATGTATCGACTATTCTTGTTCCTGTCTTCAGAGCCTCATCTACTCTATATTTGCTCTTTATAGGAGAAGGAATCCTCACTGCCCTTGTCTGCATCATATTTATTCCTGCCTTCTTCCCGTTCCCAGTATCAACTTCAGCGATTATATCCTCTATTGTAAAGATTCCGGATTCAATGCTCTCTATACTTCCTTCTATTCCATTAGGGATCATTATATAATGCTTTATGAGTTCTGTCTCCTGTACATGTCCTATTATGGTTCCGGAAGATACCTTGGAACCCTTTTTAATTCCAGCTTCCTTCTCAAACTTCCACTTCTTCTTTCTATCCAAAGGCGCAGCTATGACTCCTTTTGCTATGAATATACCACTGCTCTTTTCTATAGCGCTGAGCGGTCTCTGTATTCCATCATAAATATTGCTGAGTATTCCCGGACCCAGCTCCACAGAGAATGGAAGTCCTGTAGAAGTCACTTTCTCTCCAGGCCTCAATCCTGTAGTGTCCTCATATACCTGAATTACGGCATCGTCTCCTTTGAGCTGTATTATCTCGCCTATAAGGTTTGTGTTTCCTACATGTACTACGTCATACATGCCGCTGCCCGTCATTTCTTTGGCTATCACCAAAGGACCTGAAATTCTCTTGATTGCTCCCATAACATACACTTTTTATTATTTTTTACCGGCTATGTCTATTCCAATTGCCCTGATTATAAGCTTTCTCAATGTGTCTGCGCTCTTCTCATCTCCATATTCTGGTATCTCGACAAATATGGGTGAAATGCTGCTTTCTATAATATTCAGTATCTTCTTGTCTTTTATTTTTCTTGCAAGCACTGTGGGTATTATCACAAGGCCTATCTCATTATTCTGCATCAACTCTCTTACTGCATTTTCTGCATCTTCGCCTCCTTCCGCATCATATGATATAGGTGTGCCGCTAAGCCTGAATCCTAGTGTAAGCTCAGGCCTGCCTATCACGGCTATCTTATATTTACTATTCATTCTGCCGTTTTCCATCCTATCAGCATATTCATGTCTTTACTATCAAGGCCATACTCGCTGCCATTGGCTATGATGCGCAGCAGATAAACCTCAGCTTCCTTCATATAAAGGTAGGAAAGTATAGTCGCAAAAGAGAGTATCCTGTGTCCTGTGTACTTCTCTGCGCTCTTTATCATCGCCCTTCTTATGCCTACCTCGAACACAAGGAGCCTTTTCGACTCGTCGTTATTGTAAAAAGCCAAAGAATCCCCAAGGTCGAAAAACTTCAGCTGCAAGACCATCTCCGAGAGATCCTTAGATCCGTTGTAAATGTTCTCTATCTCATTCTTAGGGATGTTTCCATTCTGTATAAGCAGACTAGAAAAGCCCGACAGTTTAATGCCTGCCTTTTTAGCCCTTATAGCTGTAAGGACATTCCTCATGTCTATCTCCATCTTTATGACTTTCGAAGCTGACCAATGTTCTTCACTGTCTAATTTCTCCGAGAGCTCTGCAATATTCTGGTAGTATCGCCTGTCCATAGCTGAGAGTGCCTCAAAGATATTCTGCGTCTTTGCATAAGCCTCAGAGGCATCTTGAAGCATCTTCTTGTATGGTGAATTTATCATCAGCTTATGCAGCATAGATTCTACAGAATCCTCGCGCATTGCCTCCTTTATGACAAGGTTTCCATATCTCCCAACATTTATCATATACTTGGATATGGAATCAAAATCCTTCTTTCTATCCTTAGCCTCTATTGCTATCCTTATATTGTGCATGCTCCATCTGCCTGTTATGCTTCTGAGTATTTCTATGTCATCTCCTTTGGCAAGCGTTACAAGCTTTCTGAGATTTCTTGCGAGGTTCATGCTCAGAGCAAATTCAACCATTTCGGACTTTGACTTCATTCCCTCAAATTCCTCAAGGTCTTTCCTGTAATCCTCATCGGAAAGCATGGATATTATCTCGTTTATGTCGCGCTTGCCGGATATCTCCTGCAGTTTCTTCTGGCTCAAAAGTCTGGATTTCATAGCATTTACTCTAGCGCTAGAGTATCCGTACTTTCTGGCATTCTTCAGAATTGCAGGCAATAAACCACTATCATATCATTTCTTCTTCAGTCCTTTCATCATTTCGGGTTTTTTTGTTACCGAAGAGCCTTGCAGAGACCATGTTTCTTACCACATCTATGTTATCTTCTATCAGGACATCTGGGCTTATCCTTAAGGCCATGCTTCCATCCTTTGACTTCAGGAGAATATCCTCTCCATCATGATTCTTGACGACTACCTTTTTCTTCAGCGACTCGACAAGCTTCTGATTATTTTTAGATGCAAAAATAACTATCTCGCCAGGGTAAACCTCACCGAATTTGGAGATTCCAGATTCAAGCATCTCTTCCATGTATTTCTCCTTAAGGATGCCTTTCATCCTTGAGGCAATATCTGTTGTAACTCTCTCGAGAGCAAGTCCCCTGGCCTCAGCAAGCATGCTCTCTATCTCTATCCCTATTGCAATCTCATGCTCTTTCAACATTCTCCTTGTTTCGGCATTGGCATCTTCCTGTGCCTTGCGCTCTATCTCCTTGGCTCTCGCTTCAGCCTCGGAAAGTATCCTGTGAGCCTCTGAGGAGCCCTCTTCCTTTATTCTGGAAGCTGTCTCCTCAGCCTCATCAAGGATCTTCTTTCTCACATTCTCCAAAGGCATCTTACTACCTTGGCTATATGAGCCCTGCTGAGAGCATTATAAGTATTGCGACTACGAAACCGAATATGAGCAGTGTTTCAGGAAGCACATAGAAGAGAAGTGCAATTCCTGTGCTCTCCGGTTTCTCCGCTATCATACCAAGACCTGCAGATCCTACTGCTGCCTGAGCCATTCCTGTACCTATGGCCCCTCCGAGTATCGCCAAGCCTGCTCCAACTGCTGCTATTGCCGTTCCTATCGATAATGACACTACCATGTTTTCACCATTATTCTTCAGTATTAACTCTTCTGTAAGCGAAAGGGTTGAACTTTATTCCGCTTCCAGTATAAAACTTTGTATAAAACTCTATGAAATTAAGCCTCACTGCCTGTACAGCTCCCTCAAATATTCCGAGTATCATATTCAGGAAGTGAAGCACAAGGAATATTATTATGTATAATACTATAAAGGGTCCCTGGCTCAGGCTTGGCATGAATGCCTTGTCTATAAGGAAGCCTATTATGACACTTGCAAGACCGAATCCCATTATTCTTGAATAACTTAGCGGATGAGTTACAAGGCTGGTTATCTCTGTTGCTTCTCCCGGGTTTGATGCCACAATGCCTACTATTGAGAGCACTGCCCCAACTGCAGCAATTATTGTTATATTTGCAGCAAAGAGCCCAAAGAATGCGCCTGCGATTGCTACTGTGCCAAGTATGACAACTCCGATTGAGAAGAGCTTTGCAAGTGCATGTTTCCTATGTCCATGCTTCATATTATTAAAGAATCCAAGCATCAATCCAAGGCATACCTGGACTATTCCGAACAATATTGTTATTACTATCAATGAGGTCACATTGCTGAACCAGTTGAATCCGTGGAACCATGGTATGAAATACTGATTCAATCCTACACCCAGATACTGGTTGCTCAAAACACCGAATATTATTGCGGATATGGAGGTAAGCTGCCATATTTTTGCTGTGTTGTGGACAAGCCCCTCTGGATTGGTTATCTTCGCCACATATGTTACAAAAGCAAGGGAGAGAAGTCCGTATCCGACATCGCTAAGCATCAATCCGTAAAATATCGGGAAGGATATTATGAATATCCATGTCGGGTCTATCTCATCGCTTCTTGGGGTAGAGTAGAAATTCATGAGGAAGTCAAAAGGCTTGAATATCTTGGGCCTGTTGAGATATGTTGGGGCAAGTTCATCCTTTCCGCTAAGCTTCTCTATGGCGTATCTGCCCTCGCTAGCATGCCCGACGACTCTGGAGAGCTCTGCCTCCTTTTTGATAGGTATCCATCCCTCTATCACTACTGCCTTGCCTGTCTTTTTGAACATCTGCAGAGCCTCCTCTCTAGAATTCTCTATTTCTAGCATTTCCTTGGTATTTGCAAGCTTTGAATACTCCTTAACGCTTATCTCTTTCAGTTCATTAGCTATGCCTTCAAGAATCTTCTTATTTCTCTCTCTGGCATCACTCATCTTCTCTATTATGTTTAAGGGTTTCCCTTCAATGTATGTTGCATGAAGGTCAATCTCCTCAAGCTTCACATTCTTGAAAGCTTCATCTATGTTTCTGTTTTTTTCATAAGCTATAAATATAAGTTTCTCTTTCTTTCCTGCATTCTCAGTTATGAATTCATGCTCTACCTTCATCTTCCTTATATTTGACTCTACTACGGCTACCTGCCTCTCATCACCGACAAAGGCCTTAAATCCGAGAGTCTCTCCCCTAAGCTTTGAAAAATCTATATTAATCTTTTTAAAAAGTTCAGCGACGCGGAGCGCATAATTGGAGAGCGTGTTGTCCTCCTCTACTTGCTTTTTTCTATTTAGAAGGCTGTATATTTTTTCTGTTGTCTTTCTGCATGCATCTGCCCTGGCGAGCACTTCCTCAACACTTCCGTGCTTTTCCCTGGTTACTTTCTGTTTTTCAAGGACATTCATTGCTCCTTCAATGCTCAATATACTGTCGGAGAGCGTAGAAACAGATCCTTCGGGAGAATCGTTTTCCAGAGAAAGTGAACTCTTCCTGAGATCAAGCATGCCCATCCTGTGAAGAGCAGCAACAACCTTTTTTTTATCGGAATTCAGGCAGATAATTCTGATTTTCTGCATTGGTTCTGATCTAAGCAATTATTCACCGATTATCTTTCTTACTGCCTCAGCTGCAATCTCGTTTGCAGCATCATCATCTATTTTTAACCATTCTATCTCTTCGGCTCTCTTTCTTGCCTCAAGCAGTTTATGTTTTTTATCTCTCTCTACCCTCTCTTTCTCACTCCTCACTGCGCCTTCCTTTATTGCAATGCTATCCTTCTCTGCCTTTTCTATGATCTCGCGTGCCTCCTCCTCTGCCTTATTTATTTTGGAGATTTTGGCAGCGTTGGCCTTCTCAATCTTCTCCTGAGCCTCGGTTTCAGCCGCCAAGACCTCATCAATAGTTTCTATCTTGCTCATCATTAACAACTAGTTATTCGGATTAACCCACATAAAAAGAAACACAATTTTATTTACAACACTTAAATTTAAATAATATTAAGGTAATACAACATGCTACGAAGTCAATCCAATAATGCTGAAGCCGGTTCTTTCATGCCTCGAGAAAATTCAAAAGATATTTATTTATAGAGTTCATACTAAATCCATGGCGGCGATTCAGGTGGAAGAGATACTGCCAGCCGGGCAGAAAAAGCTAGACCTAGTCAGTTTTGTAAATTATGATACCTGGAAGGAGCTTCTCATAGAACTGGTGGAGAAACAGCAGCTTGATCCGTGGAACATAGACATAACTGAGCTCGTAAACAGCTACATAAGCGCAGTCAAGGCTCTAAAAGTGATGGACCTCAGAATACCTGCCAACATAATTCTCGCTGCTTCTATTCTCCTGAGAATGAAGAGCAGCATGCTGACATTCTCAAATGAAGAGGAGTTCATTGAGGAGACGGCAGATTTTGGGAGAGTAACTCCTTTAGTTGAGGAGCTTGTTCCCAGAATACGCCCTCCTGTAAAGCGCAGGCTCACTCTAGATGAATTGATAGAGGCTCTAGACGAAGCAATAAAGATAACAGAACAGAAGGCATCAAAAGCCAAACCTCTTCCAATTCAGATTCCAACATTTGTCAAAGACGCAAACATAGAAGAAGACATGGAGGTTGTCTATGGCCATATTAAAAAGCATGCAGATAAGGAAAAGATGACAACACTCTCATATCTTCTCTCTGCTGTAGAAATGGACGACCTTCTTCTGGAATTATTCATTCCATTGCTATTTCTTGCAAATAAAGGCAGAGTATCCCTGATACAGGAAAGCTTCTTCCAGGATGTCGTAATAAAGATAAAATGAGGCAGGGCCCCAGGTGCTAAAAAATGGATGATTTTTCAGAATACAGCAAACTCGTTGAGGCTGCTCTCTTCATGTCTCCTAGGGCTCTGAGCCTCTCTGAAATAGCAAGCATTGTAGGCATGGCATCGCTCGGCCCGCTCCAGGAGATATTAAACAAGCTTGTGGAAAAATACCGAAGCGGAGACACCTCGCTGGAAATACTCAGAATAAGTGACAAATACATGTTCAGCCTCAAAGAGCCTTATGCTTCAAAGGTAGGCAGGCTCGCAAACGCTCCGGACCTGAGCAGGGGTTCACTGAGAATACTCGCCTACATAAACAAGAACAATGGAATACTCCAGAGCAGAATAGTGAAGCTCTTCGGCGCTTCCACATACGAGTACATGAAAGAACTTGAAGAAAAGGATTTCGTCAAGACAGTAAAGCAGGGAAGAAGCAAAAAAGTAGAGACCACACTCAAATTCAAAGAATATTTTAATGTTTAGCCACTACCTATTCTCCTTATAACAAACAAGCAATTAAGATCAAGCACAAAAGAGAAAGCAGCAAAATCAAATGTCAAGTCAAGATATGGGCTCGTAGTCGAATGGTAAGACGCCTCCTTCACACGGAGGAGACCCGGAGTCCGATTCTCCGCGGGCCCATGCCTCGTAAAAGTTTTATTTGCAATAATACCTATGGGTTATCCTTAACTGAGTATTTTTCTCATAAGCATTTCGGATTTTTAGCGTAACAGGTTGTCTGGAAGGAAAAGGAAACCTTCCTTTCCTCTTCATCCTTTCCAATCAGTTATCCTTCCTTATTAACGAAAGCGTTAGTATCCCTAAGGTTAATCCTGCCATTATACCTGTAACTCCTGCTATCATACCTACAACATCATCAAGTGAAGTATCCAAATCCTTTTTGTCTTTACCATTCTGTGCATCAGATGTCTTTTTATTAAGCTCCTCTATTGTATTGTTTTTCAATCTGGAAGCAAACGTCTCAAGATCCTGTATGGACGCTTTGCCAATATCTTTTTTCAATTCTTTATTTATTCTTTCTATAGCTTCCTCTCTCTTCAGAACTATCAATTCCGATATCACTTTCACAGTCTGTTGGTCTATTGCCATTTTCGAATTATCTGAATCAGCTCGAAGCAAAGGCATGCCAGATCCAAGAATAACTGTCGTTAAAACCGCTGCCCTTGCTGTTTTAATTACTACCGATTTCATCTTATCATCTACAATAATAGTTCCTGTTTCAGATATATAAACTTTAATTAAATAAGTCGAATTCAAGCATTAATTTTTGTATAAAAGTTACTTACCCTCTCATTATTCCTATGGCATGCCTGTCAATTATCCTCAATTTTTCATTCCCTATTTCGAGTTTTAAATTAATTTCAACCCTAGAAAAAGAGTTCACAAAATTACAAAAACGAATTACAGCATCATCGGCTCTTCCTTCATTATAAAGGGTCCTTATTCTATTAAGTTCCCAACTCTTAAAACAAAACTGTTCCAAGGTAATATCCTCAAAACTGGTGACAGGCATTCTTGGCTTCTGCTCTCTAAGGCTTTCTGCCATTCCTCTTTCATAAAAATTCTCACCCCTCCTAACTGCTATAATACCCTTCTCCCTTGCTTTTAAACCACCATGGCTTATATTTGTTTCAAAATATGCAAAAGGCTCTGGAGTTCTATCTGCTCTATCCAAATCTTTAAGCAAGTAATCAAGTTCTTCATGCGTATTCTGATTTCCGCATCTTGCCAATTCTACTATCTGTTGTATTGCATTGTCGTAAACTCTAAATTTGTATTCAAATCCAACTTCGCTTATCATCAAAATCCCAAACTGAAACCAACACATTTATCAAAATAATAATAACATATCGGTATTAAATCCATGTGCATCATATCAAACAAAAGTAAATCTTTTTTTATCATATATATTAATGTGTGTCATCCAAATTCTATATATACAAAATCCACAGCACAAAATTTTTACATCATAAAGAAATAAATCAAAGCAGAATCACATATACTATTATATACTTTAACTGTGAAATATTATCGAATTGCAATCTGCATTCAATTAAAGGCTATTAACATGGAAAACAAAATTAAAATAAAAATAATACTGGGAAGCGTAAGACAGGGAAGATTCGGGCAGAGGCCTGCATCTTGGATAAACGAAGAGTTGAAGAGTTGGGAAGGCGTAGAAGCAGAACTTTTGGACCTTAAGGATTATCCAATGCCTTTCTTCGATTCGCCCACATCTCCTGCAATGATGAACATGAAGTATGCTGACGAAAAAGTGCAAAAATGGTCAAACAAAATAAATGATGGAGATGCTTTCATAATAATCTCACCCGAATACAACCATGGATACTCCAGTGTATTAAAAAACGCCATGGACTGGCTTCTTCCCGAATGGTCAAGAAAACCAGTAGGATTTGTCAGCTACGGAAGTGCAAGCGGCGCAAGGGCTATAGAACAGCTGCGCCAAGTAGCGATAGAGCTAAACATGGTCCCCATAAAAAAATCCATACATATAAGCTGGGATTTCATAATGAAGACATGGAACAATAAAGAAATCTCGAATTCCGAACTCTTCACTCCATTAAGAAAGAACATGGGCCCAGACCACTTTGCAGATTTCATAAACGATCTGCTCTGGATGGCAAAAGCCTTAAAAGAGGCAAGAACAGAATAAGCGGGAAAACAATTACTCTCTTTTACAAATCTCCGGAAGAATACGGTATATGCTATCTCCTAACTTCTTTCAGGCCAGCTGCAGATGGCATTTTATATTCGTGATTGATGAAATCCAAACCTCGCTTCTCAAAAAAAGACACATCCACCGTATTAGCGTGCCTTATTATCGATCTGGTGTCTACAGACATAATAACAGTGCCATTCCTGAATCTATTATCCTCGGATATTATGTTTAAAGGCGTATTTAGTCTATCAGCATCATATCCGAAGACATTCGAGAGATAGACAAAATGCCTTCCTTCAGATATGAGATTCCTGAGGTAGTAATTGATATCTGAAACATGGAAATCTATATTCACTCTATTTTTTATAATAGGCAATTGCTGAAAATGAAATCCCAATTTTTCTATGATTTCTTTCGAAAATCTTTTAGATTGCCAATGCTTAAGGTTTTCTTGGTACTCTATTGAATCCGAAGAAATAGAAAAGATTTTGGCTATGCTATAAAAATTTTCTATTTGTGCAGGTGAATCATCTATGAGCTTAACCCTAAATGACTTATTTCTTTCCTGAAGGCATGACAGAATAGCCAGATTCTGATTTCCACCACCGCATATCCCGATGTAACTTTCAATATTCTCTATTCTTCTTAGGAATTCAAGGGTTTCTTCAGAATATCTCTCATTGGATACTGGGTAATTAATCTCCTTTATCCGAAAAGGACTTCCTAGCGTATGCTGAACATTATTATTCCGCATCCCGTATTTATCTTTATTCGGTTCCAAACGTACGGTGGGATAATCTCTATTCAAATAATACTCCATAATCTATGCCAATGCAGAGTTACACTCTGGATTTCTATATTCCTTTCCAGTATTTAAAACATAAAAAAATCAATTACGTTCTTAATATTTATACCCAAAAGGAAAAAATACTAATTAATTTCTAATAAATAAGATATTATAATCTATTCTCTGACATATAAGAATGTAAGGTATAAATTTTTCAACACCTCTGCAACTATTCCAGGGCCATCATGAAATCAAACAAATAAGCATAAGCATATAGATACTGATATAAACTGACGAAATGCAGTTCGTCTGTTTTTTTGCAATGTTATAATAATCTATGGAAACATAATAAAGATGTGAATCAATGGATTCAATACAAGAGTGGATAGCCGGTGAGATAGCCCTCTCCGATACTCCTGGAAGTACAATGAAGAAATGGAGGGAGCTTTTTGGCATATCTCAAGTAGAGCTTGCCAAATATCTTAAGATATCCACATCCACAATAAGCGATTACGAGGGCAACAGAAGAGCAAGCCCTGGCGTAGGGATAATACGCAGATTCATAACCGCATTAATGGCTATTGATGCTGCAAAAGGAGGCGAAGTGACCCGGAACCTCCAAAAATTCAACAAGCCAAAGGAAGACAATACATTCTTTTCACTAAAAGACTTCACAACACCTATAAGCGGTGTTGATTTTGCCAGGATAATAGAGGCTAAAATAGTTGCAAATCCCGGCTATCTAGATTCAATGAAGCTTTTCGGATACACTCTTCTTGACAGTCTCAGGGTAATATTGGAGATATCACCTTCCGACTATCCAAGACTGTTCGGCACAACAACTGAAAGGGCATTCATTTTCGACCAGGTTAGCACGGGAAGGTCGCCAATGGTTGTAGTCCGTGTAGCTCCTATAAAACCAAAACTTGTCGTAATACAGAACCTTGACCAGGTTGACAAGCTTGCAATAAAAATAGCCCAGATAGAGCACATGCCTCTCCTCACTACAAAACTTTCAGCAGAAGAATTGAAGATGAGGCTAAATAATATCTGAGATGTTTATTCCGGAATAAGTAAAATTCCGGCTAAAAATCAAAAGACCGCATTTTTTAATGCCGAATGAAAGTATCAGTCATTCCTTATGTGGTATGAGAAGAAGGTTTATGCCTTCTGGGGTTATCTCGTATGGAACTGTAGAAAAACTGTGCTGCGTGCCCCTCATTTTTATGACTTCTATGGAAGGCACTCTGTTTTCCTCGTTCCCTCCGCTCAGATAAAGTATGACTATTCCATCATAAACAAAGAATTCAGGCTCAAACATAAGCCTGCTTTTGTCAGAGGTCTCTATCTCCATTGTGAGAAGGGCAGTTATACCCTGCCTCCTCAGCATGCCTACAAGACTTGAAGAGACCCCTCGGTATTCATACGGATCCTTGACAAAAAGCTTCATTACGGATATCGAATCAATCGCTACCTTAGTGGCTCCAGATTCTACTATTGTCTCTTCAATGTCTTCTATTGTGGTAGTAAACGTGAATATGTTGCCTTTCTTGTCCTTCTGTATCAGCGAAGATGCCTGATCCATCCCTTTTATAATCAGCTTCCCTTCGGCAATGAGCCTGTCTATTTCGGTAAACTTAGGGAAAGCTTCCTTCATATTCTCTATAAGCAAGGCTGTTTCTTCTTCAAGTGAAAAAAGTATTGAAGTCTCTCCAGAAAGGGCTCCTCTATAAAGATACTCAAGGCATAAAAGGGTCTTTCCTGTTCCAGGCCCACCAGCTATTATTATCTGGTTGGACTTCGGTATGCCTCCATTTAGCATCTTGTCAAGCCCTGTAATGCCAGAGATAACCTTGTTTCTTGCCATCTTATCAATTAATCATAAGAGTTGAATCTTTTTATAGCTAATGGAAAATATGGAAATCAAAATAAGCTTGCCTTCATTCCAAATCTTTACGGCTTGTCCTTCTTCCGTTTTTCCTTCTTGCTTTCTTATTTCTAGTCTTTATTCTAGTGCCGGAATTGTCCTGTTCTGAGGTATGCCTTCCTTCTATCTGCTTATACATCTTCTGTATCTCTTCTTCTTTATATTTAGATTCATCCTTCTCTTTTCCTTCTGCTATGACTCCCCACACTATAAGTATAATGCCTCCCATGAATAAGAGCGCAGAAACACTTCCATAAACACCCATGCCTGAAGAGACAAAGTTCTGCGTCTCATTGATTATAGCCGTGTTCGGCAGAACATATCCGAAAGTTATATTTGAAGGCACATTGCCTGAGTTTGCATATATCATATAATAAGTTCCAACGCCGAGGATCTCAGTTCCATTGTAATATGTAGGCGCTGAAAATCCATCACTTGAAAAATTGCTCGTATACGGGAAGATCCCATGGGAACTGTTTTTAATTGCAATGTATAATCCCCTTCCTGAGTAATCGGATATAAAATTTCCGGGAAGGTATCCCTTGGTGATATTCTGCCTTATTCCTGAAAATGCATAGCTGTTTACAAGATAAAAATTAATTGGCACATTATCTGATGTGTAGACAACGTACACCACATCTGTCTTATTGAGGACTATAGGTGAGTAGACAAGACTGTTTGGCGCAATTATAATGTTCTGCCTTGACAGTGTACCGGCCTGCTTTCCACTCTGCGAAGAATAAGAGAAAGCTACCAGCAATCCAGCAATCAGTAGGATCACTCCCAAAGAAACAAATTTCTTGTTCATCCACGCAGCCCGATATGAAACATTATAAAGAAAGAAACAATAATAAGCTTATCCGGATAACTAAGATAATTCTGCAAAGGTATGAATCCTTACGGGTTGCCTGAAAATGGGAAAAAACAATATGCGTGAAAAGCTAATCAGCAACTTTAATCTTCTTGAGCGAAAGGACCAGCTTCTTGTATATATGGGGGTGATTGCCTTTGCTGCTCTTCTTGCTGGATTAGGATACCTGTTAAGCATACATCCTTCAAGCGGCATTTCAGAATGCAATTCAATAGTGCTATCCCAGAACAGGTATGCTTGCCTATATCGCCTTGCATATTCTACAAAGAATGCCTCTGTATGTGGCCTTATGCAGGGCCAGACCTCAGCCTCATGTTACGCAGGAATAGCCTCCCTCACTTCAAATACACTCGCATGCGGTGGAATAGATAACCAGACATTAAGGTACCAATGCATAACCGAGAGCTCAAGCTTAGGCTTATCCTCAAAATCATGCATGATACTAAACGGATCTGAGAGATCCTCATGCATGGCATCGGTCGCAATAAGCCGGGATAACTTATCCCTATGTTCAAAAATGGGCAATGGCACACATGCGGATGAATGTGCTTCAGCAATATATCTGGGTATGGCAGCATTCAGCAAGGATGCAAATTACTGCTCTAACATACCAAATACTACAAACCAGAGTGAGGTCTTAAACATAATATCCCTATCGGAAGAGATACCCAAATATTCGAATCTATCAGTATTCTCCTCCAGCCTAACTCCTATATCCTATATAGAATCCAGCTCAGGGCAGCAATATTCGGCAAGGGACCTCTGCTACTTCTCTGTATCTGAAATAACAGGCAACCAGTCAAGCTGCAGTTCAATAAACGTGCCTTCGCTGTATAACTTATGCGTTACATACAGCTACAACTCATCCATTCCTGGTTCATATTATTCAAACATGTCAAAAAACTATTCTTCCAATATGACAATCTCAAAGCTATTGGACCAGTTATGCAGCAAATACAATGCCACAAACTCCCAGTCATGTAACGATTTAGTTAAGGTAAGCAGCGCAGTTGTGGAAAGAAACGCAAGCATATGCGGAGCTATAAATTCAACTCTGGCATCCTACCAATGTTATGCCTCATTGGCTCAAGAATACAACGACTCACAGTACTGCGGCTACATAACCAACTCTACCCTAAACCAGGCATGCGTAGACAATATATATTATAACGGCACCAATTAAGATCATTATACATGGAAGAGCTAGTCACATCAGTAAAACACGGCTCAGGGAATCCAGCCATTCTCATCTCCTTATACGAAAAGAAAATAAGAGTCAGGGAGGCAAGGGAAGCATTACTGCTAAAGGCAGGAATGGTCATTGAAGAAGGCATGCCTCTGCCCTCCGAAGACAAAGCTGCTAAACTCGCAGCAAACGCAATACTCTCGGAATTGGACTCAAACACAAAAGAAATATTCAAAAAAACTCCTTATCTTACAGGCATAAAAGAATTAGACACTACGACTTCAAAGCTCTGGGAGCACTTCAGGAAACCTGTAGAACTTCTTTTAAGAAAGCTAATCCTGGGAGCTCCTGTCATAATACGCTTTCATAATGACGCAGATGGCTCAAGCGGCGCAGTGGCGCTTAATAGGTCAATACAGGGCATATCAGAAAAAATGGGTTTAAAACCAAATATAATCTGGATAATGCATAGAAGTGTAATGTATACAGCAACAGACGCCGAATGGGATACCTTAGTCGCGAACAACTTCAGCACAATAGAAAAACCGCTTCTTCTTATTACCGATTTCGGCACTTCAGAAAACAGCAACAGGGGAATCGAAGCTTTGCGTAATAATTTTGATATAATATGGCTGGATCACCATCCAATCGAGGAAAACTTCAGCGGCATAACTCTTGAAAATTATATAAATCCATGGGAATTTGGAAGCGGCTCAGATTATACTGCAGGATACCTGACCTGTGCATTCGCCCATGCTTTCCACGATTCGGATACAAAAGACATGGAAGGCGCTTCACTTATAGGCGACAGCAGCATTCACGGATCTGACCTTTCTACAGGCAGGGAAGAAGCAGCAATTCTCGACCTTCTGACTAGCGATCCCATCATAATCTCAAAAGCAGACGGAAATATTGTGCCTTCTGAAATAGAAAGCATACTTTCTGATAAAAAGAAAAAGTCCGAATTCTTCAATTACGCCAAGGTAAAGCTTGATGAGGTTCTAGACAGGGCATTTCTGCAGATGAAACATCTGAAAGCAGGAAGCCATGAGATTCTTGTCCTAGATTATTCTGAGATACGATCTGAAGACACCAAATATCCTCTGCCTGGAAGGTTCGCCTCAAAACTCCTTACTGAAGCAGATGCAAGAGGTGGAAAGCATTACATGGCAATAGTGCATTATAACCAATTCATATCAATGCGAGCTGCTGGAAATGTAAGTGAAATTGTCAACATACCTGAAATAATAAAGAAGATGAAAGAAATCTATTCTTCAGGAATAGATTCAGGCGGAGGGCACAAGAACGCTGCAAGTATAAAAGTAAGCATATACGGGGACAAAAAAGAGATACTCAGATCCATAATAGAAGATGCGAGAGGACGTCTGGCTGCCTTATGAATCCAGATAATGGGAAAACCTGTCAATGCCTTATCCTCAATCGGAAAAAGATAAATTCTTAAATTGAGTTGTCAAATAGATAGCTATGCATATAAACCAGAAGCTTCTGCTTTATACTTCCGCAATCGCAGCGGTCTTAATATACGGCACAGCCGGCTCTTACATATTAGGGCAGTATGGCAACTTCAACGTGCCTATAACCAATTCAATAGAAGCACTATACTTCACAATAACAACCATATCCACAGTGGGCTATGGGGACATAGTGCCTGTTACTAATATAGGCAGGGTCTTTACTATAATACTGATAATTTCGGGGCTGACCATATTTCTTAGTGCAGTTACCGTACTTTCAAGTGATTTTTTGAGCGAACGAGTCGAAAAACTTTATTCAGGGTTGTCAAGGGTAGAAAAAAGGCATCTTAAAAACCACATAATACTTGTGGGTTACGGTCCTACAAATACTCTCATAGCAGAAAAGCTGAAATCGCAGAGAAGGAACTTTATAATCATAACTTCCGACAAGACCAATGCGGACACGCTTCGCGATAAGGGTTATGTTTCATATCTTGCAGACTATACTCAGAAAATCGACATGGAAAAGTTCAGATTTAATCTCGCAAGCGATGTAATCCTGGATATAAACGAGAGCACCAAAGCAGTATATGTCGTCTTAGTGATAAAGAAGCTGGCACAGAATGCCAATATCTCTGTAATAGCATATAGCCAGGATGCAGCATCGCATTTCACTGATCTCGAAGTCGCACATGTAATAAATCCAGTTACTATAGCCGCAGAGATGATGGTAGATACGTTGGACAAAGACCAAGATGCCAGAAATAGGAAATAAAACAAAAATCAGGAAGAGCGTATAAATTCAATATCTTCAGTCTCAAGCCCATAACTGGTTTTTATCTTTTCGAGTGCTTCTTCCTCACCTAATTTATCGATTTCAGATTCGAAAATACGCTTCATAAGCGGCAGATAATCCTTGATTATCTTCTTTTTATTGGTATGCAGTTTTTCGCCAAGCTTATCTGCTATTTCATTCATGGCATATCTCTCCTCCTTGGTACTGCTCATATGCCTTATTTTTGAAGGGAAGCTGTACTGCCTAAGCAATTTAACATAGCCGTCATTGGAGACGGCAACTCCTGAAGACATTAATACGCTCGAATACCTGAGGTAACCCCAGTAGTTGGTCCTGCTCGCCTTCGAGGAGAACTTGCTTGCCCTGGCGAGATTATAGTAAGCGTCGCGCCTGCTCGCCTTTGAGGAGTACCTTACTGGTATATTCTCATCAACCCAGTTCAGGAGCATATCTGTGTCTACAGAGCTCTTCATGACTGCGTTTCTCGATATATCGAAGTTCGCAGAAGTGAATATCTTGTCAAGAACTCCAAAAATCTCCATCTTAGTGTCGCGTATGCCTATGTTCTCTATAAGCTCTCTGCTGGCGCCTAGAAGTGCCTCAAGGTCGTTAAGGGCGCCTCTTACATCGCCATTGGATCTTTTGGCAAGCATCTCCAGAAGCTCTTTTTCTATTCCGATTCCTTCTCTGTCTGCTATCTTTTTCAGGAAAGCAAAAATCACATCCTGGCTTACTTTTTTGAATTCAATCTTTTCAACAGCTCCCCTGAGAAATCTTATGCTAGGATCCCAGTAATCCTCCGCTGTGAATATAACAGGCTGTTTTGTGCTCTTCAGAAACTTGTCTACCGCTCTTTCAACTCCCGTATCGTACTTCTTGGAAAGCTCATCTATCTCATCCATAAGTATTACGGTAGTTTTGCCAAACAATCCCCTGCTGCTCCCTGCGGGTATTATGGTTCTGTTCAGCGTTTCCGCATCGCGATAGTCGCTTGCAGTCGTTTCAAGAAGCTCAAAGCTGTTTCCATAAGCAAGAGCCCTTGCAGCAGATGTCTTTCCTGTGCCAGAAGGCCCTACCAATATTATGGGTTTTGTTTTCTCTCCCTTATGGATCTTCTCCGCAAAGTTCATAAGCATAGAAACAGCGCTATCATTGCCTATTATCTGGCTGAGCATTACAGGCGCATATTTCTCCGAGAACATCAAAACCACAATAACATATAAATATGGAAGCAATCAATAAATTGGTTACTACTGCTCCGATCGTCTAGCTCGGTCAAGGACGGAGCCCTCTCACGGCTCAAACTCGGGTTCAAATCCCGATCGGAGCATTTTAAATTCGGGGGTTATATATAAGTCGATGAAATGTTACCCTATTTTTGTCGTTGAAGCCAAAATCTGTCGTCGGTAAATTCCGTGTTTCTTAGAGATGGGATTCTAACATAGTTTTAGCATGAGGAGGGGTTGAGAAAGAGCGTGGTACAGATAAGTAGATTACTTCATGATGACAGAGTCGATTGCGTTCTTATCTAGTAGATCTTTGATCTCATTTATGTGGCTTTTACCATACAATACTAAAACTGGCTTTTTATTTCGATTGAAAACAGTAGTTATGTAATCTACAGCTACCTTATTCCTTTGATGTAAGGTTGAGTTTATCATATACCAAAATAAAATTATTGGTGAAAACACAACAACTAACCCTACTAAACCAACACCAAGTTCAACAAATGGGCTGCTATTAAATAATTTCAAAGCGGAAATCGAATATACAACAAAAAATAATAAGATAAGAACGGCATTAAGTAATACAAAACAGTAATTTTTGTTTACCCAGTCATCTATAATAAAATCCCTACATTTTAGTACATTGATTTTATTACTTTCAAGGCTATCCGCCGAATTAGTTATTTTATAGCCCTTCTTCAGTCTTTCCAAGTTTTTCTTAATATTTTGAATGGTTTTAGAACTTTCTTTATACAGTAGTGATGGGATGACACTGCCGCTAAATTGGAATATTTTAAAGAAATATAAACCAACCACTAAAAGAGGAGTTTTTAATAAGAGTTTTCGCTTTGATACGCTCTCTGGGGCTTCTACAATTATAGTATCTATAGATGTAAAAACAGAATCTAAAAGCCTAGGGTCTTTTATCAGTTTATTTATCGGGATTGTGTGGATTGTGCCTAAAAGATAAATCTTATTTTCCAGTTTATTTGGAATATCTGATATTAATTTTAAACGGATTTTGTTATAAACGAATATAAAAAATCCTAATATCAAACCTAATATAAATGCCATCACAAGCAAAGAAATGGCAATAACCAATAAAGTAAAAAGAGTACCCAATACTAACCAAAATATAATGATGGGGGATATCACAACCATAAACACACTTTCGTTAATTTCTTTAGCGTTTTCTTCTTTAAAACTGTTTTCCTTCTTTTATCTTTTTCTTTAACCTGAACATCTGCATTTTCGATAATCCGATGCGTTTAGCGTCTTTCGTTGTCATATTCCTGATAATATCTATTATCTTTTGATCACTTTTGTTATCGTAGATGACATAATCATTATCCGAAACACCGATAACTTCGCTCTCTTCTAGATTATTCGACTCTTTGCCAATATGTTCAACATCTCCAATAATGATTTGTTTCCTTCTTAGCTCTCCTATATCTCCATCATACTTGTTATCATTATGATCCATGTAGCCAAAGAGGAATTCTGAAAACGGTTTCCAGTAATATTTGGTGTTCTCTTTGTACTCTTTGCCAGTTTTGTAATCAGTAAACGAACTAAACGGCACGATATCTGTGTTTTTGGTGTAAGCCAATAGGGGTATTATCGGCTCTTTGGTTGATGGGTCTAATTTATACCCTATGCCAACAATAACAAAGTTGAACGGCTTTAGCTTTTTGTCCTTGTTTGTGAATCCGAATCTCTTTCCATATACTCTTCATGCAAATATATAATTTTCACACCAATCTTCTCAGCTAACGCCAAAAAGTCTTCAATATTCTCTGTAGCCCATTATATATGTTGAATGCTTTCATTTTCAGTAATAGGACTACTGTAAAAAATGCTAAATCTATCTTTACTCACATTTAATACGGAGCTGGTAAAAGTTGATTTAGCGAATCAAATTAGGTCAAAAGGTTAGAAACTCTGCTACCCAAAACGGTGAGGTTAAGTTAGTAATCTTAATAAGCTTCAAATACCGGTAACAAAATCTATCTTTTTATTAGTTAATACATTAAAGTAAATATTAAAATTTACTTTAATTAGTAAAGTATAGTTTAAAATAGCAAAGTATTATATATATGAATGAACAAGTATATTACTAACGGTGTTAATATGAGCAACAATATAGAAACCAAAGAACTAGAAAAAAAAATAGAAACATACAAGTGTCAGATTTGCGGTAAGGAATCTAAAGACGCGGTAGATACTATGACGCATTATCTACATCACGGATCAACTGCATTAGCTGCAGTAACTGCGATGATAGAAGAACAAAGAACAGGAAGTGTAACAGTAGAAGATAAGACAAGAATAACCGAAGAGAAGGGAGTAATAGCACAGAACAAAGGAAGAACATAACTCCAGAGAACTACGGTATCTAAAGGACATAAAGATGGCTATGGGGTGATATCAACTTCCCATAGCCAACAGTTTAGTAATTTATTCTGGTTGGAATTTTATGGTAAAATATAAATCATTAGCTATACTTATGACCAGCTTGGGCTATCTAGTTAGTGGAATGCTTTTCATACCTTTTACTATAGGCGCATTTAGCGTATATCACCACGGAGTACTCAACTCAAATAATTTAATTCAATTAGAAGTCATATTACTGGTATTGGTATTAATACCATTGCTTATTGCATATAGCATTTGGAAAGGGTATAGAATAGCGTGGGGACTGTCTATAGTTTTTGCTGCATTTAACATATTTTTGTATCTTATTATTTTCGCAACGTTAAATATAACGTTATCTAATGGAATTTTAATAAACAGCTCAATAATAGGTCCACTAGGTTATGCAATAGCTTATGGGGTAGTATATATCGGTACGTATCTTGTAGCCATAATTGACATAATATTAAACTTAAGCTTAATCTATTTCATGACAAGAAAGAAAACTAAAGCATATTTTGGATTGTAATTGCCATAATATTCTCATAATTTGGTAAAATTATTCTCCATCAATAAATATCTCTATCTCTTAAACCAGAGTTTCTGAAACGAATTCAGAAGCCTATTCCGCCACCATTATAAAAAAATTCCGGAAATCCTAACTTATAATGTTCAACTTCCAGGCGATTCTCTATATATTCTAACCAGCTCCGGAGAAATATCTACTTTAAAAGGGCCTACTTTATTACCTACTGGCCTTTGTGGAATCTCATCTCCCATAAAAATCCTCTTTCCTGTCCTGGGAATAAAATATTTCGCACCTAGGGCCAAATCCTCTTTTGATGGGAGCACCTCCGATGTATTCTTAAATTCCTGCATGTTAAGTTCTGGTAATCCTGGGGTGGTTATGCTTAAAGTATAGCTTACTGTTTCTACTGCGATTCCAGTATAGGTTCCCCATGTGAAATTTTGTTTTCCGACACATGCAGTTGCTGAACCCACATCAAACTCCTTTTTGGCCTTTACTCCAGCGTTGCTGAGATCATCGAGTCTGAAATAAACCTTGCCTTTATCTACCTCAAGCCCTATTTTAATTGAATCCCCGCTGTTAATCGTTCCTCCTACGGTGGGCTCTCTGCCTACATCACCATTAGGCGCATAAAGGGGCTTATCTTCAACCATCAATTGATTTAGCAGATAATAATTTCCCCCAAAGTAAATCAAGCCTGTCTGTGCCCACATCTGATTATCCAAAAGGCAGTTAAGTTCGTACCCTGCCCACAAAACGTTCGTGACAGGCACAGCCTTGAGCTCAATGCTCATTTTTTGAAATTTCAACTGAGGATTCAGATATTTTACTGCTATATGTGTGAAATAATTTTTTGCTGAAGGGCCTTGAAGTTCAGCATCTCCTTCCGGATTTGGTGTCTGTGCATAGGTGTGAGTCTGCTGAAATAAAAGAGCAGTACCTAATGCTGCAGGCAGAACAAACGCTCTGACCATCCTCTTTAAATCACTGTCTTTACGTCTTTCTGCAATATCCTTTTCAGCTCTCTGAATTTGCAACCCTGCGTCTTTTACAATAGCCACTTAATCCCCACGATTAAATGTTATAAAGACCAGATATTTAATGTTTTTGTATAAACATCCTCATTTTGTTTAACGGCACATACAACTACTTTAATCCTGGCTTCTGCTTCTCAGTAACTCTAAAAACTCTATCCTGGATATCTCACTCCTCACCTCTCTGTCTATGGATCTAGAAATCTTTGTACCTATATCCGCAGATCTATCTTCCTCAGCACTGCCAATACCCCTCGAAACACGGATTTCAATATCTCCGGAGATTCTATTATAGTAAATATCACACCTTTTTCCATCTATCAGATAGCCCAATATTTTTATATTACTTTTGGACATCTCTCCAGGATCAAACCTGTTCCTAATTAACGCATAAGCCAATCTAGTATCAAATGTCCTCATTTCTTGGTTTCGCATCGCCCGTAATACCAAATCACGCATTTTCTCTACAGACACATCAAATTTATTATTGACGGAATAAAACTTCGAAATACAAAAAGACGGCGGATATGTATCTTTAGAACATGTATCTACTACATTGGAGGAATATTCTTTACTATCTAATCTCTTCGTACTTGCGACCCTATCATAAGGGAAGTTTATTATCTTCTCTTCAGGCATACCATAATCCCAATTGCAAACTATAAGGAAATATGTGATATATAAAATATACGATTAGGCAATTGGAAATGAATTTCTAGTTTTAATGATTAGCTGATCATTCATATTTTATGATAACTCATTTTCCAGTTCTGACCCTCTGTCATACCTCAAGAAGATTATGCTAAGAATAAGAAGTGCAATCCAGCTTATTATCATAACTGCGTTAGGAAGCGAGCTTGTGAGGGCATTGAGCCTGCTGCCAAAAGCAATGCTGGTTATGCCTGGTATTGCAGTATATCCTGAAAGGAAATACAACACGACGTTGAAACCGTTGAATACTGTCGCAGCAGCATACCATCTTCTTATGCCTAAAAGGAAGACAACTGCTATTACTGCATATGTGATTGTCTCAATGTCAAACCAGAAGCCAAGTGCCTGAAATCCGAATGGAACCGAATTCACATGCTGTGAAGATACAGACCCTGAAGATTGATGCGGTGCGTTCATCCCTGAAGAAATCGAAGCATAAGGCAGATGTGCAGCAGCTATAAGTATTGCAAATATTGCAATAACAAATCTTCCGTAATGCACAAATGCACTTGTATCATTCTTCTGCTTTTTACCCATAACTCAAAATATCCTTCATTCGATTATTTAAAATACGCATATTCAGTACGTTTTTAGCTGAAATAGGTTTTTACCGTTGCCAAAATGCCTAAACAATCATGCAAGGGTAAAACTATCCCTCTTCTTCTCCCTGGCATCGCCGCTCTCAGCAAGCAGCTGAAGTATCGCGCGAGCCCCTTCCTCAGAAAGGTTAGCCTTCTTGGCTATGTCTTGTGTCTTTTCCATGCCTTCCCTCATTGCAGCTATTATCTTTCCATTATGCATGTCAAAAAACTGCCTTGTAACTATATAAAATTTCTTATTGAATGATCTGGTTCCAAGCACCTTTCCATGTCTGATACTGTCTTCAAGTGCAAGCGATACTCCTCCTGCCTCAGCCTCAGTCTGCACTACAAGGAAGCCATCATTCTCCAGTATTTTTATGAGATGGCTATAAGGCCCTTCAATATGCCCGCTTAATTGTACCTTGGGCATGAGAGGCGCCGCCTCCTTCCTTGAAGCCGTGCTCTGTTCAGGCATCTTCTTTCTCATTAAAAACTTGTCGTATATCTGCCTTGATATGCTATAAAGCTCCTGATTGTCTTTCTTAAATGTATTGACTGCCTTCTTCTCTATCAGCTGCTCAAGAAGTCTGCTCTCTTCTTTATCCAGTATCTCGGCTACCTTTTTCTTGGTTCTCTGCTGATATCTTACCGTATCCAGTTTCTTCAGAACCTGTAATTCCGCATTGCTTATGTAATCATTGCCTTTCTGCACTACAGGGCTTGCAACATGAATGTTTCCAGAGACCAAGCTAGATACCTCGTCCTTCTTTAAAAACAGGAATGCCTTGTCATTGTACTTAAAGAAATCGACTTCATCATTCTCCTCTATTCCCAGTGCTTTGGAAACGTCTCCTGATAAGTATACCGCAAGTTTGTTATTGTGCTTGAAAACCTTCATTTTACCGCTTATTTATGTCTATATTCTCTTAGGCAGTGAATATTTAAAATGGTTTGCGGAGGCAATACTGTTATCACGGGAATCTATCCTCTAAACCGGCTCCTTTCAGGTTTTATCTCTTCTATTGCTTTCCTCATAGCTTTTTGACATGAGCCTCTTATACGCCAGGCCTCCAATGGCCTGCAAAGCACCTCCGGCCAGGAGAGGAAGTTCCAGTGAGTATTCAAGTAAAGCACCGCTCAGCCCGCTGGTCAACTGCGAAGCTGATATGGAGATGCCTTGTATTGTAGATGCGGTTCCATAATCCTCCCTGTTAATGCCCCGTATGTTAACTGCAGATCTAGAAGGTACACCAAGTGATGAAGAGAAGCTGAAAAGCTCATACATGAATGCGGATAATATGGCAAACGGCGAGAGAGCCATAACTATCAGAAATAGCCCATTTAATGTTCTAGTAATCGAGGCCATGTTAACCAGGTCAATCCTATGTGCTATCCTTCTTGCAACTACAGAGCCTATTCCTGCTACGGCGTAATAAATTATGAATATATAGCTAAGCTGGGTAGTGTTCAATTTATAGGAAAGTTCGAACCATAACGGCATAAGCGGTATGGCAAGGCCTATTCCCATGCCTGTTATCAGGTTTGAGCCAATCACTCTAAGCGAATATCTAAGGCTCTCCATCTTCATAACCTTGGTTGTCTTCCTCGGCCTCTCAGAATCCTCAAGCTTCATGAGGAGCACTATGGAAACTAGAAGAAGCACCGCTGAAAGCATAAAAATTACCCTGAATGCTCCAAGCGTTCCGAAATATGCCTTTATAGGCGCATTGAAATAGAGAAGCGAACTGCCTATTACGCTTCCTACCGCTCCGAACATAAAAATGCCCGCAAGCTTCCTGGCTCTCTCCTCATTCTCCTTCCAATTATTAGCTATGAATGCATTGAGTCCAGCAGACATTGAACCTCTCATGGCACCGCCCGACCCGCTGACTCCGCTTATAATTATGCCTATCACTATCATGTATACGTTAGTAGAAAACGCAAGGACTGTTATTCCTGCAAAGGCGAGTATCTCAGCTATCAGAAGAGAGTACTTGTATCCTATTCTGTCTCCTACCATGCCTGAGGTAAACGTCACTCCTATATTGAAGAGCATAACGCTTAATACTACAAGCCCTATGTAAACTATATTCACATGAAGAGCCACAAGATACAAGGGCATCGCTATTGTTGTATAAATAAGTGCTATACTTCTGAACAATCTTGTAAATTCAAGATATCTATATCCAAAATCTTTAATATTTACACCTGTTCCCGGTTTGAAGACCAGGCAAGTCTCTAATTCTTATTCTTATCTGTATTCTGAGATGGAAGAATACTATGTAATCTAAATACTATTGTTGCCTCGAAGAGAGAGAATAGCGCAACAGTGTATCTTCAATCCAAAAATCTATTATAATTGTTGTAGAAAACATATTTAGAACATCCCCTCCGACTAATTCTGGGTTGGGAAAATGTTTGTAAAAAAGCCCCATCGCGGGGCAGAAGAGCGGACAACATACGGAGGGACAACAACGCTTCAACGTGAAGGAGTAACCGACTACTCAAATCTAAAACGAACCGAAGAAAATGTAGAAAAAAAGAAAGATTTTTCTACGAACGGCTTCTTATCTTCCGTAACCGTATTGGCATTGCTTCTGGGATACATAGGCTATACCTCGTACACTCCACAGGAAAAGCCTGCCGATCCACTAACTAAGGATTCCTTATACTATAACCAGCTATATACTATGTATCGCAGCGATACAAATCATGTTGAGGCTACAATAACCGCTGTTCCATCCAAAAACAACAATACTATAGAATATCTCAATCTTGTAAACGGAGCAACCACAAGTATGTGGTATCAGTTCGGAGTAAGCTATCTTCCAGAGAGACATGAATTCAGGCTTGTCTATAATGTATGGAAAGGCAACAGGAAGATGCTTTCATCAGATAATGACTCTGAGATTGTCCTGAAAAAAGGGATAAGAAAAGGCGATATCATTTCGTTGTCACTAAGCGTTGAGGTAAATAACATCTCAATGGAGGCTAAAGATCTTCGCACTGGTGAAATAGCAAAAACATTATTCCCATCACTCGAACATACCTTCAAAGGCGGAGTAGTTGGAAATGGAGCATTCACCGGCATAATGAGTGAAGAGATATCAAAATTTCCAATTGCAACACAACCATACCAGGATTACCTGCTTGAAAAAGGAAGCGGCATGTCAATGGAAATGAGAAGGCTCAACATCAGGCTTGTCCCAGTAGAAATAAGCGAAAATGGGAAAAATGTATCCGGATATAGGATAATACCTCTTGTGAATTCCGGGATAAATGATGAATATCTGACAGAAAAGGAATTTGTTACAGGAAGCAGGTAGTTACTTTCTTCCCAGTTTTCAACAAATAATCTGTCTTCCAGTTCTGATTCAGAACAAAATCAGCAAACAGCCATAAACTTAGTACAGATGCTATCTCCTAATTTTTACAGATTCTGCGGCTATAGTGGAAATTACCTCTACTTTATTGGGCGATATCTGGTTAACCTGGACTCCGGTTATTCCTTCAGCTGTTGAATTATCCGTAGTATCTCCAAGCTTCAATGGGACAAGTTCCCTATTTCCACTTACTGCATACATGCTAAATTCAGCATCAAAACGCTTGGCGACAAAATAACTGCCGTTTCCTAATCCGCCTGTTACCATGGCTGCATTGCTATTCTTACTGAATTCTATATTCACATCCTTTATGTTTTTATCATAATATCTTGCAGAGACAATTATTTTCTGATTTTTCCAGTCTACTCTGCCATTCCTAATCGGAACATCCTTAAAATCTATTTCAACTACTCCACTATTAACTCTTCTGACATAGATATCCAAGGCCATCTTCAATGGAAATTCGGTGGCTTCTGTCCCTCCATTGTAAACCAGACAATTCGTATGTGGTTCACTGACAAATTTTACACCGTTTTCTGCGTCTGCTGTAATCTCCCCTTCCTCCATTTCTTCTGCTCCTCTGACATTCTTAAGCCTTTTATAATACGATTTCATATTTTCAGGTATCTCCTTATACTCAATTACCTTTCCTACCTTAAATATGTCGACTCCTTTCAGGGTTTCCCATCTCTCTTCTCCCTTATCTATAAATAACCTGCTATTCTGCAGCCATAGATATTGCTCCCTTTTATTATTTCCTATTTCTATATGTGCAAAAAGATTCAGTTGTAAGGAGAACCCATTTGATGTTAATGATTTTTTGTCATACTTATCATAAGAAATCCCTTTGGGATAACTCTTTATCTCTGCGATTGCCAGTACTTCTCCAGCAGGTCTCCCTTCTGTTATGACTATCCCTGCAGAATTCTTCATATCTATCTGTTTTGCCGAATCAGCCTTTCCATTATCATCGGCATTCGCCTGTGGCATGTTGCTTAAAAAGCCAAAACCAAAAAGGAGCGCGGCTCTGAATATTTTAGCAATGCCATGTGTCCTTTTTTTATTACTCTCATCTTTTCTTATCTGTGTTGAAATTTCACTGATATCTGGTAGATTGTAGGTAAAACCCAACCTATTCTGGTAAGAAGTATAGGCCGCTCCGCTTACTCCTCCATAAATCTGTTTTATCATAAACTCTTCAATACAACCTGCTTTTTCAGATTATTAAACCTTCATCAGTGCAAAATCTTCCTACTGTTTTCCATACTTCAAAAACTAATTATTATGGGTAGCTGTTATCCTTACTTTATCTGTAGATATCTCCTGCACATTAACACCTGCAATTCCTTCTCCTGTAGTGGGATCTGTGGTACCGCTTATCTTCAGCGGAGTCAAAATCTTATTCCGATTTACGGCATACATGCTAAATTCAGCATCAAATTTATCTGCAACAAAATGTCCTGAGCCTCCTTCTCCAGCAACAACCATTGCAGCATCTGTATCATTTCCAAACACAATGTTTACCTTTCCTATATCTTTTTCATGATACCTTACCGAGTCTATTCTTGTTTCATTCTGCCATTCCAATATTCCGTTTTCGATAGGCAAGCTGTTATAATCTACCTCTACCGTATAAGCGTCAATCTTCATTACCTTTATATCCAAGGCAATATGAATGGGGAAGGAGGCTTTCTCGAGCTTTCCACGATAATTGTATGTGCCTCCAAGCCCAGAACCTATATCTTCAAGAACAGTACCCTTTCCTCCTTCTATCTGGTTCTTCTTTATTTTTTCTGCTTGAAGATAAGGCTTAATTCCAGAATCCAGTGCGGATTCTGGTTCATTGCCTTCGGGGCTAATTTTTGTGAACCTAAATATCTCACTTGCAGCTCCACTCTTCCATTTTCCTGCAACTTCTTCTTCAAAGTATCTTACGTTCTGCAGCCAGAGATACTTCTCCTCTCTTCCTTCTCCTATCTTTGCAAACAGGTTCAACTGGAGGGAAAAACCATTTTTAACTTTGCTGCCATCAAACCCATATGACCTTCCTTCCGGTGCCTGATTTATGTTGATAATCGATAAAACCTCATCTGTCTCTTCCCCTCTAGTAACAGCTATCCCTGCCGAATTCTTAAAATCCAAAGATTCATCAGAGGCCTTTGCAATGTTTCCCGACATCACAAAATTTAAGTTTACAAGTATAGCCATCCCAACATTTATGATTCTGTTTCTTGTTTTTCTTCTCTCTTCATGCTGATCTTTTGAAACATGATCCCTACTTTTTCCTACCCTCTCTGCTATCTCTTCCAAATATTTTTCAAAATCAGCATTAAAGATTATTTTTTCTTCCCTGCCACGTTTTTCTGCATCCGCAGGCTTTTCCTTTATCATTAGTTCATCTTCGTATTACTAATTGTTGCAGTCATTTAATAATCTTCTTAATAATCTAAAATATGGAATTAACATCTACCTTCTAACATCTCGTCAAAATCAAATCCCTCAAATATCTCATATTAAATCAACAGCTTCAGGTAAGAACAATCAATCTCCGAACAGGAACCTTCATACTAAATAATTTTAGGAGACAAAGATATAATAGAAAACCTCAAAATGTTGTAAAACACTAAGTTATTTAATTTGTCAACTTCCTAAATAATCAATCAAAAAACACATTGAAAGCTCCCAACTTTCATCTTGTAGAGGATGTTACATTTTGAACTTCAGAATCCAAAAGATACGATACGCATGTCAGAATCAAAATTTATCGAAGGCAAGCTCATTGAGTTCAAAGCAAAAGACGGCTCAACACTTAATGGTTTCCTCACAGGCCCAACAAAATCAAAAAAATGCATCATATACGTGCACGGTATGACAGGAAATTTTTATGGCAGCAATCTACAGTTTCATATAGCAAAGGAAATATCTTCTTCCGGATACTCTCTCTTCGCAATCAATACAAGAGGCCATGATGCAGTCGCAGTAATAAAGAGAATAAAGGGATCTTCACGCGATAGATTCGTTGCAGGCACTGATTTGGAAAAATTTGAAGATTCACTCTTGGACATAGACGCTGCTATAATGGCAATGAAAAATCTAAAATTCTCAGAGATAATTCTGGCAGGTCACAGCACAGGATGCCAGAAGGTTGCATACTATCAATACAAAAAAAAGTCTAAAGAAGTGAAAGGCATTATTCTCCTTGCACCTGCCGACGATTACGCAATACAGAAAAAGGTGCTGGGAAAGAGATTCGATCAAACGGTTGCCTTCTCAAGAAAGATGGCGAAAGACGGCAGAGGAAATGAACCCAACCCCAAAATCCCTTCGCACTTCTCACCAAACAGATTCCTTTCCCTGACGGATCCAAGGCGCCCAGAGTCAAGAATCTTCAATTATGATGGGGATCTCAAAGAATTTTCAAACATAAATATTCCCATATGTGCTGTATTCGGAAACAAGGAGGAATATGCAGTTAAACCTGTGCTACAGTATCTCAAAATTCTGAAATCAAAAACTTCATCAATGAGCTTCACAGGCGTAATAGTCGACGGAGCAGGACATTCGTTCAGAAGGCAGGAAACAATGCTCTCCGTCTTCATAAAAATATGGCTAGAAAATAAAAACAAGAAGATTCAGACTTATGAAATATTGGAGCTCAATAGGAAATTTCCTTTAACAATGCTTGGGTATTCTTGAAGATGAGGGAATTTGTCTTACTAAACTCCCAGTAACTAAAATCTCTTGAATTTCTGGAAACTGGTAGGATGCTTCCCGAACAATACTGCTAAAAACATCAAACCCACTTTTAGTGAATATTGATTGTAACATAGATTTTTCAAACTCTAGCTTTCTTACAGTCTCTCAGCCTTCGCTTCTAACACTTCTTCTAAGTGCATTCTTATCATTCGGATCTTTGGTATTTGCTCTAATCCTTTTATCACTTTCAGCCGAACTAAGTTAGTTAATTGTCCTTTGACTGTTTCTGCAAGAACCTATATGCTTTTGTTACCGCATCCTGACCTCCTTTGAATCGCAATAGTTTCTTTGCCTTTTCCAAGTCAGCCCATTGGTATGTAGTATGCTCTGGGGAAAGAACAGGCTCGGCATCACATATAGCCAAGAACAGTATGATCTTACGATGAATCTTTTCAGGGTTTATATAAGTGTTTACATTGCGAAAACCTTCAATGAGTTTCAGGCCATTCGCACTTATTCCAGTTTCTTCGGCTAGTTCTCGTATAGCGGTTGCGATTTCATTATCGTCATTAGGTTTGACATGACCTTTCGGAAAATCCCACACGCCATCAACAGTCTTTCGCATAACTAAAAATTTGTTTTTGCTGTTGACAAGAATAAATCCAATAGAGATATCATAATCTTTCATATCAGCTCCTTTGTAGTTCTTATCATCATTCTGATGTCTGGCTTGTACCTCCAATATACGCATTGAAAAAGGCGTCCAAAGTTCTTATATTCTGCTGTAATCGTGATGGTCTATTGCGTAGTATGAGTAAGTCCGTATGTAGTAGCAGATGCAGACCTATGAAATATTGGAGCTCAATAAGAAATTTCCTTTAACAATGCTTGGGTATTCCTGAAGATGTATTCAGGCTCTGCCTCTTTGAGCTTCTCGTAAGGGGAGAGCCCATCTCCAAGGCCGCAGGAGTCCATGCCTGCAAATTTCGCAGTGAATATATCGGAAGGCATGTCTCCTACATAAAGGCATTTTTTAACATCTTTCTTGTACTTCTTTGCTATCAACATGAGGCCGGAAGGATCCGGCTTGTAGCTGTCTATGCTGCTTGCGCTGAGTATGAAATCAACATGGTCCAGTACCCCAAGCATCTTGGCCTCAAGCATCAGCCTGTAATTCTGCGAGTCGCTGAATATGGCTATCTTCTTGCCCTGGCGCCTGAGTTCCTTCAGTATCTCCATCGAATGCGGCTTCAGCTTAGGCATGGCAAACCGCGAATAGAAATCGTACAACCTGGAATACAGGCTGTCCCTCTCTTCAATGCTCTTCATCTCCAGCCCAGCCCTGGCTATGTAATCCTTCCTATGCTTCATCATATGACTCTTTCTATACCTTATTCTGAGAAGGTTGGATATCCTGACTATGAGCATCGAAGTGCTCAACGTCCCGTCCCAGTCAAATATGAAGAGTTCGTAATCCTTGATTGACATAATATTATTAACCTTGGCTAACCATAAAAATACATATGATGACATAGGTGATCGCTGAGCTTTTTGCGATGAAGACAGGTAGGCGGTCTGAAAAAATGTCAATGCAGAACTGGTAATGGTTATGGGAATAAGGCAGAGTGCTCTCCAACGGCTTAGAAAGAACAGCATAAGCGCTAAGGATATAGCAAGCCAGGCTTGGTGCGAGAAGCAGATGGAGCTATACATAAGCACTCCCATGCCTGAAACATTCGCTATGAAAAAAGGGAGCGATTTCCACGAAACGCAGAAATCAGAGGTATTTATACCATTGACAGTGCCTCCGGTAACATGGCCGGACAGGTTCTACAAATCCGCATATGAAAACTACACATCACTATCATCCCTTGTAGAAAAAGGAGTCTGCAGGGAGCTTAAAGTCTACGGCTCAATAAACGGCTTTAAGATATCCGGGCAGGTAGACGAGTTGAGGCTTGAGGCAGGCAAAGTCGTTGTGGTGGAAGATAAAACGGTAGGAAACATTGCGAACATAACCGAAGCAAGGCTTCGTCCTGACAAGATTCAGGCATCGCTTTACAGGAAGCTTATCTCAGACATAAGAAAGAAAAGCTACACTATGGCAAACTTCAGCAGCGCATATTCTATAGACAATATGTCTCTTTCAAAGGAATTTCTCCAAGGACTTGGAAGCATAGGCATCAAGGAGGAGCTCCAATCACCAAAAGCCATATATCAAAAGATGTTTGAGGCGATGCTAAGCATTCCCGAAATCAGCGAGAACCTGGAATTGAGGTATTTCGACAATAAGACCGGAGAGCTCCTCTCAAATATAAAGATAACTTATGATGAAACAATGCTCTCTAATTGGCTGCAAAAGTCAATGGCATACTGGAGCGGCGAGCGTGATGCCGAGCCTGTTCCGGAAAGCGAGAACTGGAAATGCAGGAGATGCAGGTTCTTTGGAAAAGAATGCACGGTATGGAGCGGAAAAATAGGAAATGTGATGTAATGCTTAATATCGAGAAACTTGATAAGGGAGAACTCAGGAAGGCATTTGGGAAGGATTACGATTCATATTACTCTACAGAGCTGTTTAAGAAAGAGGGTTTTAGAAGAAGGACATGCAGGATCTGCGGAAAAAACTTTTGGAGCATAAATGAGAGAGACCAATGTGACGATCCAGAGCATACTCCATATACCTTTTTCAAGGAATCTCCAAAGCCCATAGGCTATGTGGATTTCTGGAAAAAATTTGCAGATTTCTTCAGCAGTAACGGCCATGCCGTAATAGAACGCTATCCTGTTGTAAGCAGGTGGCGCCAGGATCTCTATTTCACAATAGCAAGCATACAAGACTTTCAGCGCATAGAGAACGGAGCAATGTCTTTTGAGTATGGCGCGAATCCACTGATAGTACCACAGATCTGTTTGAGATTCCCGGACATAGAAAATGTCGGAGTCACAGGAAGGCATTTCACAAGTTTCATGATGGCCGGTCAGCATGCCTTCAATTATCCTGCAGAAGGGTATTGGAGAGACCGCACAACAGATCTTAACTTCAAATTCCTTACTGAAACTTTAGGGGTAAAAAAAGAAAACCTAATATACAATGAAGATGTATGGGCAATGGGCGACTTCTCAGAGTTCGGTCCATGCCTGGAAAGCTTCTCGAATGGCGTAGAACTGGTAAACAGCGTATTCACACAATTTGAAGCACATCAAGGCAGAGCCAAAGAGCTTCCAAGCATGGTGGTAGATGTAGGCTGGGGCTTCGAGAGACTTCTCTGGTTTTATACCGGTTTCGATAATGCATATGATGCTGTATTTCATTCTGTTATAGAGAAATCTAAGGCCAAGCTTCCATTTGAACTCGAAAAAGAACATTTCAAGAAATTTGCCGAGTATTCAAGCGAACTTGACGTCACAGAACAGGGAGATTACAATAAGAAAGTATCCGCAATCCTTGCAAAGACAGGCATATTAGAAAAAGAGTACGAGAAAAAGATAAAGCCGATGCAGTCTTTCTACGCAGTGCTTGACCATGCAAGAACATTGCTATTCGCAATATCGGACGGAGCACTCCCTTCAAACATAGGCGGAGGCTATAATCTCCGTGTAATAATGCGCAGGGCCTTATCCTTTATCAAAAAATATGAGATGGATTTCAGCATAGAAGATATAGCGGCAATACATGCACGGGATCTCAAAGGGCTTTATCCTGAACTGGGTGAGAATCTAGATATACTATCGGAGGTTGCGTCTATAGAAGAGAAGCGGTATATTCACACAACCGAGAATGCAAACAGGATAATACAAAATTTATTGCAGAAGAATGCTAAGATCGACAGGGAACAGCTGAAAACCTTATATGAGAGCAACGGGATAACACCAGAGCTGCTCGCATCGGCAGCTTCAGAGAGCGGTTTAGCAATAGATATGCCTGAAGGAGCATATGCCGACCTGCTAAAAAGCGATTTCGCCGACAAAAAGAAGATACCCAAGATATCTGCAAATATAGAAGGACTTCCAGCAACAGAGATGCTATACTATTCAATGGCGACCGAATCAGAATCGCTTATCCTGCATTCTGAAAAGAATACCCTTGTATTGGACTCAACTCCCTTTTATCCTGAAGGCGGAGGACAAGAGGCAGATCATGGTACAATAAACAGTTTTGAAGTAACAGATGTCCAAAAGATTGGTGGGGTCATAGTCCATATAATGAAAGATTCGGTTGAAGGGAATCCCAAGCTCTCAAAAGGCTCCACTGTGATATGCAAGGTCGAGATAGAAAGGCGTAATAGGCTCATGGCCCATCATACATCAACCCATCTGATGAGCGCAGCTGCAAGGCAGATACTAGGCAAACATGCATGGCAGGAAGGAACAAGGAAATCCTTCGACAAAGCACATATAGACGTATCCCATTATGACAAGCTTGAAGAGCCGCAGATATCCGCAATGGAAAAATATGTGAACTCTGTAATAACAAACGGCATGAAGGTAACCATAGAATACATGGAGAGAGGAAAGGCAGAAAGTGAATTCGGATTCTCAATCTATCAGGGCCACGGTATGCCTACTAAGACAATGCGCATGGTGATAATCCGCGACCTGAATGGAAATCTGATAGATGCAGAGGCATGTGGCGGACTTCACGTATCAGGTAAGGAGTACTCCATAGGCATTGTCAAGATAATAAACACTTCAAGAATACACGACGGAGTAGACCGGATAGAATTCACAGCTGGGAATGCGGCTCTGGATTATTTCAGAATGGAACAGGACGAACTATCAAAAACAGCAAAGATATTCAATTCGGATTTCTTCGGGATATCCGAGAAAAGTTCAAAGCTGAAAGAGGAAAACAAAAAACTTCTGAAAGAGCTTGCAGAAGCAAATGAGCGCGTTGCAGTCCTAATCTCGGAAGAGATATACTCAAAGCATATAAAAGACAGAGGCGCTTCTGAAATTTCCGTTGAGATAGACGAACCTCTCGAAATAATCAGAAAGGCAATCTCAATCCTTGTAGAAAAGAATCCAGGCATAACTGCAATGGCGGCAAATGGAAGAGGCGAAGTAATCTGCATGGCAGGAACCGATTCGAAGCGCAGCGCAATAGACATGATACGCGAAAAGCATGGCACGAAATTCAAGGGAGGCGGATCGAAGGCATTCGCCCAGGGCATTCTGACATAATGGTGAGTCTCTCTTGGGAATGGATATATACTCTCTATTTTTGTATCCTCTGATATACATATGGCCTGCATATGTAGCAAACGGCGCACCTGTACTCTTCGGAGGGGGAAAACCAATCGACATGGGCCGAAAGTTTAAGGGCAGGCCCATATTCGGCAGCCATAAAACAATACGCGGCCTCTTCGCAGGCCTTGCTGCAGGCTTCATAATGGCTTACGTTGAGCATCTTGCACTTCCATATATGCTTGAAGCTGGAATACTACTAAGTATTGGTGCGATGTTCGGTGACCTTTTCGGAAGCTTCATAAAGCGCAGGATAGGCACCGGAGAAGGCACCAAGATGCTTCTTCTGGATCAGTATCCATTTGTCATATTTGCAATGCTGTTTGCATTCCCTTTAGGAAAATCTCCTTCACTTCCAGGCATAATATTCATACTTATACTTACCGGAGTGTTGCATGTCCTCACTAATCTGGGTGCACATAAGATGAAGCTAAAAAAAGTCCCATGGTGAAAAATCCTCTTCAAATTCCAGCGCATGTCTGCAAATCAGATCTCTCCAATTCATAAATTCAAAGAATCCATATCCAAGGCAGCATCAGGACAATTATTGCTATTACCATCAGCCAGCCTATTATGTGTAGTTTCTTCTTGCTCTTAATTCTGTTTTTGTATACCCTCCACCCGTCAAAGGCAGGCAGCGGAAGAAGATTCATCCCGCCCACAAAGAAATTAAGCACGAAAGTTATTACGAAGAAAGAGTAGAGGAAATTTGCGACTCCGGGAAGCACTCCTCCGCTTTTCGGTATCTGCGATTGCTGGACTAAGACTCCTATCTTTCCTGTCGCATTTGTATCGAACGTATAATTTCCTTTATTCGTGCTTACCTTGACAACAGCGTAAGGGGTAAAGTTTCTTGCTGCATAATCTACGCTTTCAATGCTATTAACCGGATATCCGTTCCAAGAATTTATGACAGAACCTGTTTTTATTACGTCATATGCAGGGTATCCCGGGATAGTCCCTGCAATTACCACTCCGGGCTTGAAAAATACCGGAATTACATATATTATCATGATCGCTGTAAGTGCGAAAAAGAGGAATGTCATGATAAAATTAGAAGAGACTCCCGCAACGAATATTCCATTCTGTTTCTTCTTCTCCAGCTTATCTACCTGTTTCTCATCAGGCTCTACAAATGCTCCTATGGGTATTATTCCAAAAGGCAGTATTCCCATACTCTTAAGTTTTATCTTAGATACTCTTGCCAGTATTCCGTGTGAAAATTCATGTACTACAAGTACCACTGCAAGCGCAAGTATCCCAGAAAATAGGGGAAGCGTAAGCCCTGGGATTATCGGAGCAATTCCAGGAACCTGGCTGCTGAGGCTAGCATAGCCGCTTGTGTTCCCAGTAACCACTGCCTTTGAAACGGCAGATGCTATGGTGTATACTATATCAAAAGCGGAGAAGCCAAGCAGCGCTATCATGAAGAAGAGCACTCCACCGAATATGCTGATTACAAGCAATGCCAGTATTGCATATGAGAATCCCAGCTGAAGAAATCCGGGACCTGAAAACTTCGGCAGGTTCACTCCGGGAATATTCAGAAAGCTTAAGATCAGCCACATGTTGGGCAGAATTACAAGCACCATTACCGCTATCGCGGCAAGCCCTAAGATAAGGGTCTTTTTGCCTATTCTCTTATCGAAGATAAGATATGACATCAATCCAAAACTGAAAACAGCTCCCCAGTCAGCCATTCCTTCCCAAAACTTCCCTCCTTTTCTTGCAAGCCAGTCTATAAAATTAAGCCCTCTCTTGCTTTTAAGCATATAAACTCCATAACTTCCATCAAGCCCATTCGCCTTCATGATGACCTGGCCTGAAACAAGAAGCAGTAGAAGCGAGATTATCAGGCTGAACAACAATGGCAAGCCGCTATAATAAAGAAATATGATTCCAATCAGGCATCCAACACTGAAGAATAGCGTTATGAATACGCGCAAAGGCTTATTTCTCTCGGCTCTTCTTTTTTTAGGCATTTCTGGCATTTAATCATTTCTTATAATCTATATTCACAAGCGAATTCTCAAGCAATATCCGTGATAGCATAAACTACTGAAAAATATCCTGCAGGGAAATTCCCTGTTCAAAATTAATATCTGATAATAATTGCACTGATATTAATTTAAACATGTTATATTCAAGATTCGAAAATTTCATTAGGAATTAACATATACTTTCTTAATCTGATGTCTTGGCCTAAAGCCACTACACTCAGTATTATAAACTCTCAAGATAATTGTACTATCATAACCTGTTTTGAGGGATGGTTTTTATGTATGACTGCGAAATCTGCGGCAAAAAGACTGAGGTACTATATGTCATAGATGTGGAAGGCGCTCAGCTTTCCGTATGTGCTTCATGTTCAAGGGGCAACCCTGTAATAGACGAGATAGGAGTGCACAAGGAGACAGTAAGGGGCAAGAGGGTTTTCAGCAGCAGAAAGAAGCTAATAGAATCAGACGAACTGGTCGATGATTACGGCGAGAGGATAAGGAAGGCAAGGGAAGCTATGAAGATAGATCTGAAGGTCCTCGGAGAGATGATTAACGAGAAGCACAGCACGCTTCTGCGTGTAGAAGAAGGTAAGATGCCACCTGATATAAATCTCACGGCAAAGCTTGAGAAAGCTCTTGGCATAAAGCTTGTTTCTGCAGAAGAAGAGCCTGAAGGTTCCAAGACATCCAGATCAGGCCCAATAACTCTGGGAGACGCAATGATAAAGAAGGTACCTAAACCAAAAGATGAAATTTGATGGCAGTAGATCTTGGCAAGTTCGTATCAGAAGTCAAGCACAAGATATCATTTGAGGAGCTTTCCGGAAAGTGCATAGCTATAGACGCTTTCAATACGATATACCAATTCCTCTCCATAATACGCCAGCCAGACGGAACCCCGCTCACAGATCTTAAAGGCAGAACTACCAGCCATCTCTCAGGTCTTTTCTACAGAAATCTAAACCTTATAGAGCATGGGATAAAGCCTGTCTATGTGTTTGATGGCATACCTCCTCATCTCAAAAGAAGAACTCTTGAAGCCAGGATGAGCAGAAGAAAGGAGGCATTCGAAGCATGGGAAAAGGCAAAAGCAGAAGGTCTCACTGAAGAGGCGAGGATAAAGGCCACAGCAAGCACCAAGATAAACAAAGAGATAATAGACAGTTCAAAACTGCTTCTGACCTACATGGGCATACCATTCATACAGGCACCTGGAGAAGGCGAGGCACAGGCAGCATATCTCGTCAGAAGCGGATTAACATACGCCCTTACAAGCCAAGATTACGACTCATTCCTCTTCGGCGCAGAAACAGTCATAAGGAACTTTGCGATTACCGGCAAGCGCAAGCTCCCAAGGCAAAATATATATGTAAATGTAGATCTGGAACGAATCTACCTCAAGGATCTCCTAGAGCGCCTCAAGCTGAATCGCGAACAGCTGATAATTCTGGGAATGCTTGTAGGTACCGACTTCAATGAAGGCATAGAAAAAATAGGCCCAAAAACAGCATTGAAAATAGTCTCAGAGTACAAAACCATGGATAATATCATGGAGTATGTAAAGAAAAAATATGAAACCTGGTTTGATGTGGATCCTTACGAGGTCATAAATGTGTTTGAAAAGCCGGATGTCAGGGAGATAAGCGTGCAAGAATTCGAGAACCTTAGAGCAAGGAGCTCTCCTGACATTGATTCAATGATAAAACTCATGTGCGATGATTATGGATTCTCAAAAGAGAGAATAACAAAGTCTTCCGAAAGAATCTTCGAATCAAGGAAAAAGGAGAACCAGAAGGGGATTGGTTTGTGGATGAAATAGTCCAGAGGCATTTTTCCAAACAGCGACAATAACTGAAATAGATATTCTTATAAATCATAAAATTCTCAAATATTACAAGGGATAACTCTGGAAAATTTTAAAAACCTTAAATATCCGTTTTCAGTCTTCAGAAGTGAGCTCCAGGAAATAAGGCGATCGTCTGAAAATATCAAAGAAATGGACAAAAAGCTGAATAGCCTCTTTAACGATGATATAGTTCCATGGACACTATTTCATCTGAACCATATCTCTTCATATAATAATAAATATAAGAGTATAGACGATTACCTGGTTGAGGTAGGGATCAGACCCACTTCATTCAAATTATTTCCACATTCCGTCGAGACCCTGCTTGAACGCATAGAATCTACTTATGTATCAAAAGTTATAGAGAAACTGCATAGGGACAATGACTTACCCACATTCGAATATCTGGAAGGTCTTCATTCTTCGCGCATGATAACTGAAAAAACATTCGAGAAAGAGAAAAACAAGTATCTCAAAACCCTTTTAAGATTCGTATCATTTGTAGGAGTAAATTCAAGCTACTATCGAGATGCACAACTCCTCGTCTTTGAAGGAATATTAGATCAAGGAGAACTCGATAAAAGCGTCAAATCCTATAATGATATTCTCAGAAAAATGTAAAGTTACTATTATTCCTGTAAATACAAATACTATAGATTCTATTCCTAACAGAATCCGAAACAAAACCTTCACATTTATATTTATCCCATCCAGTATCTTTCCAGATACTGGTCACAGAGATACATGTTCAAAAGGGAAGCTACGCAGTTTCATTGGATAATAATCACGCAATATGGTAAATCATATGGAATATACTGTAGAAGTAAAAAACCTTACATTGAGATATGGGGACTTTGTCGCAGTAGACAATATTTCCTTTAATGTAAAAAAAGGAGAGATATTTGGGCTTCTGGGTCCAAATGGTGCAGGAAAAACCTCAACAATAAAAGTACTTACCACTCTTGTCCCTCCAACAAAAGGAAGAGTGCTTATAAGCAATTACGACGTTGAAAAGGAGCCAAGGCAAGTCAGACGTGTGATGGGATGGGTTGCTTCAGAGGTAATATTGGATGACGATCTTCAGGTAATCGAGAACCTGAAGCTTCAGGCATCCCTGCAAGGTCTCTATGGCTGGGAAGCCAATGCAGAGAACATGCTTGAATATTTCAAGATAAAAGAGACAAGAAACAAGAAGGTAGGTGGGCTTTCAACCGGCATGAGAAAAAAGCTGGAAATAATAATGGCCCTGTTAAGCGAGCCTTCAGTAATATTCATGGACGAGCCCACAATAGGTCTGGACGTCGGCACAAGAAAGATGCTCTGGGAGCTCATAAGGGACATAAGGAAGAAACACGGGGTAACAATTTTTCTGACAACGCATTATATGGAAGAAGCTGATGACCTATGTGACAGGATAGCAATAATAAGCAAAGGAAAGATAGTAGCGATAGATACTCCGGAGAAGCTCAAGGCCAAGGCGGGAAGCAGCATAATAACCTTAGAGGTGAATCAGGATTTCAAAGCATCTGACCTGAAAGGCCTCAAATTCAGCAGGAAAGGCAATGAGATAAATATACATCTGAAAGGCGGAGATGCCTCATTTACTAAAATACTTAAAAGAATAAACCTGGAGAATATAGACTCCCTAAGGCTTACAAAACCCAGCCTAGATACTGTCTTCCTTAACCTTACCGGAAGCACTCTGGAGGAGCAGGAATCAAGCAAGATGCAGAATATGAACTTCTATGCCGCTATAAGGCGAGCCAGAGGCTGATTTTATGCTTAGAGAGACTTACGCTTTATTTGCAAGGGAGGTAAAAAAGACATACCGGAATCATGCAGTTGTAGTGATGATGGTTATACAGCCATTGATGTGGCTGATATTCTTTGGAAGCAGCCTTACGCATCTTCCAGCAAACCTTCTCAGTTCATTATTCCACACAAGCAACTACATATCCTACCTGCTTCCCGGAGAGCTTGCAACTGGAATGGTCTTCATAGGTATGTTCAGCTCAATGAGTATGATACAGGACAAGCGTTTTGGTTTTCTTAAAAGGATACTTGTAACCAAAGCACCTAAAGAATCGATATTTCTTGGCAAAGTTCTTGGAGCTGCAAGCAGAGGTTTGATACAGATTCCTGTAATGGTGGTAACTGCATTGCTTTTCGGTGTAATATTCCATACAAATGCATTCTATCTATTCATATGGATACTATCATTATTCCTCATGGGAATAGGCCTAGCATCGATATACTCTGTAATAACCATGAAGTCTAAAGACTGGCAGACTCCAGGCGTTGTTTCAAATCTGATAAATCTGCCTTTAATGTTCTCAAGCACAGCCTTATTTCCTGCTACCCTATTCCCGAAATGGATGCAGATACTAAGCAGCTTCAATCCGATATCTTATGCTGCAGCAATAGGAAGGGAAGCGCTTTATGGCGGCCAGGTCAACTTTCTCTATTTCGGATACCTTGTATTCTTCTCAGTTCTTTTCCTGGGCATAGGATTCCTTGCATCACGGAGATGGCTCGTAGCTGAATAAACAGTAGCCACCTATGCTGTTGACTCTGAGCCACCACATCTTTCATTTCATATAAACAATCCTGCCCATCCACCTGTGAGCTTTACAAAATGAATAGCAGAAAGCCCCTAACCTTGAGTTAGGGGATGAATGTGAATACATATAAGTTTTGCTGGTGAAATAATGATATTGGTCTCGTATATATCTGAAATACGTCCTGAAAGGGACT
>JAKBRL010000007.1 GCA_021845465.1 Microcaldota archaeon
GGCATTTCCAGAGTATTCGAATGGGAATGTCTCATTCTGGGGCGTGTTGCATGAGTAGTGGAGATCTGCATTTATGGAGAGGTTTGAATTTTGTGGGTATGTAATATTGATGGCGTAGAGGATCGTGTAATTGGATGGCGGAAGGGGAGATATCTGTGTGGAGTTCGTTATGGATAGTAATGTTGATGAAGGAATTCCTTTTGTTGAGTTGATTGTGAATATTGAAGATGTCTTTTCGTAGTTTATTATGCTCTGATGGCCTTTTGTAGAATTGATTGTGATTGAGAGATTGCTGTCTGTTGTATTGTACAGCGTCGTGGATCTGCCTCTGTTTTCTATGTTTGGAAGTGTTGTCACGTTTAATATCTTCTTGCCTGGCAGAGGCACCACACATACATTCGATGCGATTGTATGCACGGCAGGTATGTAAGAGATATTTAGCAGTCTTATTATGTAGTCATATGAGGCGGTGCCGCCTATTATCTCGGTGGAGTTAGGCGAGAGCGTATACTGCAGGCCGTCTATTGTTATTCCCGTGTCGGTAGGAGATATGTAGTTGGCACGTATGTTAAAGGATTTTCCGGTAAAGTTCACTACGGCAAAATCGGGATTGGTAAGATTTGTTACCAGATAACATGTTGAATTCAGGTTTATCACGGAAGGTTTGAATGTTCCTCCTCCGCCGCCTGGGGCACCTGAACCTGAAGGGCTTCCGCTGCTGCCTGAACTTCCGCTTCCTCCGCCGCCGCCTGATGGCGAAGGTGTTGATACTCCATTTACTGTTATTTCAGTTGTCTGTGAATATGCGTTATTATTTGCTGAGTCTGTGACTTCTGCACAGTAGTATGATGTAGAGGATGGCGTTGCAGTATAACTATTTGTATTGGTGCCAGATATTGGTGAGTCTGATGCGCATGAAGAAGATGGCCCGGAAAGCCATGTGTAGGCGTAGGGAGGCGTTCCGCCTGATACTGTTGCCGTGAGAGTGACACTCTGCCCTGTTGTTATGGATTGTTGTGTAGATGGTGATATTGAGACTGAGATAGGCGTATCACTTGCAAATACACCTACAACAGGATCTGCAGTCACATTGAATTGAAGTGTACATGAAGTAGTGTTTTGTATGAATGATGGAACAATTACCCATACACCTGATTCTAACAGATAAGGTGATGGAGATATGTCATTGCATGTGTAAGGAGTGGTTATATTGTAATTAAACTGGTAGTTTTGCGAATTCGTGCCGCTTACATTTATTATAAGTATCTTTATTTTTTTATTTGACGGGAAAGGTATTGCAAGATATGAACTATTTAGGCTTAGATTTACTATAGTTATCTTTTCAGAGACGGAACCAGAGAACTTAGGTATCAGTTTTATGAGAGAATGTGCTTTCGTGTAATTGAATGCTAATATAGTGTTGGAATTTGCCTCTATGGTATAGGTGTAATTTTCATTTGAGTCGGTTATAGGATGAACATATGCAGTATGTATTGTAGAGTTGAATTGATAATTATTATTTCCGGTATCTACAGCATCGACTTTGAAGGAGTATGTTCCGATCTGATTTGGGAGATAGTAGAGAAGCGCAGAACCTCCTGGAGATGAAATAGTATTTGTTGAGACTACTTCACCATTGTAAATTAAGTTTACAGTAAATGGACCTACGCCTGCTGATGAGATTTGTGAAGTTAGAATTATTGGATTCCCTATCTGGGTTCCTGTTGCGTTTGAAGTGAGAGTGACATATGGTGCAGTTGTTACGGTTACTGTTACAACTGAAGAACATTTTCTGTTAGGCAGAGTTGCGGAATCGGTAACTTGATAAGTATATGAATTTGTAGTAGTTGGGCTCACAGTATAACTTTGCGATGAAACTCCTGGGATAAGATATGTTGAGTTGCATGAAGGGTTGGCTCCTTCTTCTGAGTACCAGGAATAAGAATATGGAGTGGTTCCGCCTGAAGGATTTGCGGTTAGGGTTACACTCTCTCCTGGGTTTATGCTTGATGCTGTTGAAGATATGCTTCCAGGAGATAATGCTGGATCTATAGTTATGCTGTCAACTGCGGAACATTTCGACGTTCCTGAAGAATCTGTGACTTTGTATGAATATGAGGATGTAGATGTTGGAGATATAGTGTATGTGCTTCCAGTTGCTCCTGTAATCGGAGTTGAGCATGATGCACCGGAATACCATTGGTATGTGTATGGAAACACGCCTCCTGAAACTGTAGACACCAAGGTTATATTCTGACCTGAGTCGATTATAGGATTTGAAGGAGAGATTGGTCCTGCCGAGAGGGATAGTGACTGATTAAATCCAGTTATGGCAAAATCCTGCGGTTCGTCCGCAAAGGAACTTCGGTTATATGCCGAGGATATCAAGGAATAGTTGGACATAAGCCAGTTATATGCCTGCAAGGCAGTGGCATTTCCGTCTACAGTATATATAGCTGCAGACATGCCTGCGGCAAGTTGTTCATATCCGACTTCGTTTTCATTAGTCTGATAGCCGTTGTATGTAGATGTCCCTATGCTTCCGTTAGATATGTCAGCATTCCATACTGCGGCCCATGTAGGTAAAGCATCAGTCATGTTTACCTGATTTATCAGAGGCAGTTCATAAGTGATGCCTGCCCTTGGATTGAAGCCTTCGGAACCTGCAGTAAATCTTCCGGATATGAAGTTTGTCATCCATTTCATGTATGTAAGAGCTCCTGGAATTCCCATCTCTGCTGCTGCTATTACAGTGCTTGCAAAGTAGTCCTGCTGCCATGGGGCCTGTATGCATACTGGACCAGCGCAGTTGAATGCACCATATGTTCCTATTATGTATCCGTGAGGCTGTTTTTCATTGATGTAGTTAGGATAGGTTCCATCTTGGTTGCTATTGCTTATATAGCTTGAATTTATGTATTGATCATATAAATATTGGAACTCAGCTGCAGCGTTATGAACAAAGAATGATTTTAGTGGATCGTTGTTGGGATCCGAGTATGCCGCTTCTATTACTTGTCGGAGTCCCCATGCGTACCCTCTTACCTGGTTTTGGGCGAAATCAAGAATCATTTTGTTGTTGTTCCAAGTATAGTATCCAGGATTGTCTACCAGGTATGGATATACTGCCTGTGCGTCTTGCTGATTGAGGTAGTACCATCCTCCAGTAAGGATATATGGAAGATAAGGAAGATCAGGCCAGTGTGCAGGATCTACACTTACAGGATCGCTTGAGTCAGATCCTTGAGTGAGGCAGTTGTTAGGTCCCGGATCGTTCTGGCAGAGGCCCCCGTTAAGCATAAGCTCTGGAAACTGTGCAGGATTTATGTAACTGTTGTTTTGTGGATAGTAATAATCCCATGCCATTGCGCCTGCCTGCCTGTCTACCATCTGTGCATAGTTTGCTGCAGATTGATTCTGGGACATAAGCCATGCCGCATTCCAGACAGGCTGTGGGCCTATATCTGGTCTGCCTCCTGATGCAGGCATATAGAAAGATATCCCAGTGCCTGTCATTATGGTATTTGCATCTATTGCAGTAGGATTACTTCCATAATTGTTCAGGCCTGAAGCATAGCTGGATAGAAGTGAAGTGCTTATTCCATCTGAGAGATTGAATGGAAGAAGGGCGCCTACACGTTCAAGTTCTGCAATGTCATGCACAATGTTTGATTGGGGGAAACCGTTGCTCCACATCGGCCAGTTCCATTCAGTATATTGAGGTTGAAATAAGTCATTCTTCTTTAGGGATACGTTGCCATTGTATAATATAGTTAAGTTGTAGTTTACATCTCCGCCTGTAGGCTGCATTGCGTAGTCATCTGCAAACATTATGTTTGTATATGTAGAACCATCAGCATATTCCCTGATGTCAAAAATGACATGAAATGAACCAGATACATTGTAATTTACCCTTCCCTCAGTTACAGTATTTCCCTGTAGCCAATACGAGACAGTATTAGATGCTAGGGAATTGGATAAGAGAGATTGCAGGTTTATGGTATAATTTGGGTTTGTCAAATTTTCCAGAGATATTTTAAATATTTGGGAACAGTACCAGACGCTGCACGAGATATAAAGATATTTTTCTGAAGGACTGAGAACCAACGGATAGCCGAGACCCGGCTGGGATTGTGGTATGTCGGATATTGTCCTTATTGTTTTGTTTGTTTGGAGGTTTACCACATCGAGAGTTGCGCCTGCATCGTCTATATATCCGTCTAGTACAAATGCAAGATTCCCTTCCTTGTTTACGACCATGGCGCCAGGACCGTATCCAATTCCGGTTATATTATATAGCAAAGTAGTAGTATATGGGTTTACAACACCGATTCTGGAACCCTCTGATTCTAGTACATAAAGTTTTGTACCATTTACATTGAAATATGCAGTTGTAGGGCCTACCTGAAGGTACGGGCCAAGATTTAATGTAGTTGAAACAGTAAAATTTAGAAGATTGACCTTGCTTATGCTTGTTCCTGAAGAAACACCGTCAACAAAAGGACCTATATTTGTAACGAAGGCGGTGGTTCCGTTTGGAGCAAATGCCATATATGAAGGATAATAGAAACCAGTTATAGTATGGATAATGTTGTCAGTTGATGTATTAACCACGCTTATAATTGAATTTGAATTTATCACATAAAGATCAGTGCCAGATGGATTTAGTTCTGTAAGGTTTGGATAGTAGAAACCTTTAATTATACCTTGGACTTTATCCGTAGTGAGATTTATTATGCTTATTGTTCCGTTACTTCTTTGTGCAACATATGCAAGGCTTCCTATCTTATTTGTAACTATGCTTACAGGATTGCCACCTATAACTATTTCATTGGATATATCCATTGTTGAAGAATTAAAGACTATGAATGTGCTGTTCTCATAGGATATCGTATATCCCGTTGCGCCAGAAGGACTGAATGCGGTTTCGTATTTATGCGTCGGTGATCCCGAGATATAATTAGAGTAATATCCAAAATAGTTGGTTACACTTGGTTCGGTAAGCATGTGAAGTTTTACAGTTATGTTATAGGAAGGATTTGAAACCAGATTTGATAGTGATATTGGCGTTCCAGCAGTGCCTGATACTGCACGAAGCATTCCGTAATATGTGGTATGTGCAGGCATTGCAGGTTCATCAAAAGAGACAACCACCAGCTCCCCGGAACCGTCTGAATAGTTTGTCTTTACATCTGCTTGGGCATTGTATATAGTTCCGTTTATTACCGCTTCAAGTTGATCTCCTTGAGGGAATTTTCCAGGAGGGAATATCTCCCCCATGGTTATGTAATGTGAAGGTATTGAATATGGATTATTGTTTTGTATGTCGAAACCCACTATATCTCCTGGCTGTGATGGCTGTGGCACGCATGGAATGTAAACCATTCCTGAGATTCTTGGAGTTGTGCTGTTGGTGCAGGAGTATATGTTGTTTGGCGTAGTAAATACGGGGAGGCCTTTTACAACCGTATTTACAGCATTGATTGATTTTTGTAAGTTGAAGATTGAAGAATTCTGATGGCCTGCAATTAGAAGTAGAATTACAATCGATATTATAGCTATTAGTATATAAATCAGGGCAGTTTTAATTGTTTTGCTTGATGATGAGTTTGATATTGCTGTTTTAGCTGTTTCTAGTTTTGCAGGTTTAGTAGCCGGATTTTCTGAAGATGATACTATAGACATTTAAACTACACATTATACATTGAATAGGGATTTAAAGATAAGATATAAAATACTATATCGGTGGAATCTGACTGTAAAGTAAATATTGTTTGTTTTTTTGTAGTCTGCATAGTTACTGTCTATTGGAAATTTGTAAATATTGTTGTAAATATTGCAAGTGTAGATTCTCAGTCTGTGGGACTGTGACTGCTTATAAACAGAATTAAGGTTCTGATATTCGTACGACTTGACTTCTCGTAGTTCGGTATGGTTGATGAAACTACAGTCCGAGAATCTTATGGATTTCGAGGTCGCATAGGTTCTTGAGATGCATCTCTGAAAGCATCATTGAACCATTATATTCCAGAAATGGGAGTCGTGACCTTTCTATTATAACTTCTTGTAAAAGACACTTATTTATTGGGATTTAGGATAAAATGTTCGCACTTCTGGCATTGGGCATTGCCCTCAAAATCAGTTAAGCTGTTATTTTCACATTTGCATTTGCACTTTGTACGCTTCATTACTGGCTTGGGTTTGTTTACAACTGCAAGGAAGCCTCCTCCTTCAAATTCTATTTCGTAGAGGTAACAAAAAGCACACATTTTATCATTCATGTTGATATCGAAAGCCAAGTAATATATTACTTTTCCGAAAATTGCAGGTTTGGTCTTTCTGGATATATCATATTTCTAAGTTCGGATTTTTTATAAGAAAATTGAAGTTGTTTCGCTAGGAGAGCTCCTGCTTTGTTATCTTATGGAGAATACTTTGGTCTGCCTGTCCGAGAAGCTTCGCTATGAATAATTCGGGGTTTTCCTTGTATGCTGCAAAGTTGTTGATGTGCTTCAACACGGTTTCGAACTGCTGAGATTTAGGCTGCTGGTCATCAAGCATATAATCAAGTTTTCCCGTGTTTATCTTTCCCCGGAGGGCTATGAAACAGATAGCCGTGTTAATGTCATCCTCTTTGATTCTGTTTGCGATTGAATATAGTTTCCTGTAAGTTGCAAGTTGCCTGCGGTGATTTGCGGCATTTTCAGTGGTTTTGTCGGTCTTCCAGTCAACTATCAGATAGTTTTTGTCTGATTTGTATACTGCGTCGATTTTTGCTTTGAACTCCATTTCTTTAGGAACTCTTCCCTTTCCTATTATTTCCTCCAGAGGAAGAGTTATGGTAAGTTCGGCGTCTGTCTGCTTTGCATTGAACTTCTTCTGTATCTCTTGGTCGAGCTTTTCTATGTTCTTTAGGAATGGCCTTTCATTTACAGTTAATGCGTTCTTGTCAAGCGTGCCTTTATACCTGTTTTCAGCCATTGCATGCGCAATGTTGCCCATGTTCAGGGATATGTTTTCTTCCCTTAAACCCAGTATGTTGTGCTGCAGGAATTCGAAAGGGTTGTTTATGCTCTCTATCATAGTATAGGAGAGCCTGTTTGTTTTGGCAAAATATTCGTGTATGTGATTTTTAAGCCATGGGTCTTTTGCGTTTAATGCTTTTTTCGCTTCTTCGTATCTTTTATTCACAAATAAACCATATGCTTCATCAAATTTCCTTGAGATAGGTTCAGGCTCGTCTTCTATTGCCTCATATTTGTCTACATTGTAGTTTTCGAATGTATAATCTCCACTGTTGCTGTTGTTTGCTATTATAATAAGTCTGTCTCTTGCTCTTGTAAACGCCACAAAATCTACGCGCAGTGCTTCCTCTTCTAATTCATTCGCAATGTCTATGCCTTTGGCACTTTTTATCATTCCATAGACTACCGCGTCTACAAAGCTGAAACTGTTGCGCGTGGATCTTGGCACGTATATCACGTTTTCAAATTCCAAGCCCTTTGATTTGTGAACGGTCGTAAGCACCAGCTTCTCCTGTTGTCCCATTGGCTCATAGCTTTCCTCTGTCACATCCAGATAGTTGAAGAAGTCGGTTATCTGGGGTGTGGGTATAGTTTCAAAAAACTCAAGAATATTCTTGCGCATTGCGAATGCGGTTATATAGTAATCTTTCCCTATGGATACGCTTATGGGAAGGATAATCTCGTCAAATAGCTTTACCAAGGCTTGCTTTGAAAATGCAGATTCCTTCAGTTTAATGAATGAAGGTACCCTTTTGTTGAACTCTTCCTTATTCAGTTTCCTGTCATTGTATATTTTAGATATTTCAAATGCCTCCTTGAGCTTTGTCCCGGAAAATGGAGTAAACAGGGCATTTATTATTGAAGGGTAATCATCGTGCAGAATTCCTTTGAGGAAGTTTACTATTGTACCTTTAGCCTCTGTTGATGTTGCATTGCTTATTGTTGTTGAGTATTTTACGCCTTTTGAATCTAGAAGCTTAGATATGCTTAATATCTGGCTGTTCGAGCGGGTGATTATTGCGGTTGTTTTGCTGTCTTGCAATTCAAGCGCAGTTTTTATTGCGAGGAGTTCCTGATTGCCCCTTCCGGTCTCTATTATCTTTACAACTCCTTCAGACTTCCTCTCCGGAGAGAAGCCTTCGAGCTCTTCGGCATATTCGCTGTAGGCTGTCTTATTTCTAAAATGCCCGCTCGCATATTCAATAATCTCTTTTGCACTTCTGTAGTTCTTTACAAGTTTTTTCTTTTCGGGCTTTAGCTTTTCCTCTATTATCTTGAAATTCCTTACGGATCCGCCTTGAAATCCGAATATGGATTGCTTCCTGTCTCCCACAAGGAAGAGTTCCTCCCCGCTCTGTATGGCTATCTCCGCCTCAAGCTCATTGACATCCTGGAGTTCGTCTACAAGTACAAACTTGAATTTCTTCTTATCCTTTAACTTCATAAAATAAAGAAGCATGTCATTGTAGTCTATGTATCCGTTTTTCTTAGATTTTTCATAATCTTGGAATGCGTTGAGAAAATATTCGGCAAACTTTATCTGCTCCTCCAGAGTTATGTTGCTTATTTCTTCTTTATGGTATATCACTTCTATTTCCGGAATGCATTTTTCAATATGGATATCTTCCGGAGTTATGCCGTAGCTTTTTATGTAGCGTATGGCATTCTCTACTTTTGGGACTATATCCCCTATTACATACTCCTTTGAATAGTTTAGGGCATTATTCGTTTCAAAGCTCTTGAATATTGAGTATCTTATTGAGTTGTTACCAAGCACATTGTAGGCGCCATCTGCTTCTTCAAGATAGGATAACGCATAACTATGAAATGTGTGTATGCTTAACTCGTGTAGTTTCGCATTTAGATTCTCTTTCTCTGCAATTTCGCGGATCTTTTGACTCATTTCGTTTGCGGCCTTTTCAGTAAAAGTTATGCAGAGTATCTCTTTGGGCTGCGCACCTTCTTTCAAAAGGTCTACTACCCTTGTGGCAAGGGCCGTGGTCTTGCCGGTGCCCGGATTAGCAAGGATTAATCTGTTCAAGATACCAAACAAGAGATATTATAGGATTAGGTATTAATTATATTTGCTTGCTTGGGATAATTCATGATTCCTAAAAAAATTTTCGATAGTTACTACTTATTTATTTCCTTATCAAGTTTTTTTATCACTTTATCTATATCTTTTTCATAGAATAATTCTAAATTAGATATCAAAAATTGTTTAGGTAGATTCCACCATTTGAGCTTTTTGAGTTTTTTTATGGTCGTTCTGTCAAATCGGTATTTTATTAGCTTTGCTGGTGTACCTGCATAAATCCCATAATCTTCTAGTTTCTGTTTTGAAGTTATTAATGATCGTGCCCCTATTACTACGCCGTCGCCTATTTTTATGTCTACGTCTTTTCCTCCCACAATAATGACATCGGAACCTATCCATACATCATTTCCTATATTTATGTTACCGAAAGTAAATGTTTTCATATTTTTTTCGAATATATGTCTAAATGGATAAGTAGTAAGTAATTCGTAGTTATGGCCACCAGACATGATTAAGTTGAGTGAGTCCCCTATGCTAGTATATTTACCTATTGTTAAGATTTGATCTTTTTCAGAGGATATCTTTATCGGATAAAATTTATTAGAATAACTTCCTGTACCTACATATACTTTGCATTTTGGTCTTGTTACGAAATAGACATAAGGATATTCCCCATACTTATGTTGAATTAACGGAGTTCGTAATATATCTACTATTGTATCATATATTTTGTTTTTTTTTTATGTTAAAATTCATTTTATTAACCAGGAAAATTACAGTTTAAGATTTAAATAATTATAATTTTAATACTGTGATAGGATTCTGAAAATTTAATAAGCCTTCTAAAAGAGAACTTGTTTAATTTTTAATGCTCTTTGGGAGTAGTACAGAAGAATATTTGAAGGCCATTAAATTATGAGATGGAAGTTTATAAAGTTAGTGTAGCCGCCTTCCATTGCATGCAGAAGATAAATTTCCGCTAGTTGAAAGAATAAAAATATCAAACATTAAGAATAAGAGGGTTACTTTTCCAGCTTGTGTGATATGGGCTGCTAAGACCCCTCGTCTACATAATAAGGTAGGTGATGTGAGGGTTTTTGATCTTGACGGCGTGTTAGGATGTAAATGTCAAGTTCCTACAAAAATATAAGTATATTAAGTAGTATATTATAAATAAAAGCTAACAAATGCCCTACCTATCTGCAAAACAAGCATAAGTCTTGCTATCCTGTGATAGGCGGAAAAATAGAAGATAAAATGGATAACAGAAAAATTGCCTTCATATTAATCTTTCTTGCAGGAATCATATTATTAGGGCAATCGGTATTCAATTTTTGGATCGCTACTTTTTCATCTAAATTTGTAGGGAATAATATATTTCTTTTGAGAATAGGTACATCACAGGCTATGATAAATTATGTTCCTCCTGGAGTAGGCTGGTGGAATTATGTCCAAGGAGTATGGTATTCATTAATATGCTCGCTTTTTTCAGGAGCAATAATACTGTTGCTGGATTTCTTGTTTATCCGAAGGACTAGAGCAAAAGGAAGCTCTGGAAGATCTAGGCGATGGTTTTGGGTTATTATAATATTGAGTATAATCAACATGTTATTTTTTGCTTGGTATTGGATGTTTTATTATGTTATCTTGATAGGCATAGGAAGCGTATTTGGCATTGCAGGCAGCATAATTGGATTAGTAGAAAGGACCTAGTCTTGTAGGATACTGTTTCGTTCTGTATTAATTATTTAACCACCCCTTCTTTTAGGATACCGGCAACTTAAACACTAAAGGGAATCAAAATCGTGATTATTGCACCATAACAGAGAAATCGAAGGGTGTGCGACACATCAGATTATAAATGATTTTTTCCTGGAAACATTATTAGAGTTTGTAGTCTATCTGTTATCATATGGGAAAAGACTCCAAAATCAGTGTTCCAGTTGCAATGGCAGTTGGGCTTGGAGCCATAATAGGAGCTGGCATATTCGTATTGAGCGGTACAGCAATTGCTCTTGCAGGCTCTGATGCCATAATAGCTTTCATACTGGTAGGAATAGTTGCCCTTCTTGTGGCTGTTGAACTCGGGGAGCTAGGCTCAATAATGCCGAAGGTCAAAGGGGCTTCATATTCCTACATATACAATGCATTTGGAAGCGAATTGGGCTTCATCTCTGGGATTCTTCTCTATTTCAGCTATGCTACATCCATTTCAGCAATAGCGCTGGGATTCGGATCTTATGCAGCAAGCCTTCTTGGGCTTAATGTTGTTGAATTCTCAAGATACTTCTCAATAGCAATAATTGGAGTGCTTTCGGTTGTAAACCTCATAGGAATCAAGAAGGCAACGAAAGTGGACTCGTATCTTGTTGCAATCAAGATTACTATACTGTTGCTTTTCATTGCGTTTGCTATCATTACTGTTTTCTTATTGGGAAAAGGGCTTTATGGGAAGATGAATCTTATAGCGCCGATAGGGGGCTTTGAAGGAATATTTGCGGCAAGCGTGGCGATCTTCTTTGCATACTCGGGCTTTCAGGCAATAAGTACATTTACTTCTAGGATTAAAGGAGGCGCGAGGGGAGCTGCAAAGGCCATAATGTACTCTGTAATAATCAGCATAGTAATCTATGTGCTTGTGGCCATAGCCCTTCTCATAATGATGCCTTCCAAGAACTACACTATAAATGCGGATCCCCTATCATTTGCACTTAAGGCAGTCAACGCGCCTCTGTCCCTTCTTGTGGTTGTTGACATAGGAGCCCTGATAGCCACGGCTTCGGCTACCCTTGCAATGATTCTCTCATCTTCTAGGATACTCTATCAGATAAGCAGCGATCGACTGCTTCCCGCAGTGCTTAGGAAGTATAATAGCAAAACAGATGTAGCAATAAACGGGGTGATACTCTCTGCGGTTATAGGGGTGGCTATGCTCTTCTCCGGAAATATATTTATAATAGCAGCAATATCGAATTTTGGGCTTCTATTTTCATATCTCCTGAGTTCCTTTGCAGTGATACATTTCAGAAGGATAAAACAGAGGGCTTCTTTCAAGGTGCCCTTCTATCCCTACCTTCCTCTATTCACCATATTCGGAATAATGCTGCTACTCATAGGAATGCCTAAAGAGTCGCTAGTGATAGGAGTAATGATAATACTCTCACTGATAATAGTCTATTATTTCCTCAGAGAGGCGAAAAGAAAGAAGGTAGTTAAGATACGCCTATTCAGATAACAAGGGATTCAAGTATAAGGTAAAACCTGAATAAAACCTAAATGCCTGAAACATTATTTAAGAATTTTGTGAGAAATTAGTATATGGAAGTCTTTTAGACTGCCATACCCACACATACCCCGGATAAGAAAGCTGCTATTTCCATCTAATCGTCTTCTCCGGGGTTTTGTATTTGGGTTCAAACCGAAATAAAACCTAATATTTAAAAGGATGTTTTTATTAAATAGGATGAGCTAATTCGTAAAAATGTGATGCTATGGGAAGAACAGCTGAGACAAAAAAGAGAATATTGGCAATGCTTAAAAAGAATAACAGAAGGCTGATGGATATATATCCGGAGCTTGGATTGTCAGCCGCTACTGTAAGCCAGCATCTCAAGGAACTTAAGGAAATGGGGCTGATTGAGGAACTTGACAATTCTCATTTCAAGAATGAGAAATATTATAGTTTGAGGAAGGTTGAGGCCCCTGAAGCACTCAATATAGACAAACAATGGAAGAGGGAACTTACCAAGATAGGAGCAGTAGGGATGATGGCGGTGGTAGGATTCATTGGAGTATTCATTCTGGCGGCTGCGATGCGCGGAGTTTCTGGAAGATACGCAACAGTTAACGTTCTTCTTACGGATCCGCCACATGTGCCTTTGGGAACCGAAAGCCTTTACATAAATTATACATCGATAAGATTGCATGTGGCTAACACTACAGAATGGATATCGGTTAATGCTTCCGGCAGAGTCAATCTTATGTCTTTGGTAAACGTCAGCAGGATAATAGGGCTTGCTAAGATACCTGAAGGGACAAATATAGACAAAGTATCATTCACAATACAGAACGGTTACATAAACATAGACAATAAGACATACGGACTCTACATAGTAAGCAACCAGATAACAGGAGATATAACAGGTCTTAGAAAGATAAACAGCACTGAGGACATACTCGTTGATTTCTCTCCCGCAGTGCTTGCACTCTACAGCAACAATTCAGTTTCATTTGAAATGATACCTTCACTCTCTGCAGAAGTAATAAATGACAGGCAGCTTATACCACACCAATATGTAGGCGGCGAAATGTTTGCCTTTGGAAATAATGCAGGATACAACTTATCCGCCGCAGGGAACGGATTGAACATAACAGCCGCAAATATAGAGTCTGAAGGAAACATTACAAGGATAGTGGTAACGGTGAAGGACGTATCTAACACTAGCATAAATTTAAGCCACATGGAGATCTTCGGGCAGGAGTCAGTATACCTCAATCCCAAAGTCCTGCATAGCATGTCAGGAAGAATTATGATTGCAAAGTTAGGACAAAGGGATAGTTTTATCAATTCTTATAACTGGACTTCCGGGGATATAAATTCTTCCTGGTTTGTTTATCTTGGAAGAAAAGGATATGGAAATGATAATGGAATTGATTGGGTAACGGTAGGAGGATTTTTCAACATGCCTAGAATCATAAACTCGGACTCGGGAGAGTATGCTAATGAGGCAGGCCTCATAAATCAGGCTTACAATGTAAGCCATATGAAGGAAAGGCTCGGTGTTGTTGATTTCCTGATAGGAAAAAATGAGACACTCACTGAGCCTTTCTTCCCGGTATTTCGAAGAAGCGAATTCGGATACGTTATAAATCCCGGGCAGAGCGCTACATTTGAATTCAATGGGACTGTTACAATGGGAAAAGCGGGATTGATGATGGTCAATTTTACTCCTGGTAACATGTATGAAGTAGTCGCAGTAGGCAGCGACTGCGGATATGCTGTAAGTAATGTTATTGCCGGATAATTTGCATGAATTGGAGAATTTTATAATGGAGAATGGGTAGTTATGGTAGCAAAAGAAAGCGCCGATGTAATAAGGGCTGAGGAAATAGAGAAGATATATTCCACTAAGAAAATAGAGTATGTTGCACTAAAAAATGTCTCAGTCGCTATAAGAAGAGGAGAGTTTGTCACAATACTCGGGCCTTCGGGAAGCGGGAAGACTACACTCATGAACCTTCTTGGAACTTTAGACAGGCCGACTAAAGGCAAGATATACATAGATGGAGTAGACACATCGGGGCTTGATGATAATCAGTTGTCGGTCCTTAGAAACAGGAAGGTTGGTTTTATATTTCAGGCATATAACCTTGTGCCTTACCTTTCGACTCTGGAGAATGTCATTCTTCCGTTGATGGTGGAAGGAAAGGATACACCTGAAAACATAGAGAAGGCAAAGGATATACTGAAGGAGATAGGAATAGGCAATGAACTTGGGAAGAAACCGAATGAGATGAGCGGAGGACAGCAGCAGAGGGTTGCCATTGCCAGGGCGTTGGTTAATAAGCCGCCTATAATAATAGGTGACGAACCGACAGGCAATCTCGACTCTAAAACCTCTGATGCCGTAATGAATCTTCTGATGCGCATGGCAAAGGAGAATAATACTACAATGATAATTGCAACGCATGATCCTGATATTTCAGAGCTTTCGGAGAGAAGCATATACATGAAGGATGGAGTGATAGAAAAGCATGTGAAAAACAGACAGAAACACTAAAAACATAAAAATAAAAAAAATAAAAAAAGGATATGTTATGGAAACAAAAATGAGGATGTGGATTCTCGCCGGCTTGATTCTATTCATGGGATTCGGAGTGGTTAATGCCGCTTCTTGCCAGACTATTAGCAGCCCGAATATACAGGTGATAGGAGTTACATGGGGAAACAGCACCCATTATATCTCAGCTTATCCTGGGGACAAGGATGTTCCCCTGACTGTGACATTGGAGACATATGGCACTGATTGCCAATTTGAGAATCTCGTAGGAACTTTGCAGCTTTACGGCGGAGTGACTAATTACAATGGAGGAGCAGTTTCAACATATTATCTCCAGTCGACACAGCCTCCCTCAATTTTAAATATGGTTTTTTACTTAAACATAGCAAGCAATGTGACTATGGGGCCTAATGTTTCAGTATCCTATCCGCTTATATTGGAATGGGAATCCGCAAACGGAACAATAAACAACAAACAGCAGATAAACCTGGAGATACCCATGGATGGAGCCGCAAATCTGACGTTTTCAGCCATTAAGCCACAGGTAACCACAGGAAAGATAACCGACGTCAACATAACAGTATCAAATGCAGGAAGCGGAGTAGCATCGGACATAGCCACTACAGTATCATCACAGCAGGGAGTAAGTTTCATAAGCCAGCCGAATGAGATAACTAACCTGGGTCCTGGAGAATCGAAGAACATGACATTCAAAATATACATAGCGCCGAGCCAGGCTGGCAATTCGCAGGCTGGAGCTTCGGTAATATTGAATCTGGATAGCCATTATATAAGCCCTTATGGGCGTAATACCACACTGGCAAGCCAGGTAGGGCTCTTCACAGCTCCGCCTTCTTCTGCCACTGCGGTAGTCTCTGTGCCGAACCAGACGCTCATAGCGGGAAGGATAAGCAAGATGAACCTCACAGTCTACAATTCGGGAAGCGATCCTATCACTAATCTTTCAGTGGTTCTGACTCCAGAATCGCCGCTTAGCATTATAGGCTCTGACAACCTGAATACAGTACCGGTGATTAATGGAGGGGAGAAGATAAACCTGCCGATAACATTATTTATGCAATCTTCTTCAAGCGCAGTATCTACGCTTGATATAAGCCTGACATATGTCCTTGACAACCAGCAGGTAACTGCGTCCAGAAGCATAAGCTTCCTGAATCCTGGAAATGTTAACATGAGTATCGTAAGTACAGTAGTATCGCCTGCTGTGCCTGCGCCTGGGGAGATATTCTCAATAACATCTACAGTACAAAACACAGGCTCGCAGGAGGCAGTGGCAACATCTGTAACTCCGGAGCCGCCTTCTGGTATAGCAGTATTGGGAGAAAACAATACCTTTTTAGGCAACATACCGGTAGACACGCCTACTGCGTTGACTGTAAGCTTTACGGTATTGCAGAATGCTAAATCCGGAGAGTATACAATACCGGTCTTGGTATCGTATCTCAACAATCTCAACCAGAAAGAGAACGAGACATTTTATTATAGCGTAAAGGTAGGATCATCGGGCCAGAGTTCTAGCAGTGTAGGATCCGGAGCATACAAGGCAGGCAATTTTTCGACTAGCGCTGCAGCCTATCGTAAGAGGGCTTCTTCCGGAGACGAAGGTTATATTGTAGCTATAGTCGTGATAGTAGCAGTTGCCGCCGGATCTTATTATGTATATAAGAAAAGGAAATCCATAGGAAGGGAGAAGAGCAGGAAGTAGTTGACTATATGAGGCTCAAGGATACTCTATGGTTGGGAGTTAAAGGCATATCCGAAAGAAAGGTCAGGACCCTTCTTACTGTGATAACGGTAGCCATAGGCGTAGCTGCCATAGTCGCATTGATATCGTTGGTTGCCGGCAGTTCCGCAAGCATAACCAAATCGCTTGAGAGCATAGGCCCTTCCTCGATATATATGATACCTTCAAAAGGACACATATTCACAGCTGCTGACGTCGCGGTCCTTGAGTCTCTTCCCAATGTAAGCACAGTGATACCGATGGTAGAATCCAGTGCTACGCTTTCGCTTGACGGCCAGTCGGTTACCGCTACCATAATAGGAGTGAATAATTACAGCATGATAAATGCAATAGGATCGCTTAACATGTATGAGGGAGTTCCGTTCAACAACTCTGCACTTCCACAGGCTCTTGTGGGCCATGGAATCGCATTCCCCACGACAACCCAGAGTACTTCTTCGGTTACACTGGGAGAACCCATATACCTGACGCAAACGGGGAGATCGGGCACTAGGACAATAACATTGCTTCCTACAGGCATACTGAATTCATATGGATCTTCAATATATGTTCAGCCTGACACGTCGATATTTCTCTCGCTGCCTGAAGCTGAGAGCCTTCTCGATACATATTCTTACAATATAATAATAGTAAAGGCAAAGAACGCAAGCGATTCCTCGTCTTTGGATTCCCTGCTTACTACAATATATGGAAATAGTGCCAACATACTCTCGGTAGAGGCGATAGCGGCTACAATTTCTTCAGTCATAGGCTCGATAACGCTGCTGCTTGGCTCTGTTGCAGGAATCTCGCTTGTAGTGGCAGGCATAAGCATACTTAGCATAATGATGGTCTCTGTCACGGAAAGGACCAGGGAGATAGGCATATTGAAGGCACTTGGATTTAAGCGAAGGGAGGTTCTTGCATTATTCCTCTCTGAGGCATTGATAATAGGCTTAATAGGAGGCATAGCCGGAGTCGCCATTGGTGCTGCAGGAGGATATGCATTGCCTGCACTCTTATCTTCCCATTCATCGACGGCAGGAAGCAGTGCGACAAGCAGCAGCCTCAAGCCGGAAAGATCCGGATTTGCGGGAAGAGGAGGTGGTGGAGCGGGATTTGCAGCCGGAGGTCCTGGCGGAGCAGCAGGAGGATCGTCTGGTCTTTCAATAACCCCGATAGTAAGCCCTGCTCTGGCAATAGAGGCAGTTGTACTTGCAATAGTAGTGGCAGTACTCTCCAGTCTCTACCCGGCATGGAAGGCTGCTGGAATAGATCCGATAAAGGCATTGAGATCGGAGTGAAAGCAGACGAAATGGATTGGTTTGCCAGGATTCGCATGGGAGAGCCAGGAAACAACTTATAGATATCTGTTGTAGAATGTATGACATGCAGCATAAAAAAGGCCATTATAGCTCTACAATAATTCTGCCGACATTGAATGAGGCTGGAAATATAAAGCATATTATCTCGGAACTACTGGAGAGGTTCCCTGGCTCCTATGTGATAGTGGCAGACGATGGCTCGGTTGATGGAACAGGAAAGATAGTAGGTAAGATATCCAAAACTGAGAAGAGAGTAATCTTTCTCGATAGAAAGGATGAGAGGGAGCATGGCCTTACAGCAAGTGTTATTGATGCCGTTTTGATTGCAAAGGGGGATAAGATAGTTGTGATGGATGCGGATCTTCAACATCCTGTAAGTAAGGTAAATGATCTTTTTAGTGGGTTGGAAGACTCCGATATTGTGATAGGCGTAAGACGTTCTGTAAAGAATTGGAGCTTTGGAAGGATGGTTATTTCGAGATGTATGGAATCTGCAGCCCGTTGCTATTTCAGGATTCGTGGAAGAAGAACCTGCGGCGATATGATGTCAGGATTCTTTGCGGTGAGAAGCGGTGTTTTTAAGATGATTGTCCTTGAAAACAGAGAAAAGTTCGTAGGCAGAGGATACAAAATACTTCTTGATATATTGAGGCTTTCTCCTTCCGGCATTAAGATTTCAGAAGTAAGATACTCGGCATTCCATATGAGAAAAAGGGGAAGGTCAAAATTGGGATTCAGGCATGTGATTTATACTTTGGCGTCTCTTTTCAGTTAGTAGATAGAGATGCCGGAATCTAAGAGAATTAGACCGTTTAATCTTGGCAGAAGAATACGAGATGATCCCTACGGAGCAGGCTTCTTTGCCATCTCGTTGATATTTCTGGCTTTCGCAGCTTATGTAAATTACTGGAGCGGATTGATACCGATAGTAGAATTTCTTTCAGTATTGGTGACTTCGGCTTTCTTTGTATATTCATCTTTCTTTATAGCAATGAAAGGAAGATTTGGAGCCATATCTAAGATAGGAATGTTGTCTTCTCTGCTTCTGGCACTCCTTGCAGTCTTTTTGCTTTTCTCCGTTTCAGGGAAAGGCATAGACATTTACATCTTGATTTCTGCAATTTACCAGGCTGGCCCGCTGGTGGAGTACTCAGTTGTATTCGTATTCTTTTTTGCCCTCGTATCACTTGGCATATTCTTCCTTAAAAAGAAGCAGAAGATGGGATATTTTTTTATAACTGCTTCTCTGCTTCTTTTTTTGATGCCCTATTACACGATTCTAGCTTCAAGGTCTGTGGTTATCTCCGATGAAGCATTCATAGGATTCGCAGATTCGAGAATTTTTATTAGTGGGCTGAATCCATATACTGAGAGTGTGGCAGGAAGCCTCATTTCCAATTATACTTCAGGCAGGGTGAACAGCGTTACCTATCTGATGTCAAACAAGGTAATCGGCATTTTGAATTATCCTGCAGGATTTCTCTTTGCGAATCTTCCATTTTACCTTCTTTCCAGCGCTCTCCATGGAAGTTTTATACTGGCTACCAAATTGGAAGTAGGTGCCTTTCTGCTCATTCTGCTTCTTGTCATCTCAAGGTATTCTTCTGATAATTCATATAAGAAACCGCTTCTTGCACTTCCCATCATTTTGGCAATGCTTCTGGGAAGCATCTCTACACCGTTTGAATTGTTAATGCTTGCTGCCTTGATATTGGCATACGCAAAAATCGAGTCGAAATATGCCTGGCTGATTCTAGGAGTCTGTGCTTCACTCCAGGAGCTTCTATGGATTCCGGTAATACTGCTTATAGCATACAAAACATCAAGAGAAGGATTGCACGAAGGGGTTCGCAGCTTTGGCGGAAGCGTCTTGGTATTTCTTGCACTTAATTCGTATCTAATAGCAATAGGGCCCCTTGCATTTGTCCACGGGGTGTTCAGCCCGATAGGTAACATAATGCCCGATTCCGGAGGGGTCTTCGGTTATTTGATCTCGGTAGTCTACGGCACGGCAGTTTCCATTACAGGGATATTATTCATAATGGCAGCGCTCTGCGCTGTCGCTGCATTTTTATATGTGGGCGAGAAGAAAATGATACCCATTCTGAGCCTTCTGCCGCTTCTGTTTTTGTCGCATAACCTGCTTTACTATCCTGTGTTTTTCATAGCCTTTTCTCTTGCCGCTTTTTCAGTTAAGGAGCATAGTTTTGAAGGAAAGAGGTTTCTTCTTCCGTCCAAGTTAAGAAAAGCATTGATTGGCGCGATGGCTGTGTTGGTGCTCTCAGGAGCAGCTGCCATCTTGTACAGCCATGCCGGATATCTTAGATATTTTGATATACATACAGAATCCGTTTCGTTGAATTCGAGCATTGCAGGCTCGATTGAGAGATATTCCATTGTCCTTAAGGGAGATTGCGTGGGCGGATGCGGAAGCATCTCTTATCTGATGTTTGGCTTTAGTGGTAGCGGGCCTAGTTTTTTTAATGTGGATAACAGGCAGGGAATAGGGTATGGAATTTCAGAATATAACGCTTCGGTTTCCGGATACTTCCTGAACGCATCCCTGAACCTGAAAGAGACAGGCAGCGTCTATTATATGCAGATGCTGGCATACAATGATAAATATGCATATTTTACAAGGGCATTCGCAAAAAAAACAGGCTAGAACAGATTAAAAACTTAACTGTATGCAAAGTCTTTTAATTAGAAAGGATTTAGTGATTATTGAGAATAATGAAGATATCGAGAGAGATTTCAGAATATGTGAACTCAGTAGAATACGACGACATTCCTGATAACGACGTAAAAAGGATGAAGAGGCTTATGCTCGATACGCTTGGTTGCGGAATAGGAGCAAAAAATGTACCTACAATATTAAAGGCAAAAAATGCTGTCGCTGGGACCGGCAGCGGAAGATCTACTATTCTTGGTACTTCTGATAAGAAAGAGCCTGAGATTGCAGCATTCATAAACGGAGCAATGACAAGGTATTTCGATTTTAACGATACGTATGATTCTAAGGAGTTTTCTCATCCTAGCGACAATATAATGCCTATGCTTGCCGTTGCAGAGTCTGAGAAAAAAAGCGGAAGGGATGCGATACTCGCATGCATTCTTGCTTATGAGATACAGGCGAGGCTTGCAGATTCTGCGAATCTATGGAAGAAGGGGTGGGACCATGTCATATACGGGCTTGTATCGGTGAGCGCATCGGCATCGCGTCTAATGAGGCTTGGCAATGACAAGACAGAGGAGGCAATAAATATAGCCCTGAATTCACATCTTGTAATGAGGCAGGTAAGAGCAGGAACTCTTTCCGAATGGAAAGCTTTCGCTTTTTCTGAGGTTGGCAGGAATGCCATATTCTCAGCCAGGCTTGCCAGAGAAGGGATAACAGGCCCGGATCCCGTATTTGAGGGAGAGATGGGCTTCTTCAGGCAGGTAAGTGGAGAATTTAGGTTAAATACTAAGAGGTTTGGAGGAAATAGGGGTATCTTTAGGATAGGAAAGAATCTGATGAAATACTATCCTGCTGAAACAAGGGCACAGGCGGCCATATTTGCAGCCTTGGAACTTCGCCGCAAGATAAGATCAATAGATGAGATAGATGAAGTTGAGATAGGAGCAGGAGAAGCCACAGTAAGGGTAATAGGAAGCGGAGCTGAGAAGTGGAACCCTGAGACAAAGGAGACAGCAGATCATAGCATACCATACATAGTCGCCGCTGCGCTTATTGACGGAAGCATAGGAATAGAGACCTTCAATAGAGAGAGATTCAGAGACAAGAAGATAATTGAATTCATGAAAAAGATAAGGGTAAGGGAAGTGAAGAAGTACACATCTCTTTTCAATAAAGGAGGCACCGTGAATGCCGCCAGCCTCAAGATAAAGATGAAGAATCGGAAGACACTTTATAGTGAGGTATTGTATCCGAGAGGACATTGGAGGAACCCTATGAGCGATAGGGAAGTTGAAGATAAGTTTAAGATGATTGCAGGGAAGGCCCTCAGCAAGCCCAAGATAGATAATGTCATATCGACAGTTTGGAATCTTGAGGAGCTTGGGGATATAGGCATTCTTTTTAAAAGATTCTATTAGGTAATTTTATGGCAGATGACGCAAATAGAAAAGCTTTGGATTTTGTTGAGGTAGGAGAGTTGAGCAGTAAACCCAGAAAGAAGGGAATTACAGAAGTCAGGGTTCCGTATTATGCGGCAACGCCTACATTGACATACATAAAGGATATCCTTGAAGAGTGGGGAGAGTATTTTGACGGAATGAAGTTTGCGTGCGGTACAATGAGATTGATGAAAAAGGAGCACGTCAGGAAGATAATAGATATGTGCCATAAGAACAATGTCTATGTCTCGACCGGAGGCTTTGTTGAAAGAGTATTGATACAGGGAGAAAAGGCAGTAGACAGATATTTCAAGGAATGCCGGGAACTGGGGTTCGATGTCATAGAGATATCAAGCGGCTTTGCAGATATAAAGCTGGAGGATAAGCTTGCCATGGTTGAAAAGGTGCATGATATGGGAATGAAGCCCAAGCCCGAGATATCTTTGATGATAGGGGCTGGGGCCGGAACCCACATAGCGGGATATAAGCCAAAGCTCAGGCCACTGAATCAGTTCTTCGAAGAGGCAAAGCAGCAGATAAAATCGGGAGCCGAAGTGATAATGATAGAATCGGAGGGGCTTACTGAAGATATGCCTCCTGAGAAATGGAGGAAAGACGTAATATTGGAATTGATAAAGAAATTTGGATTTGGAAGATGGATGTTTGAGGCTGCTGATCCTGAAGTCTTCAAATGGTATCTGCTTAATGTCTCTAAAGATGTCAATCTTTTCATAGACCATACGCAGGTTACAGAATTTAATGTCTGGAGGCTTGGGCTCTGGGGCAATCCGAAGATATGGGAGGGTAAGAAAATTGCATACAAAGGATGAACATGGTAGTAAGAAAGAATAGAAAATGGAGAGTTGCAGTACTGCCAGGAGACGGAATAGGCCCGGAGATAATTGAGGTAGTGATTCCAATAATCGAGGCAGTGAACAACAGGTTCGGAATATCTATGGATATAGTTAAAGGCAGGGCGGGCTTTGATTGCATAAAAGAGTCTGGGAGCAATCTTCCTGAAGAGACAATCGAACTGCTGAGAAAGAGCGATTGCGTCATAAAGGGACCTATGACCACTCCTGAAGGAGTAGGTTCTGAAATGAGCGCGGCTGTCAAGATAAGGAAGATGTTTGACCTCTATGCAAATGTGAGGCCTGCAAAGTCAATGCCGGGAGTGAAGGGATTGAGGGATGACATAGATCTGGTGATAGTCAGGGAGAACACGGAGGGCTTATATTCTGGAATAGATTTCAAAATAGGGGATGGCGCGGCAGCCAGCATGATGGTCATAACAAGAAAGGCAAGCGAGAGAATAGGAAGGTTTGCCTTCGAGCTTGCCGGAAAGAGGAAAAAGCACGTTACAATAGTGCATAAAGGCAATATACTGAAGATATCGAATGCGCTCTTGAAAGACTCTATAGAGAAAGTCGGGAAGAGATACAGGGGATTTGTGGTTGATGAGGCACATGTGGATGCAATGGCGCAGTGGTTGATAAAGAATCCACAGAATTATGATGTTATAGTAACAGAAAATCTTTTTGGGGACATACTCTCTGATGAAGCGGCAATGGTTGTAGGGGGAATAGGGACTGGACCTTCTGCGAATATAGGAGATAAATATGCAATGTTTGAACCGATTCACGGCTCGGCGCCGAAATATAAAGGGCAGGACAAGGTTAATCCTGTAGGCATGATTATGGCGGCTAAGATGATGTATGATTGGATGGGCTATCCTGAAGCGGGAAAGGCTATCGAAGATGCGGTGAAGAGGTCAATAAGAAAAGGGTACAAGACTTATGACATAGGCGGAAAGAAGAGATGCTCCGACGTGGGAAGACATATAAAAAAGGAGATAGAGGAGAGAAGATGAGAAAGGAGATATACGACGTAATAATAGTTGGCGGAGGGATAACAGGGGCTTCCCTTTTATATACGCTTACAAGATATACAAAAATAAAAAAGATTCTTCTCCTTGAGAAGTATGACGATCTTGCAACCCTTAATTCCAATAGCAGGAATAACGCACAGACTCTGCATTTTGGAGACATAGAAACCAATTACTCGTTTGAGGAAGCGGCGAGGATAAAGAATGAGGCCGAGCGCGTTCTCAGGTATTTCAAGTTGCAGGATCCGAGGAGCAGGAATGAGATCATAAAAAAATGCCAGAAGATGGTGCTCGGGATTGGCGGCGAAGAGATAGAATTTCTCGATGAATTATACAAAACAAGGCTCAAGAGGCTATTTCCCTCCAGCATGAAGCTGGAGAGGAAGGATATAGCCAGGCTTGAACCTTATGTTGTGAAGAATAGAAGTAAGGATGAGGAGATTGGAGCCCTTCTTTCAAAGACAGGATATATGATTGATTTCGGCAAGATGACACATATGTTTGCCTCGCAGGCCGAGTCGGAAGGAGGCGGGAGAGCAAGAATCCTCTTTAATGCAAGAGTAATGGGAATGGAAAAGAAAGGAAGCAGATACAGAGTATACACTTCAAAGAACGAGTATTTTTCAAGATTTGTAGTGTTTGCAACCGGAAGCTATAGCCTGTATTTTGCAAAATCAATAGGCATTGATAAGAATCTCTCTATACTCTCGGTGGGAGGTGGCTTTTATACTTCCAAGAGGGTGCTGAACGGAAAGGTTTACAGGGTGCAGAAGGGAGGAATACCGTTTGCCGCAGTCCATGGAGATCCGGACATAGCAGATGAGAATATTACTAGATTTGGGCCTACAGTCAATATACCTCCAATGCTTGAAAAAAAACACCTGAATACGGTGATAGATTACATTAAGACCTTTGACTTTGATATGCCTACAATGGTAAGCCTGGAGAAAATACTTTTCAACAAAGACATAAAGAAGATAATTGCAAACAACATAGGCTATGGTATTCCGGTTATAGGAAAATACAGCTTCCTTAAGAAAGAGGCGGCGAGAATAGTTCCTTCGCTTAAGTATGGAAACCTCAAGCTTCATGGAGACATAGGAGGCATAAGGCCGCAGATGATTGATGAGAACAAGCAGTCTCTGGTGCTTGGTGCGGGAAAGATAAAGCATGATGGAGTGATATTCAACATTACGCCTTCGCCTGGAGCATCATCATGCCTGGCCAACTCGCTTAAGGACATGCAGTACATTAGCGATTACCTTGGAGAAGAATTCAATAAAAGCAGATATGAAGCTGAGCTGGGGAAGATAGATAACTGATCCGCATGTGCTGATCGCATTGCAGGCGTATCTTATCTTTCCGAGATGGGCTTGTATTCTAGGTCTATTTCTCCGCTGTAATAATCTAGAGGGCGTATCAGCCTGTTGTTCTTCCAGTACTCTATCACATGCGCACACCATCCAGCGCTTCTGCTTGCCGCAAATAGGGGAGTGAATATCTCCTTTGGTATTCCCAATGAAAGATAGACAGGGCCGGAGAAGAAATCGACATTAGGCCAGATTCCCTTCTGCTTGCCGAGCCTCTCTATCATTATTTTCTCTGCTTCCATCTCTATCTTTGCTAGCTTTCTTATCTTCTCATCGGCATCGCCTTCGAGCTCCTCTAGGTATTTTTTTATTATTCTGGCTCTAGGATCGTAGTTTTTGTAGATTCTATGCCCGAATCCCATTATTCTTTTCTTGCCGGATAATGCATCATCTATATATGTTGAGGTATTTTCAGGCTCGCCTATGGCATAAAGCATACTCAGCGAAGCCTCATCTGCACCTCCGTGCAGCGGCCCCTTTAACGCACATATGCCGGCTACTATTGCAGAATAGAGGTCGCTTAAGGTAGACGCTGCGGCTATGGCGGTGAAGGTAGATGCGTTAGATCCGTGCTCAGCATGAAGGATCATCATTATGTCAAGTATTCTGGCATGTTTTGAATCCGGCGCTGTGCCTTTTAGCATGTATAGGAAGTTTGCAGCATGCCCAAGGGAGTGGTCCGGCTTTATGTAGTCGAGCCCTTTCCTGATGCGCTCTATTGCTGCTATTATGCTTGTTGATTTTGATATGATGTTTATGCTCTCTGCGAAATTCTCTTCGTCTGGATTTCCGGATTGTTTTTTCTGGTATGCCGGCAGTGCGGACATTGCAGTTCTAAGAATGTCCATTGGCATTGCAGTCTTAGCCATATCTTTTATTAGGTCTAATATGTTTTGAGGAATATCCCTTGATTCTTTCATCATTGCAGAGAATTTTTCCAGCTCTTCTCCTTTTGGCAATCTTCCATGCAGTATAAGATAGCATGTTTCTTCATATGTGGAGTTATCAGCAAGCGATTCTATAGAATATCCACAGTAGTAGAGCCTTCCGTTGATCCCGTCAATCATTGCTATTCTGCTCTCTCCGAAGTATATTCCCTCAAGCCCAAGATTTATTGTTGGTTTTTCCTGCATTCTCTTACCCATAAGAAGATAAGAAGTAATATTTTATTAGTTTATCGCAGGCTTTTCGTAAAGATGAACAGATGCTTGGTTCGCTTGATTTAAGTTATGCGCTTATTGAGCAAATGTCCAATCTTGGGATAGAGCATAATCCGACTAACGAGACCATCTATCAGGCTCAATCTCGTCGAAAGTTAGAGTATAATCGGGTTCTTCCAGCTTCGCAGTATATCCCTTCTTTTTCAAAAAATCAACAAAATCTTCTGCACTCGGTGGCACATTTCCGGGTTTTTTGACATATTCTTGGCATAGTTTTAGCAACTCTTCTTTTTTTAAGTTGGTTTCTATGTATTCGTAGTAATCCCTTATCCAGACAATCTCCACCCTATATTTTCTTTTCATTTTGATACCATAAATAAAACTGCATAAAGATTAATAAAACCGTAAACTTCAGATCAAGCCACAAGGTCTTATTTTACATGCGTTTTTAGGAAAGTTATAGAATAAATTTATAAAACATTATGGACAATTTACAATCATATCAATAGAAAATAATATGTGTGCAGGGATATGAATAAAGATAGGAGTATGAAAGAGATAATCGAAAATGTGAAAGATAAAGTCCAGAGCCTTTTTCTTGATATTATACGCAATTCGGAATTCGAAAGGCTAAACATCTGTACGCCTATATACATAAGAAATTTTGATAGAAGAATTACTCTTAGAGAACATGAGACCATAATAAACAGAAATATGCTAAGGGAACTCACATTTCCCGAATTTTTTAGAGATATAAGAAATCCGGAATTTCTCGGCAAGCTCTCCGGAAGAAGCTTATATTTGAGAGGAAGTGGGATAGGCGGAAGAGGGGGATACGGGATATTTAGCGGGAATGGGTGGCTTCATGAAGAAGGGTTGTCAGAGAAATCCGGAGATGGTTTTGGAGATCATATTAAAGTATATGTAGATCCTGGAGATGGGAAACAGTTCGTTTCAGTAAAAATGGACTGGAATAATAGGCATGTATTTATCTTAAGCGGAAGAAAGGAAAATAGTAATGCCGAATTGGTGGATTCTGTAGTTGGCAGGAGAAAGTTTCCCGGTTTTGAAGGAATTGAATCTCAACGGGGATGGATGCCGGATCGCGAGGGCAGGTTTTCCAGAATTTTGAGAAGGATATAGGTTAAGACTACAGATGATCTCTCTAATCCGGATATTATTCTAAGGTTGTACGATTTTAGTGGAAAAGGCGGGAAAAAGGTAAGAAGGCTATATCTTCTTTTCTTCTATAGTATAGCCCATTAAAAGACAACTGCGCTAGGACTCTTACTCAGATATGGAGTTGATTCCATCCCATTAATTCTTGGGAAGAGACCCGTGCTTATAAAATTGTAGAATTACCCGAGAGAGTTGTAGGCAGGTGTTGAATTTGTACTCGTTATTGTTGGACCTGATGAGAATGGATTTGTTATAATCACGCTCTTTGAAACAGGACCACTATTTGGATTGCTTCCTACTGCACCAGTTATAGTAGGCAGAACTGAGAATGTACCTATTGAGAAGCTTGTATTTACAGTCATGTTTGGTTTGAAGATTGATTTTGTAACTGCTACGGCATATATTGTACCATTGTATTGGGTGCCTAAGCTTGTGTTTGAGCATCTTGTTGTTATGGAGAGGGATTGGTTGGACATGGAAGAGATGTTTACAGGAGTAAATAAGGTTGCGTTTGGCTCTGGCGCAAATGCTAGCGCAGAGGACGAATTTGTTTCTTCGCAGTAAAGACCCAGTAGTCTTATTTCATTGGTTTGGTTTGAAGGTGGTACGCCGAATAGATTAAGATTCTTGGAAGGCTTCAGTTTCATCACCGCATATCCTGAAGAGTTCATGTTTATATTTTGGCACCTGAAGTATTGGGAGGTTCCGTTTACTGTGTCTATTGTCATTCCTGACGGACATGTTCCGTTTATTATTGGATATGGAGGCACGGATAATTCCTGTGCTGGTTCTGCTTTTCCGTAGTAGGTTAGGTTTGAAGATATCGAGAAACTCACATTAAGGGAAGATATGGAGAACGAAGAGGTAGTAGGTGTAGTTGTAGAAGGTGGGGAGGTTAGGTTTAACGCCATCGTTGTGGTGAAGTTGTAAGGAATACCGGTTGAGGTCGATATACAGGTAGAGTATGGTCCGCTGAATTTAACAAAATATGCTTGGTTGCTGCTTGTATTGGAACCTGTAGATACTGGGTTTACTTTTATCTTGTTTGAGATAAGATATCCTTTTAAGTATATGCAACTGTTTCCGCGATATGAAACATATGATACATTGCTTGCGTTTAGCGAAACGTTGTTTGCAATGTTATTTGCGATGGCAGCATATGAAGCTATAATAGTCTGATTAGTCTGCTTTTTAGGCATCTCTGTTGCTACACATTTGTAGTCCGGTGCAGGAGGCTGGGTATTTCCGCTTGCTGAAGAATCAAAAATGGAGAGCAGCAGAGATTGATTTTGATTGCTGCAGGTGAAATATGAAGATGGAGTATTTACGATTATATCAGATAGGTTTGAGGACAGAATCTTTCCTTTTGCATTTATTACAGAGTAATTGCCATTGGTATCACTGCTTATTAGGTAACTGAACGGGAAGCTGATGATTATTCCTGATACTGATGCTGAAACTTTTCCTGAGCCTGAATAGCTTACGTTTGTGTCATTTCCAAATATCTCGTTGTGATTGGATGAGCCGCTTATTAATTTGGTTATGCCTTGGGTTATATTAAAGCCTGCTACGCTTGAAAGTTGGCTTAAAGTTACAGTTTTGCCTGCTGAAAGAGAAGTTGCAATTTTTGCAAATCCTGTTGCTGTTGAAGTTGACTGTGGTGATGTTACTGAGTTTGGCTGGCTTACTGATAACCTTGAATATGCATAATATGCTATTACTGCGATTATGACTAATGCAACAACTCCAAAGATGATTGAACGATGGCTTCCTGATTTTGGAGATGTAGAAGATGGTACATCAGGAGCAGGGTTTGCGGCGGATCCTGAAGAAGCGCTTCCGCTTGGCATGTTCTGTGGTGATGCATTCTGGGGAGATTGGACTGTATTTTCCTGGTTTATATTCTGAGCTACAAAATTAAAGCCGTGCATGATGAGTATTTTAGTAGGAAGGTATTTAGCCTTTCCTTTGAATCGTGTTTTATGTCTGGCTGATGAGGATTTTGGATTTGTGGTAGGAATTATCCCTTAGTTGCTTGGAACTGGTTTGGCGGAGGCGAGATTTGAACTCGCGATCTCTAGATTTCTTAGCAGTCATCGTAAAAATACTCGTCACTCATAAAGCGTTGCATATGAGTCTAGCGCTCTAACCAGGCTGAGCTACTCCGCCGCGGATTTAATATGCATTGATAATATCTAAATAATTGACGTCCGCTCCTATCTAAAGGATAGGTAATGCAGGAAGAGACTTGGGAGGTTCTGATTCCATACAATGCCTGGATTTCTATAAATGCAAAGGCATGTATTTATTCAATGCTTCAGTATGGCAAAACGCTTCATGTAGGCCTCGGCCTGGAAGATTACAAAGTAAGGAAGTATGATTAATGAACTTACTATCAATACTATATACTCGGATATTATGCCTAATGGCATGAACACCAATGATACTATCGAGATTGATATGGTTATAAGGACAAACCATAGGATGAAGTACTGTGGCGAGCCTGCTACGAGAATTATGCTGTTTTTCATAGACCTCAATATTTTCTGTTCGTCTACAACCACTGCGCTTGGTGCGTAGAAGAAAGGTATGAATCCGAAGAATCCAACTACTCCGGTAAGGAAGGTTTCTATATTCAGATAGTAGCCTATGATGTTTGCTATCGTTATTATTATTGCATATATTATGAAGAGTATGAATACCCTTCCGGTATACTTTTCTATGTTGTGAAGTGCACGCTGTCCTATTTTGAGCCTGGTCTTTCTTGACTTCACTATCAGGCTTATCGCAACAAAGGCAAAACTTATGAATAGAAGCGAGAAGAAGAATGCCAAGAGTATTACGGCTATGGAGTAGAAGTCCAGATTTGTGAATATGCTTGTACTTCTTAGAAATATGCCGCCCATGCTTATATAGGTGGGCAGAGGCGCTAGAAGCGGTATTATGAATGCTATTATGAACGGGATTGAAAATATGAGGACAAGGCGTATGTTCTCATGGAAAGTCTCGTATGCATCAGTAAGTATGTTGCCCATGGCCACACGTTTAGAATAGCAAGTTAACCAATAAAAATGTATCTTTGGGTAAGGCAAAAATAAAAAAGCCTTAATTAATCGTGTATGTATGCAGTAATCTTCTGCTTACAGCGTTTTCAGATTATATAAATCCTCCACCAGTAGGCCCATATGCCGCGCAGTTTACTCCTGAGGCGGTTGGTACATATACGTTAGCAGATCCGGAGATGCTGAACTGTAGGAGGTTGCTTATTATGAATGGTGCAAGCGCATAGAGTATTATCATTATTATGCCGCCCATGAGTACGCCCATGCCCCAGCCCTGCATAGAACCTTTCAGGTTTCCTGAAGCAGGCATGAAGTGTGCAAATCCGTAGAGCGTTCCTCCCAATATGAACATGAATATTGCAAGAAGCCCTATTACTTGGCTTATTCCGGCTATTATACCGCAGAGCGTATCGGAAACAGTAGCCGCTTGTGGTGAAGTTGGATATGATTGCGGTAGAATCGCTGTAGTAGAGTACGCAATGCCTATCGCGATGCTTCCCAATGCCAACATTAAAAATATCATTCTCAGGTTGTTTGTAAGCCAGAAGAGATGTTTATTCATATGTATTACCTTTTTTGTATTGAAATGTTATGATTTATAAATATATTGGTATTTTCTTGTTTGCTTGCCTTCTGAAAAATTATGAGTAAACATATTGATTGCTAATATAGTAAGCATCTTTTTGCCTATGCCGCACATAAATTACCAGATACTGTGCATGTGCCAGGGGTAGTTCCCGGAATAATGCTTGAGCTGGATGGTATGCCTCCTGAGATGCTGCCTGAAGATGAAGCAAAAGGGCAGCTTACAGCGCCTATCGATCCGATTCCAAGGCCTGAAGAACTGCCTACGCTAAACTGCATTACGGTATTTACTATGAATGGTGCAAGCGTGTATAACAATATCATTATTATGCCGCCCATGAGTACGCTCATGCCCCAGCCCTGTGCGGCTCCTTTTATGTTTCCTGCTGCCGGCAGGAGATGTGCAAACGCATAAGTGGTTCCGCCCAGTATAAACATAAATAATGCAAGAATGCCTATTATCTGGCTTATTGTCTGTATGATTCCGCATAGGGTATTTGTAAGAAGGTACTGTGAGGTCTGGCCGTATACGCTTGCTGCCAGGATGAATGATGAGATTAAGAACAGAGTTATGAATCTTGGAAGATGCTTCTTTAGCCGATTGGTTTGAATTATTGTCATTTTATATTAACCTTTTACCAGCGAGCTTTATTTCGCAAAACATCAGAATCTTTTGCCCCTTAATTATGGTTTTTATGCCTTAATTATGGTATTTTATATCTTCATCTATATTTATATTGGTTGCTGTGCTTGCTTTTCTTCCTGGGGCTTTGCTGGCTTTCTTGCCTGCTACCATATCTCCGGTATTATCTTGTAATGCACCTTTTCCATGTACCTTTTGTATTCGGAACCTAAATAAGATATAAGCACAGCTTCCTCTTTGTTAATCCTTATGCTATACGCAATAATGGGAAGCATGATGCATAATGCAAGGCTTATGGGATTTGCCATGGCTATCCCGAATCCAAATATTATGAGCAAGCCTCCCAGATATGAGGGATGCCTGACTATCCCATATGGTCCTTTTGCAACGATCTTATGTCCTTTTTGTATAGTGATAAGATGTGTGAACAGTCTGCCTAAAGTGTTCATAGCCCAGCGCCGCATGATTATTCCAGAGAAGATTACAATTGTGCCTGCTATCAGATATATATAAAGAGGTCCGGGAAATGAGATGCGGCCTGACGCTACTGTAAAAATAATCCAGCTAATTACCATGGATGCCCAGAGAAGGGAGATGGTGAGAATTGAGTTCCCCTTGTCGATTTTTGCCGCGCTGCTCAATTCCTTTAGCAAAAGGCGGATGCTGCCTGAGCTCACTGTCTTGCGCACATAGTTTGAGAAGGTGTATATCTCGGAAAGATTGAATACCAGAATAGCCGAAGCAAATATTGCAGACGAGTAGAGGATTGCATTTGAGTACATGACATAGAGCACCTTGTTTAGGAGTAGGTTGCAACTATGCCGTCTATTATTCCGTTTACGCCTATGCCTCCTGTCGACCTTACTGCAAGCCTGTGACTAAGTACAGGCCTTGCCAGGAATTTTATGTCGTCTATTTTTACCTCCTTCCTTCCCTCTATGAGCGCTTTGGCCTTTCCGCATTTCATGAATGAGATATCTGCCCTTGGGCTCGCCCCCATTACTATATGGATAGATTTTCGTGTCTCTGACACTATACCTGTTATGTAGTCTTTTACATCGTCGGGAAGCACTATTGATTTTGCCTGTTCCTGGAGTTCGAGTATTTCGTATGTGCCTATCACCTTGTTTACTACTATCTTCTCCTCCGATTCCTTTATGCGTATCATCATGCCTTCCTCTTCCCTTGAAGGATAGTCCACAGGTATACGCATGAGAAATCTGTCTGCAAGGACTTTTGGAAGAGGCTCCGTGCCCTCGATGCGCAGGGGGTTCTGTGTTGCAAACGCATTGAAGGGCTTAGGCAGATCCATTGTCGTACCTCCTAGAGTGACCTGGCGCTCTTCGAGCGTTTCGAGGAGGGAGCTCATTACTCTTGGCTGGGTCCTGTTAAGCTCGTCAAAAAGCAGTATGTTTGTGAATACAGGGCCTTTACTTACTTCAACCTGGTTGGATTGGTTCATGAATGTGTAGCCGACTATGTCTGAAGGAGATACGTCTGGTGTTCCCTGCACCCTCTTGAAATCTGCCGTGATCGTATCTGCAAGTGCCTTTGTCATTGTGGTCTTTGCAACTCCCGGAACTCCTTCGAGGAGGGTGTGGCCGTCAGCCACAAGGGTTATGAACATTAGTTCGAGAACCTGTTCGTCTCCAGAGATATGCTTTTTGAGCTCTGTCAGTATTTTTTTGTATATCTCGCTTGCGTCCAATCCTACACCGTCGATTAATGGTTGCAATAGCAATAATTTATACCTTTGTCTGCAAATGGCTTTGCTCCTTTAGTTCATCTTTCTTCTCCTTAGGGTCGCCCAAGTCTATCATTCGGTTTAACTTAAAATTTTTGTTATCTTAACAACAGATAACTGTCGGTAAAGTAAATTAGTATGTGCTTGTCGCAAGCTTGGCGTAGTTCTGTGGAACTACCTGAAAAGAGATGAAGATTAATAGTCTCAACCTTCCTTTTTCATATAATTAGTTTAAGCCCAGGTTTACCTGCCGAAGCCAGTAACCCTGGGGATCCTATGATAATAAAGCGACTTGAAGATATATAAGACTTTTTGCTGTATTAGGCTTTGTGTATTGGGCTTTGTAGTTTAATTACCTATAAATACAGATTAGGGGATCATTTTTTCGCTGCGGAGTCCATATTCAAACGTGCTGGTAATGACCGCAGATTGAATATGCTTCCGGTTTTTATCGGAATAAGCAAAAGGTTTATATTCTACACATTAGATATTATAGAATGATTTTCATGGCATCAAATGAGGAAAAGATAGGCAGGATAGTCTCTCTTGCTGAAGCTCGTGATATACTAGAGAAGAGAGAGAAGGAAGGAGACTTCGGCTATGAACAGACGCTTGCGCTTGACTACGCTAAGAGATTCTCTACAATAGATACCAAACAGTCAGAAAGCCTGAAAAAGAAGCTTGAGGAACTTGGCATAAGCGAGAAGGTTGCCGTTTCCATAGCAAATATAATGCCTCTTGACATAATGCAGATGAAGCAGATACTTGCAAATGAAAAGAAAGATGTGGAGCCTGACATAGCTGAAAAAGCTTTCTCTTTGGTAGAAGCTGGCAGAAGCAAAGGTAAATAAGTGGAATTTTGGGATTTGGAATGGAGGAAATTGAACAGAGAACAGGGGAACTTGAGGAGTATGCTTACGTGCTCGACTACCTCCCTACCGGAAAGTCTTTCTCGGTAAGATCTGAGCCTATAGTCCAGCTTATAGGAGAGAACAAATTTACGCTTCTTGAGGCAGTTCCTAAAACTGCAGATCTTAAGGTTGATGAACGCATATACATAGGCAGGGGAGTCAGAGACAAGGTCTCATTGATAAAATCAAGGCTTGCGTTTGAGAATCTGACTGAGGTCGCAAGATCGCAGCTTCCTCTTGTTGTATCAAACATAATAAAATCCAATGAAAAGAGATATGTTGATTTCTTCAATAACGCATCTTCATTGAATATACGAATGCACATGCTGGAAATGCTTCCGGGAATAGGCAAGAAACACCTGAAGGCGATTCTTGATGCCAGGGAAGAAAAACCTTTTGAGAGTTTTACTGACATAAGCAACAGAGTAGCACTGCTTCAGGATCCTGTGAAACTGCTTACAGACAGGGTCATAATGGAGCTCAAGGGAGAGAGCAGGTTTTATATCCTGACAAGGCCTGCACACCAACAGCTACCCAGATGAGGATTTTGGATGCAGTTTCTGGAAACTGGAAGAATCGGAGCCCATATTATAAAATAAAGATAATGTACTCCGGACTTAAGGAAGAACCTATAAAAATCAGAAATTGACTTTCTATTTCTTTTCGTCTTCGTCGGTTTGCGGAACCAGTATGTATTTTTGCACAGTCTTTATCATTATGTCTATTGCCCTGTGTATGTCCGCTTCTGTCTTCGAGCCTGTGCAGATTACCTTGCCGTTCTTGAAGAGCAGGAGTGCAGTCTTTGGGTTGTGTATCTTGTATATTGCGCCTGGGAACTGCTCGGGCTCATAGTCTACATCCGGAGATGCCTTTGCTATCGCATATAGATCGAGCTCTACGCCCAAATCAGCACTTGCGACTATGTTCTCTATCTTAAAATCCGGTTTCAGGGATATCTTTGGCGCCTTCTGTGCCTTCTTATGGCCAGGTTCTTTTTTTGAATTAGTATTTGGCATCAGTACCACGTGTAGATATGCAGTGAAGGTATTTATATGTTTTTCTACTAATTAAAATGAATTTGATTTGATAACATGAGTTCTTCAAAGGGGCTTTTTTCAAGAAATACTAGAAAGCTTTCAAGGCATATAAGACCTTCAGAGATGGGAATAACCAAGAAGATAAAGAATTTTGAGAACGGCAGCAAGGTTGTTGTTATGCCTAGGAGCACAAGCAACAGAAGCGTTCCGCATCCCAGATACAAGGGAAGAATAGGCGTGGTTATTGAGAAGAGAGGAGACGCGTATGTTGTCGAAATAGCGGTAAGCAAATCCACAAAGAGGACATTGATAGTTCCGCAGATGCATCTTCAGAAAGCCTGAATACATTAGTCCTTGGTAGGCATCCTGCTCCCGTTTTATATTGCAATGATTTTGCTTATTTATTCATTGGGTATTTTTTAGCTGGACTGTTCCTTCTTTTGCAGCATGCCTTTCCGCATTTCGCTTTATTTTTCCTCTGAAGGCTTCGCTTGCTTTCTATTTAATCCATTTTGTTCTTTACGAAGATCCTGAATAGAGCATAGATGACTGTTGCGAATACAGCCACTGCAACCATAGCCACGTATGCATTATGCGCATTTAGTGCGTAATAGCCGAATGCCAGAAGCGCTATGTCCCAGATAGTTATTCCCAGCAGGGAGTATGAGTAAAACTTTTTCAGAGGCATCTTTGCAAAACCTGCAGGAAGGCTTACAAGTCCCCTTATTTCGGGAAGCATCCTCCCTATGAATACTGTAAATGGACCATTTCTATTGAACCACCTGTCGAAGCCTTCAAGCTGCTTTCTGCTTATGCGGAAGATCTTCAGGTGTTTGTAGATTATCTCTTTCTCTATGAAATAAGCAAGGTAATAATCTATGGTTATGCCTATCAGGCTTGCGATGGTTATCACTATGAATATCAGATAAATATTGAATAGGCCTGTGGCTGCAAGGAGTCCTGCAGCTGGAAGCACGACCTCGCTCGGTATGGGCAGCGATGCCGCTTCGAGAACCATGAGCAGGAATATTGCAAGGTAGCCGTATCTTTTCAATATTAACGTAAAGAAGGAGACTGCACCGTTGAATAAGCCGCTTAGGTTTAATGCAAACAATATATGAATGAACATGATAGTATTCTGCTATCAGGTATTATAAATACCATATGTTGAGAAAGTTATGATATTTTACAATTTGATGCTGTGTAGATTGATTATGAGGAAGATGGATGCGAGACGTTAAGTTTTATGAGGCAACAGGCATAGTCAAGCTTATACCTGAAAGTTTTGAGGACTTATACCTGCTGGCAATAATCATATCTGCAGGAGACAGGGTATCTGCCCACAGCAAGAGGAGATTCCGGGCAGGAGACGGCGACATTGGAGAGCAGAAGGATGTTTTCGTAAAGATAGCGGTAGAGAAGACTGAGCTTGACAAGGCCGGAGGAACCTTGAGGGCCACAGGAAAGATCCTTGAGGGCCATCCTGAAGAATATGTGAAGATAAACAGCCACCACACCGTAGGCATAAGCTCAGGCAGCCAGATAGAGATAGAGAAGGCAGGATGGAATGCGTTCATAATAAAGAGGCTGCGGCAGGCTGTGCTTGACTCGAAGAGGCCGAAGCTTGGCATAATAGCCATGGATGATGAGAAGGCTACACTTGCATATGTCAGGGGTTATGGCATTGATATAACTGGAGAGCTCTACAGCAGGCTGAGCAAAAAGATGAAAGAGAAGGATTTCGAAGCGGAGAAGGAGAATTACTTCAGGGAGATAATAAAGGCAGCTGGCAGGATGGATGTGGAGATAGTCATTATGGCAGGACCGGGATTCATGAAAGACGATCTCAAGAAATACATAGAAACGAACAGGATAGAGGTAGGCAGGAGGTTAGTATATGTTGCTTCCACCGACGCGGAGAGATCGGGAGTCAGGGAGGTAATGAAGAGCGAGGCGGTATCAAAGCTTCTTGAGAGCGAGCATGTGAGATCCGAATTCCATTATTTGGATATATTCTTCAGGGGGCTGCGGGCAGGAAGCGCGTTCTCAGGAATTGAGAGGATAAAAGCAGCGCTTGATGAATACAGGATAGGAGCAATAATAGTCAATGACTCTGTGCTTAATGTGAAGGAGATAAAGGAGATTCTGGAGAAGGCAGACATGTCGGGAGTCAGGATAGAGATATTCAATTCCGATGACGAAGCCGGAATGCAGCTTGCATCTTTCAAGAACATAGGAGGGATAGAGAAGTCTATTCTTTGATTCCGTTCATTCTTCGGCTTTACTGCTTTTCTTGGCGCTTGGAGATGAATGCTTGCCAAGTATGGCATTCAGATTTATCTCGAATGCTGATGTCGGCTCCTCTATTCCAAAGCTTTGGAGCACTTCAGGATGAAGCTCTCCGAATATTCCTGCGATAGTGCCTTCATGAAGAAGCACTGCGGATCTCCCTTTTATGAAAGATCCGTGGTCTGATTCCCCGACATCAAGGTTTATCCCGAAGAGATATGAGATCTCGCTTATGACTGCCTTTATCCCGTTCAGGTTTGACCTTGGTCCGGCGTCCACAGCTGCAAGGTGGTATTCCTCCAGAGGCTTTCCCTTCAGCATGGCAAATGCCATATCAAGCTCAAATAGCTTCTGTGGCATGCTGTCGTGCAGCGATGAGCCAAGGTTTCTCAGCAGTGAAGGAAGAAGCCATGTGCGCATCATGGTGAGTGATGCCGCCTTTGAATTCTTGAGCTTTACATATTCCATCTTTTCTTTTGGAGAGAAGCCCTGCGTCTCTTTTATCCGCATTGCTGTGAAATTTGAGGATTCGTTTGAAAGATAGGTGTTAACCTCTTCGGTGAAGCCCATTCCGGTTAATGCGCCGGATATCGTATCAAAATACTCTTCTTCAGGAAGGAGTGCTCCGGTCTGGGATGCGAGTATAGGAGTAGGATTTATGTAGTCGTAGCCGTATGCGATCGCTATATCCTCGACTATGTCCTGTTCGTTTATTATGTCAAGCCTGTATTCGGGTATTCTGAATCGCACTTTGTCTCCTACAAGAGCCGCTTCGTATCCGGCTTTGTTCGCCAGTGAGATTATATTGCTTGAGCCTATCGGCACGCCTATCTCGGATTCTGCAAGCGTCAAAGCCATGGAGATATATCTCTTCTCAAGAGAAGGAGTAATCCTTTCATTTCCCGGATAATTTATCCTTACAGGCTTTATAATTGCGCCGATATCCATGAATATCGACGCTATGAGATCTGCCGTCTTTTCTACAGGCTCTCTGTATATTCCGGTTATGTCTACAAGCATATTCCTGGTTTTTGTTGTTACCTTTGTCCTCTCCGAATTCAATATAGGTATTAGGGATATGGCGCCTTCGCTGTCCTTCAGTGCGGGATACCGCACGCTGGCCGAGATTATGCTTCCGTACTTCTGGCCCTTCTCCGTTTCCTTCAATACCTCGCTGAAGAGTTTTTCGCCTCTGTAGTTTAGCGGCATGTATCTTTCGTCTTCATATGCGTTGTAGTGGAGCTGGCCGTGAATCAGGTCGAGGTCATGCATGCCTATGGCTATCTTCTTCCTGTACCTGCCATATGTCTCGGAGAATTTCTCTGAGAAGTTTATAAGGTCAGCAAGTATCTCTTCGTCAAGATGTATGCCATGTACTGCGATAGAGGCTATGAAAGGCCTTACATTGGCCGCTTCCCTCCCGACTGAGATTTCGAGCTCGGGCTCTTCGTTTCCTAGCTCATACTTCAGTTTTTTGTTCTTGTGATTGAAATTTTTGAATGCCCTTGCAAAGCCTACAGCGCTGTATAGGTCAGGCCTGTTCGGCGTTATCTCCAGGCTTACCTCTTTCTCGCCTGCCTGCTCGGGCTCGAATCCCATCTTGTATGTCTGCCCGTTCAGCTTTTCTTCGGTAGTGCCTTTAGGCAGAAGGCTGAAAAGATATTTTTTGTTGAATGTGATTACAGGCATTTTACCATCTTATTCTCCTGCTTCTGAGCCATCCTACCCCGGAATTATAGAGTTCGGTGACTCCCTTTATGCTGGGATCCCTAAGAAGCAGGATGCGCTCAAGCCCCGAGCCCCATGCCAACACTGTGATATTTTTTCTCGGTACTCCTGTTATCTCTCTGCGTATGATTCCTGCACCTCCCATCTCTATAAGCTCGTCTGTCTTCTCCGAGTATGCGTAGAATTCTACGCCGGGCTCTACAAAAGGGAAGTACGCCGGCTTGAACTTGAGCTCCAGGCCCAGCGGCTTGTATACCGATATCATTATATGGAAGAGGTTTGAGAGCGTCAGGTTCTTTCCTATGACTATGCCCTCATGCTGGTAGAAATCGGTAAGATGCCTGTAGTCTATATTCTCGTTTCTGAAGACCCTTCCTATAGAGAAGAATTTCATTGGAAGATTTCCTTCTCCTTCGGCTATGCCCTCTTCGATTACCTTCCGGATATTCCTTACGGATATGTTAGTGGTATGTGTCCTGAGAAGGGCCTGTTCCGCCTCTTCCTTTTTCCATTCCCCTCCCCATGATTCAAGATGTGCTTTTTTTATCATCTCCAGTGATTTCTCTCCTGAAATATCTATCTTCTCCGGATTTGAGAGATAGAATGTGTCTTGCAGGTCTCTGGCAGGATGGTCCTGCGGTATAAACAGCGAATCGAATACCCAGAAAGCGGGCTCTATGACAGGGCCTGAGGCCTGGATGAAGCCCATGGAGAGATATGCCTCTTTGAGCTTCTTGGATAGAATGCGTATAGGATGCCTTATCGCTGCTTTCTCCCTTTCGACATTGAGCGCCATGTCGTAGGGCTTGAATGCCTTGCCCTTCCATGAAGCCGATGATATCATGGCCTTATCAAGGGCATCTATCTGGTCTATGCCCTTCTCTTTCTCGAATTCCTTGATAGCCTCCGGAGTTGCCTTTACCCAGATTATCTCCCGCTTCTTCTTTATTGTTATAAGTTTCCTGTCTAGGAGATTCAGGACTGCCTGCTTGTCAGCGCTCATAAGCTTGAAGTAATTTTCAGGATTTTTGGCTATCGAGCGCAGCGCATTTCCTTCCTCTGTGCCATTCTTTATTGCATCTCTTCCCTTCTCAGTTACATCTATTATGCCCTTGCTTATCTCAGCCAAGCCTTTCTTCTTTGCCCACTGGAACCCTATCTGTTCTTCTTTGCCCTTTAGATAGGATATGCTTAGCCTTCCGATTGATGCCTTTTTGAGAAGGCTCTCCTCAGGCATAAGATCCCTTGAGTATTCAGCACCTTCGGATGTCAGCTCTACGGATTCTGACTCGCTGCGCTCTGCTTCTATGCCTTTTCTTTGAAGCAGGTTCTCGATGGCCCAGAAGAGCTCCTCTTTTTTAAGCCCTGTCTTCTCCAGAAGCTCTGCTATGCTGGACTGCCTGCCGTTCTTGAGTGCCGAGATTAAAGCAGATTCGTATCTATGCATAAGAACATTGGTGAGAATAGAATATACCTATGTGACGTCCTCCCACCCGTAAACGGCGTGGGCTTCTCCTGCGTTCAT
>JAKBRL010000008.1 GCA_021845465.1 Microcaldota archaeon
TCTTCTGTCTTTATTTCATTATCTGTCAGTATATACACCGTTGTAGTTTGTAAGGACTAAATCGTATACATCAAGCAATCTATCGGTCACTTTTTTAACTGAAAATTGAGCTGCAGTACTTAATGCACTGCCTATATATGGAGATGTATCATTTAAAACCTTTTCTATTTTTTTTGCACATGAGATATAATTGCCGGGAATGAATTTTTCACCGTTTTTCCCGTTTATTATGAGCTCGGATAGCGCAAGATAGTCGGCTCCGACGACAGGCCTGCCGGTTGCCATCGCCTCTAGAGAGACTATCCCCTGGGTCTCGAATGTGGATGGCAGGCAGAGGAGATCCGAGGCGGCATATAGCTTGGGAAGGATTTTATTGCCTACGAATCCTATGAATTTTACGCTCTTTTCCAGTCCCAGATTGACTGCCATCTTTTTGTAGTGCTGTTCAGCAGGGCCTGTTCCGCCTATTATGAATTTTATGTTTTTTTCCTTTTTAAGAAGATAGGCTGCCGCCTTAAGCATTACCTCTATCTTCTTCTCCTTGGAGATCCTGCCCAGATAAAGAACCATTTTTTCATTATCTCTTATGCCCAGGCTGGCGCGAAGGACGGATCCGTCAACACCGGGATTGAATGTCTTTAGGTCTATGCTGTTTGGCACTACAGATATGTTTTGTATGCCGCCGTATCTTTCCAGGAATGTTTTTATGGAGTCCGAGGGAACTGTCGTAGCATTGCATCTCCTGTAGAAGAATTTTATGTACTTAAGCATGTATTTTGAGGTGATTTTTTTCAGCTGCTTGTTCTTGGGATAATAGTCCTGCACTACAGACTTGTTGTTTATTATGGTATGATAGGAGCCGACTATAGGATATTTACCAAGCTTTGCGCTTACCATTGCGGCAAAACCCATGACCAGCGGAGTATGCGCGTGTATTACGTCTATTTTAAGATCCTTGAGCTTTAGCATGGAGTTATATGGAAATATTGCCATGCTGTACTGCGGATATGGCTTGAAGTCTATCCCGGGATAAAGAAATACATTCTTCGACTTTTTAGCTTCAGTATAGAGCTTCTTGCTTGAGAATATGTAGACATCATGGCCTCGGTGCTCAAGCTCATCCTTGAAATTGAGTATTGATGTGACGACGCCATCAACTGCAGGGAGATAACTATCAGTATAGAAAGCTATCCCTAATCGTTCCATTTCATCAGTCAGAGCTTAACAGCTTCCCCTCCTGCGCTTTTTATCTTCTCCTCTGCCTTCTTTGAGAAGGCTGATGCCTTGATTATTGCAGGTTTTATAAGTATGCCGCTGCTCAAAACTTTAAATCCCTTTTTTTCTATTGTAGGTTTCTCTCCTGAGGGAATTTCCTTGGAGATGCCCGAAAGGTCTATTTCTTCTAGGCGCTTCGGTTTCCACGGCTTGAAGCCTGTAGATCCCAATGTATCTCGTGCATATACGACATTATAAGACCATTTGTGCTTTATGCCTCCTTTTCCTACGCCTCCTCTGCTTCCCTTGCCTCTGTTGTTCTTGATATTTCCTACGCCCCAGCTTCGTGAGCCCAGAAACTTCCTTGATTTTTTCTTGTTTCTCTCGGTCATAAGATCACATCATTCGCTTCAGGAGCGCATTTATCTTCTCTCCCCTGTAACCTAGAGAACCTTTGTTGCCAAACGAAGATTTTATACCTTCATAGCCTCTTCTTGGCGGATGCATTCTTATCGGCATTTTTATCAGCTCTTGGGGGCGCTTTCCGCCTTCCATGATTAATTTGAGGTCTTCTTTGGTTGCCTCTAATTCTTTTCTCTCTGCAAGTTTTCCGAACGTCTCCTCGTTTATCTCCCCGTATGTTATGAAGTCGTTGCACTTCTTTATCATGCCAAGATTGGGCTTTGTCCCGTATATAAGAACAAGGTTGTTTATCCTGTTGAGGTTTAATCTCTTCATTGTCTCGCGTATGTCGTGTCTGACTGAGGCTCTGCCTCTTACCCTTACTACTGCAAGCAATTTGTTTTCTGTTTTCTTTTCCATAAAAGCACGCTTCTCTATAACTTCTCAGATCTAGATTTTAGGATTATATATATCATAGTAATTTATTTAAAGATGCTTGACGTTCTGCAGTGTGCTTGGCGCTTCCCTGCTTATAGAAAGGTTATCTCGAGAGGTCCTGCATAATTGAAATCTGGGCATCTGATGAAGAGCTTTATAACGTAGCTATCCTTCCTGTCTATAGTAAAAGGCAGCGCTGGCTCGGATGAGACTAGTTCAAACGGAGGATTTGCCTTCACTGAGGATACTGCCTGGTCGTATTTCAGGATTTTGTACAGCTGTATGTCCCTTCTTATTATCTGCGATTTCTTGAGTATCATGTTTGTTGCCGTGTCTTCAATCTCTCTCCGCATATCACCTTTTATAAGCACCACTTTGTTGATGTCTATATTGACATTATCGCTGGTATCTGTCTCAAACGAGATGGTTACAGGTCCGGTGTAGTTTGGTGAGGGGGAGCGCAGCCGCATATTGAAGCTCGTGCTTGAGAGATATCCTACCTTGAGCGGAGGCTTGGGTGATAACTGGGTTAGCTGGAATGGAGAATCCACGCTTATTTTTTTTATAGTTATCTCAGGGCCTTTGATATTGTCAGGAAGAAGTCCGCTGCCCATTGTATTCTTGAATGGTATCTTAAGCTCGAATTCTTCTTTGTCGAATTCCTTGCCCTGCAGGGCATGGACATCTGAACCGAAACGCAGGTTTATGCTGGTAAGAGTTATGCTTTTTCCTGGATTTTTATTATTTTTGAAACGTTTGAATATCTCTGTTATTGCCAATATACCACTCAGAAGCAGTAGAGAAGTTATTGTAGACATTAGTATAAATAGTTGTTTGTGGCAGTAGATTTTGTGTTACCATGTTAGAAAAAGGAGAAACCGCACCGGACTTTTCGCTTGAAGGATCTGATGGAAAGAGACATAAACTTGCAGATTTCAGGGGAAAGAGACTTGTATTGTATTTTTATCCGAAGGATGATACACCAGGATGCACGGCAGAGGCTAAATGCCTGAATTCATCCATAGGTGAAATAAGAAAGAAGGGCGCTGAAGTCGTGGGAATTAGCGCTGACAGTCTGGATTCCCATGCGAAATTCACGAATAAGTATGGACTTGGATTTCTGCTGCTCTCGGATCCTGAAAAGAAGACAATAAAAGAGTACGAGGCTTATGGAAGCAGGGGCATCTTCGGAGAAGGAACTCTTAGAAAGACATTTATAATAGACGAGAAAGGGAAGATTTTAGAGATATTCCAAAAGGTAGATGCAGCGCACCATGATAAAGAGGTTTTGGCTTTCCTTAACGGAAAATCGTCCTCAAAATAGGTGTAGGTTATGGATAAGAGAGAAGAGCATTATACATTGGGAAGAAGCGTCATTCCCAAAAGATATGAGCTTGCATTTGAGCCTGACATGGAGCGGTTTGTCTACAAGGCATCTGCCAAGATAGATGCAGAAGCAGAGAAGACAGTGAGAAGCATAAAATTGAATGCGGGAGAACTTGAGATAGATGCGGCGTATGTTGAGAGCGGTACAGGAAGAGAAAAAGCGGAGATACTGAGAGACATGGGGAAATCCATTCTTGAGTTAAGGCTTGGGAAACCTGTTTCCGGAAGAATAAGAATAGAGATAGAATTTACAGGAATACATAATGACAAGCTTTACGGTTTCTACAGAAGCAGGTATGATGGGCCAAAGGGAAGCGGCTATCTTCTCACTACGCAGTTTGAGCCTGCAAATGCAAGGAATGCTTTTCCATGCTTTGATGAGCCTGAGTTCAAAGCCGTTTTTGATGTTTCCATGATTGTTCCGGAAGGAATGTCATGCATCTCAAACATGCCTGCCAGATCGGTGAAGAAGAGTGAGAACGGAAAGAAGGTGGTTTCTTTTATGCCTACCCCTAAGATGTCGACATATCTCTTATACCTTGGGGTTGGAGATTTTGTAAGAAATACTTCCAGATACAGGAATATTGAAATAGGTTTGGTAACTACACCAGGCAGAGAGAAGTATTCCAAGCTTGCACTTGAATACGCAGTAAAATTTCTCTCTTATTACGAAAAGTATTTCGGAATAAAATTCCCCCTGCCTAAGATGGACCTTATAGCTATACCGGACTTTGCTGCAGGAGCCATGGAGAATTGGGGGGCTATAACATTCAGAGAGACTGCGCTTCTTGGTGACGTAAACAGCGCGATAGCTACAAAACAGAGAATAGCAGAGGTAATAGCCCATGAATTTGTACATCAGTGGTTCGGAGATCTTGTAACGATGAAATGGTGGAATGATTTATGGCTTAATGAGAGTTTTGCCAATTTTATGAGCTATAAGGCTCTTGATGCAGTATTCCCGGAGTGGGAGATGATGAATAGATATGTGGCAGAGGTGGTTGGAGCCGCATTTGCAGTCGACCAGCTCAAGGCTACCCATCCGATAAGCGTCAAGGTTGACACGCCTGAAGAGATAGATCAGATATTCGACGATATAAGTTACAATAAAGGAGGTGCTGTCCTAAACATGCTTGAGAACTTTGTTGGCAAATCTAATTTCAGGAAGGGATTGAATGCCTACCTTAGGAAACATGCTTACTCCAACGCTGATAAGTATGATCTCTGGAATGCCATAGGCAGAGCCTCTGTGAAAGAAGGAAAAGGAAGATATCTGCCTATGGTGGCCAAGAGCTGGATAGATAATGAAGGATATCCTGGAATAGTGGTTGAAAAGAGAGGAGGCAGGCTTGCGCTAAGGCAGAAAAGATTTATGCTGATGGATAGCAGAGATGAAAATACAAAATGGCTCATACCGGTAGATATAGGATATCTCGATGGGAAAGGAAGAGAGTCTTTTCTGATGCGGGGCGGAGCGCTCTCAGTTAATGTTGAAAAGGGCAAGAAGCCAAAACTTAATTTCGGCCAGAGCGGATTTTATAGGGTATTTTATAATCAGGATATGCTTGAGAGCATTGGGGAGATGATAAAGGAGAATGAGGTAAAAGGCCTTGATGCATGGGGAGTTGAGAACGACCTTTACGCTTATATGAAGAAAAACCTTGTTACGCTCGGTGAATACCTCGATTTCATAGAAAAATACTGCTTCGCCGCAAAGTATCCCATGAATCTCGGAATCCTTTCTCACCTCAGGGGATTGTATACTCTGTTTTATGAAAAGGAGTTCACAGAGAGCGAGAGGCTGGAAAGGATATTCAGGGAGTATAGCATGGACATAATAAAGCAGGTAGGCTGGAAGAAGAACCCTGAAGAGAGCCCGACTACAGCATTGATGAGAAGCTCAGCTATACTCGGTTCAGGGCTTACAGGAGAGCATATGACAGTAAATAAGTCAAACAAGCTTTTCGACAGAAGCCTGAAAGGCATTTCCATAGACCCGGATATAAGAAGTGCGGTTTATGGCATTGTTGCCTGGTCGGGAAATGGCGATATTTACAGAAATTTGCGCGAACATTATGAAAAAGAGGAGGCTCCTGAGGAAAAGATAAGATTTCTTGCGGCACTTGGAATGTTCAGGGATGAAAAGCTGCTTAGAGCAGCTATGGACTACTCATTGACAGACAAGGTAAGATATCAGGACTCGTTCTTTATACCTGCATATGTCTCTTCAAATCCTCTTGGCAGGAAAGTCATATGGAAATGGACAAGGGAGAATTGGAAGGAGATTAGGGGAAGGTTTAAGAGCGGCACCCATATGCTTGGGAGGTATGTAGAGAATCTTAGCCTGATAGGCGATCCATCAGAAGTAGTTGAAATCAGGAGATTCTTCGGCAAGAAGGAAAACATGCGTGCGGACATAAGGAACTCCGTAGATAAGACAATGGAGATTATTGAGATAAATAGAAGATTTATGAAACGCAGCATGGAGAGTAAGAAAGAGGCATGAGGTAGACAGGACTTAGGCCTTTTCATGGATACATTATTCAGATTTGACAGGCCACGAGCCAACCAGGAAGCCATAATGAAGAGCATCGGTAACGCCCTCTCTCTGAAAAGGAACATACTCGTAAATGCGCCTACAGGTACAGGAAAGACAGATGCGGCTATCGCTTCTGCTTTGAGCTATGCTATAGATAACAATCTCGATCTTTTTTTTCTTACTCCGAAGATATCCCAACATAAGATAGCCGTTGACTCGCTTCTTGGTATAAGGAAGAAATTCGATAATAGAATAAGATACATAGATATAGTAGGGAAGAGAAATCTCTGCATAAATACAGAGATAAATTCACTGGAAAGCGAGGCTTTTTATAAAGGATGCGAGAAGGCAGTAAGCAGCAAGAGATGCGTATTTTACACCAATGCCAAGGAACATTCTAATATAACCGAGGAAGTGGTAGAGGCAAGCTACAGAGGCCACAATGCGCTCTTCGAGGAATCGTTTAACAGAGGGATATGTGCATATGAGATTGCAACGCAGCTTGCTAAAGATGCTGACTTTGTAATAGCAGATTATGCACATATGCTGAATCCATACACCAGGACATCTTTCCTGAAGAAGATATCACACAATCTTGAGAATTCGATAGTGATATGGGACGAGGCCCATAACATACTTAATGCGGCTTCGTCTTATATGAGTACTTCGCTCAGCTCCAATGCGATAGCTAATGCCTCTAAAGAACTGATTTCCATAGGCAGCAGCATAGACTTGGAGTATCTTCAGTTCATGCTGAAAAAAATAGCTGAAAGAAGGCTTTCTGGAAAGAACGAAGCGTTTGTAGAAAAAGAGGATATACCTAAAGAAGTTGTTGAGAATATCTCGGAGGTTTCGAAGCAGCTTGAGAAGGCAGGAGTAGAGTACCTTACCGAAAGCAAGGCAAAAAGATCAGCATTGATGCATATAGCAAATTTCCTTGTATCGCTGAATTCGAAAGACGAATCGATAGCCAGCATAATAACAAAAAACAACAAGGGGCTGCGCTTCTCGCTGACATGCCTGTATCCTGAAAAGGCAATAGGGCTCTTTGATGAAGTCTATGCCAATATATTTATGAGTGGAACGCTTCTTCCGCTGCGCATGTATAAGGAGCTTTTTGGAGTGAGCGATGCCATTACAGAAGATTATGGCTCTCCCTTTCCAAAAGGCAACAAACTCTGCCTGATAGATGATACAGTATCTACAAAATATGAAAGCAGATCGAATGAAGAATACAAAAAGATAGCCGAGAGGATCGAAGAGATCAGAATGATAACAGATGGAAATCTTGCAGTTTTTTTTCCAAGCTTCTCTGTCCTGAATTCAGTATACAGAAACATGAAAAAAGAAGTGGATTATATACAGAGAAGCGAGATGAAGAGCATCGCTGTGGAGAAGTTCATAGATGAATTCAAAAAAGGAAGAGACTCAACAATGTTCGGGGTTATGGGAGGAAGCATGAGCGAGGGAATAGATTATGCAAACAATGCTATAAAAGGCATAATAATAGTAGGAATACCTCTTGAGAAGCCCAGCCTTGAGATAAATGCCAAGATAGAATACATAAACAAGAGATTTAACGGGAAAGGTGCTGAATATGCTTATCTTATACCGGGGATAATAAGAGCTGCTCAGGCAGCAGGAAGAGCAATTAGAAGTGAGAATGACAGGGCATTCATCATATTTATGGATAAGAGATACGGATGGAGCAGTTACAGGTCGTTGCTAAGCAAATTCGTTGAGATATCTGAGAATAGGAACATAATAGATTCGGTTTCAAGGTTTTTGTCAGTGTGATCAGAGGCAGGTTCAGGCTTTAGGCAGAGGATAAACCGATCCTCTCCAGGTTATGCTTTTCGTTCCCTTTGCATGCAGAAGATTGTAAGAGTATATGAATGGAACCATCAATGCTGCTATAATAATATATGCTCCTTTCTGTTTTGATCTCTTCCAGATCATAGTAAGGCTCTTTGCATAGTGTATTAGAAGAAGGAGGAAGATAGGAGATATTAGTATGGAAAGGGATATTCCGGATAGAATCAGTACTGACTCAGAGAGATAGAAGATTACTCCAGCATAAAGGTTCTTCCTGTTCCCCGTGATTGATAATGCAGTCTGCCTGTTTGCCCATTCCATGAATGTTTTGAAGCTATCGTTGGTTTTCACTATTGGCTGGGATTTCTTTACATAGGCAATTCCCAATCCTTTCGATTCTGAGATCTTTGTGAGGGTTATATCGTCCGATATTGAATATGGGGAGTTCTTGAATAGGGTGGTGGATTTCGGGCCTCCGATAAGGTCTTTTCTGAATGCCAGGGAGCCTCCCCAGCCGAATCTGGTAGATTCGTTTTCCATAAGGCCTTCTCCGACTAGACCCCATACTGATTTTATCTTTGACCAGAAGCCGCCGGAATGCATGAAGTATGGATATGAGGTTGAAATGCCTACAGAGCTTTCTTGAAGAGGCAATACAAGATTTTCGAGCCAGCCTTCATGCACTTCCACATCTGAATCCGCTATAACATAAACGTCGTAATTTCCAAACTTTTCCAGAGCGGTGCTTATGGCCTTTACCTTGCCGCTACATGCTTTACAGTTTGAACCTGTAATGATATATCTCATTCCTGATTTTTTTATATGCTTTATTGCAGGATCGTTTTCTGAATCTACGACTGCGATAGAATCGAAATTCTTATACTTCTGATTTTTTATAGATTTCAGATTTCCTTCAAGCGAAATGTCTATTCCTTTGCAGGGCACTATAACAAGGGTTTTTGGGATATACATTGAGGGATATGTTTCCACTCGGCGTGATTGGAGATGGGCTTTGTTTCTTGTTTTAGACTTTATGATGCCTGCAAGGTCTATTACCATCATAAATGCGAATACCAGGAAGATGAATCCTAAAATTGGATAGTATAATATTGGATACATAAAATCTGCATTAGATTAGGCATATGAAGCCTTTGGAAGGCATAGATGCTAATATACGTAAAGGTATTTAATTTGTCAACTTCCTAATTCTAGTATATGTATAGAACCTTCCAGACGGTATTGATTCCTGGAGTGATAGTTGCCATAGTGACATATGTAGCGACACAATTCCTTATAACATATCTTTACAATGCGGGTATAATAGCAGAAGACCGAAACAAAGGGAAGGTCAAGAGAATGGCAAGCAGTGGTGGCCTTGCAGTAGCTGCTGGAGTGATATTCGGAATACTCGCATATGTTTTCGGAGGCACTTTTGTATTCATACCTGTAGTAAGCACGTCGGATCTTCTAGCGGTTGCCCTGTCAGTAATGCTTATCGCAATGGTAGGTTTCCTTGATGACATTAATGTCCAGAGAAAGAGAGTTAAGAGTACAGACATGATGGATATAAGACAGGGGCTTAAGCAATGGCAGAAGCCTGTTCTCACATTTGTGGGAGCCCTTCCACTAATGGCAATAAATGCTGGAGTCAGCACGGTAGACATACCGATATTTGGAAATGTCAATTTGGGGCTCTTCTTTCCGATAGTGGTGATACCTCTTGCAGTAGTCTTTGTTTCTAACGCAGTCAATCTCCTTGGAGGCTTTGACGGGCTGCAGCCCGGAATGGCATTGGTAGCAGGAATAGGCTTCTTGGTCTATTCGATATTTTTTGGAAGTTATATGGGAACCCTTCTATCAACGCTGTTTGTTGCTGCTGTGCTTACTTTCCTTCCATTTAACGCAGTCAATCCGAAGATAATACCCGGAGATACCTTTACTTATGCCACAGGAGCGATTTTCGTAGCTATAATGGTGATGGGAAATGCCGAAGCAATAGGAATAATAATATTTATACCTTGGATAATAGAATTTTTCCTTCATCTTAGAAGAAAGTTCAAGGTTACAGATCTTGGGATAAGGCAGCCAGATGGAAGCATGAAAGCACCGTATGGCAGGAAGATATACAGCCTTACACATGTAGTAATGAACCTGAAGAGAGCTACTGAAAGGGATGTGACTATCTATCTATGCACTTTTGAAGCGGTATTTGTAATCCTTGGCCTTCTTCTTAAGGTATTCGGAGTACTATAGGTATGATCCTTATAGGGATGATTGCCATAAAGATGTGCCTGTTTCATATTTCTGGTAAGAAGTATGTCCTCTTTTTTTATTAGTCTTTTACGTCCGGCGTGTGCAGCATAGCGCATCGCCTTTCCTGTTACCTTGTCTGCGAGCTTTGCAAGCTCCTTTTCAAGGTTTAAGACAGCGTCTTCAGTCACTTTCTCAGCTCCTGCTTCTCTTAGAAATTGTTCAATGTCATACAGACTGAATTCTCTATCGCTCATTTTGACACCTCTTAAAAATCCAAAATAGCTTGAGAAGTTAAGCTTTAAAAAGGTTGATTAATTCCAACGGATAGCGGACGTTTCATATAGCCGCATATTCAGAAACTGCGCAGACTTGGGAGTAGTTCTGACATCCTCTCCCATCTAAAGAGAGGGAGGTTCCTCTTTCACTTAGCTTCTGTCTCTGTCCGTCTTCACATGTTGCATCGGAGCGGGTTTTGGAACAATTACTAGGAAGGTCACAGAGCATCCTTGCGTTGCTTCTCTGAAGGTATCAGTGCTCTCTTTGCATACGTCCCTGTCTGTATGCAATCAGGATATATCGTTATACCTGTTTCTTTGGATGGAAACAGGCGCATCCTCAACTACGGATTGCGTGCCGTGGTGCGTCTCATTTGGGCATGTCGCACTTGATACGGTATAGTCCTTTTCAGGACGTATTCCAGACATACGAGAGACCAGCAACATTATTTCACCGGCAATACATTTGTAATGCTATACCGAAAATTATAAGAATATTACCAACAGGCAGAGAGGATGCAGGACTTATTGGTATTGGGAGTACAATTTGTTCATTTGTAGCGCAGCAGTGCACCTACTCCCTTGAAGCCCATCAGGAATTCCCTTCCGAGTGAACTTCCGCTTGATACGAAAAATACTGGAACATTTGCATTTTCAGCCATATCTATAAGCTCTTCTGCTGCATCCTCTGTCTTTTCTACAGTGAGATTAGCCCCGCAGTCATGCTTAGCAAGCCTCTCGTCGCCGTACTCCATCCGCTCAAATGTTAGGTTGTCTTTCGGGCATCTGTAGGTTATTCTGTGAAGCTGTATCTCGTCGCTTATCATTAACGTCTCAACCTGTTTGTTTTCTAGCGCTTTTTTGGTTTCATCGTAGCCTGCGGCTGCAAGGCCGTTTCTTACCCGTTCAGACAGAAATCTTTCCAGTATTTTCCGTTCTTTTGCGGCTTCCTCCTCTTTCAGAAGAGTAGACGCCTTCTCGACTACTTCGTGGAGGCCGAATTCGTCAGTATAGCCCACGTCGAAAGTCCCCAGTATCTTTATCTGGTAGTTCAGCGAGTGTGCTTTCAGGAAGCCTTCCTTTGCTGGGCCTGGTCCTCCTACAAGCAGGCCCTTTATCTTGAAATTATTCTGTACATATACATCATTTATGCTCTCGCTTACCCTCTTTACGTAATCATGTATGCTCTCTTCTATTGCACGCTCATACCGCTGGGCAGATTGCCCTCCTTTCCTGACCTTTGCATGTGCTGTTGAATTAAGCCTTCTTACTACTTGTATATGCGATCCCTTGAGAAGCCCTATTGTAGCTTCCCTTCCGTCCATCGTAAGTATGCAGTAGCTCTCTTGGTTGCTCAATATCATCTCCAGAGGTTCAAGCATGAATGTTGAATCGCAACGGTAGATATTGACACCCAGGGGTGTTGGCGGCTCTATCGAGAATATTTCTATCGAGGTTTTGCTTGTATTGTCTGAGATGTTTCCAGCAAAGATAGCAATGCCATTCTTCGGAGTCTGCTTGTATAGCCTTAGATACTGTATTATCTTGTCTATTGCGCCCAAGACATTTGATCTTGTGCTCTTTGATTTTATGTTGGATGACTGGCTGTATTCCTCCCTGAGCTTGGAGATTTCCTCGTTGATCTGGAAACCTGCAGGCACATATACGCTTATCAGCTCTGTGCCTGAGCCTCTTATGGATTTGAGCCTCTTAAGCTCTTTCATTATGCTATAATCGTTCATCTAACCTATCTCACTCTTGCCGTTCATGTATGGGATCAATACCTTTGGAATGTCTATCTTGCCTGTCTCGCTGTTATAATAATTTTCAACTATAGCTACAAGGGCCCGTGTAGTGCTTCCCATGGCGGTTGAATTTAATGTATGTGCATATTTTCTTGTGGTGCCTTCGTCATAGCGTATGTCTAGCCTGAGGCTCTGCCAGTCTGTACAGTTTGAGCATGAGACCAGCTCGCGGTATTTGCCCTGGCCGGGCATGTATCCTTCTATGTCGTATTTTTTTGACGCTACAGTTCCTATGTCCCCTGTACAGATGTTCACTACGCGATATGGTATGCCTAGCTTCACTGCAAGCTCTTCCGAATTTGAAAGAAGCTCGTCGAAGAATTTAGGTGAGTCTTCCTGTTTTGATACTATGAATTGCTCTACCTTGTAGAATTGGTGCACCCTGAAGATTCCTTTTGTGTCTTTTCCGTGTGAACCTGCTTCCCTCCTGAAGCATGGACTTATTCCGACAAATTTCTTTGGGAGTTCCTTATTAGAGAATATTTTACCTGCATTCAAGGCTGCTATTGCATGTTCTGATGTGGCAATCAGGAATAGGTCATTATCGGTATGCTCCAATTCCTTTTCAGATTCTGCTTCACTGCTTTCTCCTACAGAATAGAGAGCCTCTTTGAAATCGCCTGTAGCTGTTGCTCCGCGGTAGTACTCTCCCTTGAGCATCAAAGGAGGAGCTATCAGAGTATAGCCCTTCTTTACAAGCTCGTCTATCTGGAAGCGCATTAATGCCTGTTCGAGGAGAGCCAGATCCCCTTTGAGATAATAGAATCTTGCCCCTGAGACCTTTGCTGCCTGCTCCAGATCAAGAAGGCCTAATCCCTCAAGTATCTCGTCGTGGCTTTTCATCTCGCGCTTTTCAGCCTTGCCGTATCTTCTTATTTCAACATTCTCGCTGTCATCTTTTCCTATAGGTACTGTAATGTCAATACTGTTAGGAAGATTCCAGAGAAGCTCGTTTAGCCGGGTTTCTGTCTCAGCGCCTTTTTTTTCCAATGACTCTATTTTTTCCTTTATCTCTGCTAGATTATTTATCTTGTCTTCGCTAATTTCTGCGCCTTCCTTCTTTAGTTTGGAAATCTCTTCGCTGCCGGTGTTTCTCTTTGACCTTAATTCCTGTATCTCTGTCTGCATCTTTCGGTGTTCCTCATCAAGCTTGAGAAGCTCATTCAGGGGATAGTTGCCTCCACGCCGCTCCATCGAAGATTTTATCCTTTCCAGATTATCTCTTACATATTTTGTCGTAAGCACGTTAACATCTTTTTTATTTACGATAATAATTATTAAGACAAACAATATAATACCTGCTGAGAGAAATAATAAATCATGCAGGGGTTGCAGAGCCTGGCCAAATGTGACGGGTTTAGGGCCCGTTTCCTTTGTGGATTCGTGAGTTCGAATCTCACCCCCTGCACCATCTAAAACCTCTCTGTATCTGGATAAGCAAAAGCTTTAAATAAACATATTGTTTATTATTGATATGTGGATAGTTTAACTGAAAGGCTCAGGCACATAGTTGAAAGTTCACCAGACGGCATCGCTGGATTGGAGACTCTGGAGAGCCTGCGGCTCTGCGATAACTCTACCCTGAAAACCACACTGAGCAGGTTGAGTAAGTCAGGTAAGGTCATCCGCCTAAAACGTGGCGTATATTCATCAAATCCGATAAGAGACGCATTCGCAGCTGCGCAGTATACCTACAATGGGTACCTTGGATTTTCAAGCGCATTGTATGTGCACAAGCTAATCACTGAGCTTCCGTTCCTTGTAACGGTAGTGACAACACACAGATCGGCATCGATGGCAATCGGAGCCTATGAATTCAGAGCTGTTGCTATGAAAGAGAAAGCCATCGGGTTCGAAAATGTCGGAAATTTAACGGTTTCCACCAGAGCAAAGACCTTATTTGACTGCCTTTATCTAGAGAGATATTCAATCGGGAGAGATAAGCTTATTGATGCTTATAGAGCTGCAAAATTAAGCGTAGAAGAGCTGAAAGAATTTGATTCATATGTAAACCGCTTTGTCTCAAAAAGGACGCGCAGCAAATTTGACAGGGTTAAAAAAGTGATAACAGGCAGGGATCGACTAACATGGAATTAGATTTGGAAATATGCAGGACAATTGCAATTCGTTATGGGCTCCCGCTTCAATTCGTATTCAAAGAATTTCATCTTGTAGAGGTTATATCCCAAATAGCCGCACTTGCTGCCCAAAAACCAGACTCATTGGTGTTCAAGGGCGGGACTGCGCTGAACAAAGCGTATCTGCAGAAAACCCAGAGGTTTTCAGAAGATGCTGATTTTGACTTGGTGACAAAGAATGCAAGTGAAGAACTCTCCAGATTTTCGAAAAGCCTGGCAAGCAGCCTTAAAGGATACAGGATTACGGATTTCCGCAGAGTACGCACCACGATGCAGTTTTACTGCATGTACGAAACTCCGCTGGGCGCCAATGATCACGTTAGAATCGATATAGCTCCAAAAAAACTTCTCACATCCAGACCAGTGGAGACCAATCAGATAGTCTCGGAATTCACACATTCTTCTATAAGTGGCATAAAGATGTACTCCATAGAGGATTTGACTGCACGTAAGATGAACGCACTAGCAACACGCACAGAAGGCAAAGATGTATATGACGTCCACATGGCGTTTCCAATGTGCTCTGGGAATGTGCTCAAGACTGCGATAGGATTAATGCTGGAATCGGAAGGCAGTTCAGAAACAGTGGATTCGTTCATGCGGAGGATGGTCATTCGTCTGAAAAAGAGCGACCCGAAGAAGATGCGCAATCTCACGAATCCATTTATCCCGGCGGCACATAGGCCAAAAAGCTGGGAGGAACTGAAAAACGACCTGCTGGCAAAGCTCGAAGATTTTGAAAATAGCATCTAGCTTAAACGAACGTTGGCGACAACTGAACCGACCACACATTCGTTAGGGCTGCAGGAGTTCAAATCTCACCCCCTGCATTTTCTCCTTACATTATGATTAATTAGCAGATCTTATTGTAGTTTTTAGAGAGTTAGAAGTTCCTCCTTCGATTGCCGAGGCAATTTCTCTTGATATGCAGATTAGGAGTCTTTTTATCCCTTCTTCATGGCACTGTGGATGGAACCCGGTATGAAGAGTAACCATGCTTTTACCTAGCATTATGAGGTTTCTTGCCATTTTATTAGAGCTATTTATATCGTCATATTTTCCAGTTAGGCTTGTGTATCTTCTTATGAACACACTTTCATTATTGGGATTCAATAATGAATATATCTCATAATGTACAGGATGTCTGCTAGTAAATGCCTGGTGCCTTTCTATAAGAGATATTGTTGGTTTATGGGCTATAGGTAAGCATGATAGAATATTTACTATTGGAGAAAAATGAGTATCTTCATACCTCTCCATTGAAAGCGTCTTGTAATGGATTTCGGTTTCTGCTGTTTTTGATATGAGAATCCCGAATGGCGTGCCGATATGCTCGGAGGGCAATTTAACAGGATTTGGATTAGTTTTTTCCATATACATCGGGTTTTGGATATTAGACCTGGATTGCTCATTGTTTTGCAGATCATACCTTGTTAGTCCTGCTTGTCAGATAAAAATAGAAGATAAATAGATTTATAATAATATCGTATAGCCATATTGCAGGTAGGAAGTTGACAAATAGTCATAAAGCGAAGATAGGCGTGCTGAATGACGAAATCATAAAATGTCTTAATGACGAAAACATCTCATAATGTTCTTCAGTATGGAATAAAACCAGGTACGTTGAGTTCAAATGTCAACTTTCTACATATTGCAGGGAGAATAAAGGCTTGGGAAGATTCAGCAGCTGTGCTGTATGGATGATGTTGGATTATTGGGATTTGCCGTGTTTTATGCCCAGTATCTTTTTTACTTTTTCCAGGGCATTTATTGCCAGTTCTGTTTCATCTACTGTATTATAGAGATAGAAACTTATCCTTGCAAGAGCAGGTTCCTGAAGAACTTTATTTATAAGAGGCATTGCACAGTGATGACCTGCACGGATGGCTATTCCTTCACTGCTCATTATAGTAGAGATATCATGCGGATGTGCCCCTTTCAGCTTGAATGAGATTACTCCAGTACGATCACTTAATTCGTTTTTCCCACTTATCCCATATATGGTGGCGCCTGCTTCCTCCAGTGACTCTAGAGCATGCTTGGTAAGGTATTCCTCATGCTTATGTATGTTTCCCATGCCGCACGAATTTAGGTATTCGATGCCTGCTTTAAGTCCTATTGCCCCCTCAGTGTTAGGAGTACCTGCCTCGAATTTCCACGGAAGCTCGTTCCAGTTGGATCCTTCGAATGTAACGCTTCTTATCATGTCGCCTCCGCCTATCACAGGAGGCATCTCCTCGAGTATAGAGTCTTTTCCATACAGTACGCCGATTCCTGCCGGACCTAGCATTTTATGGCCGGAGAAAGCCATGAAATCACAATCTATATCAATTACATCTACAGGAAGATGTGGAACGGATTGTGCAGCGTCTAAAAGAACGAGGGCGCCTTTGCCGTGTGCCATTTTGGTCATCTCCTTGGCATTGTTTATAGTGCCTAATACATTTGAGATGTGTGTGAATGCAACTAGCTTCGGATTGTTTTCAAGCTTGGCTTTGTAGTCCTCCATGTTTAACTTGAAATCGTCTCCCATCTTTATGTATTCGATTTTTGCTTTTTTCCGTTTGGCCAGAAGTTGCCATGGAACTATGTTGCTATGATGCTCAGTCTCTGAGAGAAGGATAGTGTCTCCTTCGGAAATATTGCCTTCTCCCCAAGAGAGTGCCACAGTATTTATTGCGTCGGTGGTGTTTTTGCAGTATACTATTTCCCTGTAGGAAGAAGCATTTATAAATTTTGAGACTGTCTCTTTTGATTCCTGATAGGCTTCTGTAGCCTTTACTGAGATCTCATATATTCCCCTGTGTATGTTGGCATTGTAACGTTTGTAGAAGTCTGAGACAGCATTTATCATGCTAAGAGGTTTTTGTGATGTTGCTGCGCTGTCCAGATAAATTAGAGGTTTTCCGTTGGTAGTAGTAGATAATATTGGAAAGTCTTTCCTTATTTCTAAAACATTGAATTTAGGCATCTGAATAACCGGATTCCTCTATTTCGGATATGAGCTCTTTGCCCCCTTCTCTTGCTATTTTACCTTCTTTCATTATATGTATGAATTTAGGATCCAGATATTCGAGTATACGGCTATAGTGGGTTATGACAAGCATTCCCATATTTCGTTCTTTTTGCAAATTGTCTATGTTTGAGGCCACTATCCTTACCGCGTCTATGTCAAGGCCTGAATCGGGCTCGTCGAGTATTGCTATCTTTGGATCTAGGATACGCATCTGGAGCACTTCTGCTTTTTTCTTTTCGCCTCCGGAGAATCCATGATTGAGTGACCTTCCTATAAGCTCCTCTTTCATGCCCAGATCCTTTGAAGCGGATTTTATCTCATTCATAAATTCCTTGTATTGCAGGGGCTTCTCAGTTATGGCACCTCTTGCAGTGTTCAGAAAACTTAAAAGCCCGAGGCCTTCCACCTCTATCGGATTTTGAAACTGCAGGAATATTCCGAGTTTAGCTCTTTCGTTTGCCTTCATGTCCTTTATGCTCTTTCCGTCTACAAGCATATCCCCCTTGGTTACCTTGAGGAGGGGATGGCCCATTATGGCTTTTGCTAGGGTTGTCTTTCCAGAGCCGTTTGGACCCATTATAACATGGGTCTCCCCCTGATTTACAGTCAGGTTCACTCCTTTTACTATCTCTTTGTCGTCAATGCTTACATGTAGGTCTATTATCTCAAGTTTCATGGTATCATCTTTTCATTTTTTTCCTTGGAGAACCAGATATCCTTCAGGGTTATATTATGAATCTCCCCTGGAGGCTTTCCCTCTACCCTTCTTATTATTGCAGAGGATACTATCTCCTTTACAGCCGGATCGCTTATGTTGTTTAGATATTTCAGTATAAAGGATGATATAAACATCTTTCTTGCAGTGGAATCTGATAGGCCTCTTGACATAAGATAGAAGAGTGCTTCCTTGTCTATCGGAGAGGTTGCTGCGCTGTGTGTGGCTGTAACCTGGTCGCTATAATCTATTGACATATCCGGAAGCGCATCTATATGTGATGCCTCGCTGAGAAGAATGCCACGCTGGCTTATGTTGGAAAATGCCCCTTTGGCGTATTTCTCTATCTTGGCATAGCCTTTAAGTTGGCAGTTCGATCGGTCATCAAGTATTGCGCCTGTATCAAGTTTTGTCAGACTTAGCTCCTTTGAATTGAGAAGATGCGTGTTTATATCGAATTTCTGATCTTCTGTCCCATATACTGCCTCTGATACAGATACCTTGCTTCCGATGCCTCTTGAATCAAAGAAGTTTATTGCCTTGGTAAGCTTTGATCCGTTGTATATGAAATTTGCATTGAGGCTTCCTTTTTCCTCTAAAACACCTTTGCTTAGGCTTACTAGGGTTGAGTCTTTTCCCATGTCGCTCATCATGGTGATATTCATGTGGGCTCCTTTTGATATCTGGAATTCCTGTAGGGTTGCGGATGTGGAGCCTCCGCCTATCGAAGCGAAAATCTGGAAGATATCCAGTTTTGATCCTTCGCCTAACTTGAAGATACACTCAGACGAGATATCAGCATCATTTATGAATACCATGTTTATTTTTTTCGAGGTGTTTGGGGGTGTCTCCACTATTACTGCATAATCTGCATTTGCGTTTATGAATGCTGCAAGCTTGTTGTCTGAACTTTTATAGAGCTTATTTTCAAGTATTTCTGGTATCGATTCCATCTTTTTGAGGTGCAGAATGTCTGAATTATTTCTCTGGAGAGAGGCAGAGAGGACCAAGTCGAATTTTAGTCCGGTATGTTCCTCTATCTTTGTTACGAGTGACTTCACAGCCGAGGCTGTTTTTTCGTCGTTTGTATGTTTGTAAGTAGAAGGAAGATTCACTTCAGTATAGTATTTTTTGTATAGATCATTTGTTTCATTTGGAAGTTCAGCATACTTGCGTATGGCTTCATTTTTGAAAGTTTCATATTCCAATAAAACACCATATACATGTTTAGCCGACTCCGCCACTGGTGTCTAATTTTATAAGTCTCTTAAGCTCTAATGAATATTCCATAGGAAGCACCTTTGTAAGGTCATCAATGAACCCTAGGACTATCATTGCAACTGCATCCTCTTCCGAGATGCCTCTTGACATAAGATAGAATATCTCATCGTCATTTATCTTTCCTATCTTGGCTTCATGGCTGATGATGGCGTCGCTTCTGTTTATCTGATTGTATGGAAAAGTATTTGTTTTCGCAAGGCCATCAAGCAACAACGCATCGCATGATACATGCGCTTTGGAATTTTCAGCATTCTTTGCTATATGCAGCAATCCCCTGAAAGTACTTAAGCCGCTGCCTTTTGATACGCTCTTTGATATTATTTTAGAGGTAGTGTTAGGAGCCAGATGGTATATCTTTCCTCCTGAATCTTGTACCTGGCCTTCTCCTGCCAAGGCGATGGAAAGAACTTCTCCACTTGCACCTTTTCCTTTTAGGAATATTGAAGGATATTTCATGTTTATCTTGCTCCCTATATTTGCATCTATCCATTCAACACGTCCGTTCTCTTCCACATGTGCTCTTTGCGTTACAAGATTGTAGACGTTCTTTGACCAGTTTTGTATAGTCACATAACGGATTTTTGCACCTTTCAGCGCAACTAATTCCACAACTGCTGAATGAAGCGAGTTTGTAGCATATACCGGCGCTGTGCATCCTTCAACATATTGCACTTCGGAGCCTTCGTCTGCTATTATCAGTGTGCGCTCGAACTGCCCTGACTTTTCAGCGTTTATTCTGAAATATGCGTTTAGAGGCATGCTTGCCTTTACTCCTTTGGGTATGTATATGAAAGACCCCCCTGACCATACTGCAGTATTTAACGCTGCAAATTTGTTATCGTTTGCAGGTATTATTTTGCCGAAATATTTCTTCATGAGCTCTGGATATTTCTTGACTGCCGTATCGGTATCGGTAAATATTATCCCTTGCCGTTCAAGCTCCTTATTTACATGTGAATATACTACTGAAGAATCGAACTGCGCTTCGGCACCTGCGAAGAATTTGGCTTCTGCTTCTGGAACTCCTAGTTTCTCAAAAGTCTTTTTTATGTCAGCTGGAACGTCCTCCCACCTGTTGGCCTCATTGCCTTTAGGTTGCCTGTAATAGTATATGTCATCATAATCTATGGCGCCGAGGTCTGCGCCCCATTTAGGTGTTGGCTTTGATAGGAATATTTTGTATGCGGTTAATCTCTTCTCAAGCATCCATTCCGGCTCACTTTTCAGCGCTGAAATCTTCCTTATGACCTCTTCATTGAGTCCTTTCTCAAAACTTTCGTATTCTATGGTTTGGTCGCTGAAGCCGTATCTCTCTTTGTATTCTTCGGCCTCCGCCATTTTTTCGATTTGCTGGTCTACCATGAACGATTCACCGGTTTGCAGAGAACCTGCACTCGAAGGTGTTTAGTCTGCTGCATACGGTGCAGAGATACTTGTTTAATGCCTGCGGGGTTTGGTTTTTGATTTTCTCGGCATATTCTTTTATGACTGCTTTGTCTATCTTCTCCATTGTGGCTTTTATCTTTTCAGAATGCTTGCCGTTTAAGTATTTGCTTATCGCAGCCTGAGTTATCTCTACATATTCAGATATGGAATCTTCTTTTATCCCGTATGTGTTGCTGAGTTCTGCTATCAGAGCGGCCCTTGCAGCCGGAATTACCTCTTTGTAAGCCTTCTCGTATTTGCTATTCACTGTTATAACCGAGTTATATTTATGCAGCAAGTAATATATACCTGTATTGTTGAAAGAGTGCATTCCATAAATAAAATTGCAAACTGGCAGATTTTCCATAGGTTTTGTTTCGCACCAATACTTGCAGTTTGGATTAGTCCTGATTCTCGCAGTTATATATTCCTTAAAGTAGAAGAGATTCTGTTTTGATGATAGAATCAATAGAGCTTACAAACTGGAAAGCGCATGGACATACAAAGATGTCCTTTGTCAAAGGGCCTAACATACTCATAGGACACATGGGAGCAGGAAAGAGCTCAGTGATGGATGCTATATCATTCGGGCTTTTTGGAACTTTTCCGGCAAGGCAGAACAGAAGAGTTGATACTGAAAACATAATAAGAAACAGTCAGGAAGGAAACATAAGTGCTAAAATTAAACTTTCTTTCAGTGTTGGAAATGTAAATTATGTTGTAGAGCGTGAGATAACCTCTGGTGGACAGTCTAAAGCGACACTCCGGAAAGATGGAACATATATACAATCGCAGCCTCAGCGAGTTACTGAAGAGATTGAGAAAGCTCTAGCCATGGACTATGATCTCTTCTCAAGGGCAGTTTATTCAGAGCAGAATAGACTTGATTACTTTCTTGAATTAAAGGCATCAGATAGAAAGAAACAGATAGATAATCTTCTGGGACTTGATAGGTTTGCAGCTGCACAGGAGAATAATACAAGCTTAATTAACCGCATTAAAGATATGGCAGAAGAAGGAGATAGGATAGTGAAAGGCTTTGAAATAGATAGGCAGAATGAAGAACTCGGAAAGATTATAGAAGAAGAGAAGACAGATTCGAAGAGGCTCGAAGAGACAAAAAAGGAGCTTGAGAGTCTCAATATAGAAAAGACCGTGTTGGGGGAAAGACTTGAAAGGATGAAAGCCGATTTGAGCAGGAAAAATATTACAACAAGAAAGGTAGCCGAGCTGCAGAGCAGGATAGATCTGCTTTCAGAGGAGATATCAAAAATAGAAGTTCAGAATCCTGGAAGTATGCATGATATACTGCTTGCTCTTTCTGAGGAAGAGAAAGAATTGAATAGGCTGAGGGAAGATCTTGATAGAGTAATCAGATCTGCCCGCGAGCAGCAGAATCTTCTTGGAAAGCTTCAGAATGAATCAACAACTATAGAAAAAGAAGCTGTAAAAAAAGTACAATATGAAGATGAACTCAGGACTTCTGGAAAAGATAAGATAGGTGGGGAGCTTATAAAACTGAAGAAAGAGCTTGAAGAAGTCGAAGAAAGAATAGCGCAGAATATTTCTATTAGAAAAGAGTCTGAGAAATGGATACGAGAACTACATGAAGAGAGGGGCAAATGTCCAGTATGCGAGAGGGATCTTAACGAGATAATGCGCAAGGAATTATTGAAGACTAAAGATGAAACATTGCAGAAAGCATTGGGAGAGTATGATATTCTTCTCTCTTCAAAGAAGAAACTGAAGGAAGATTCGGAGAGGCTTGAAATTAAGATTAAGAGAGTAGGAGTGATAGAAGATAGCCTGAAATTATATACAGACATAGAAAAAAGGAGAAAGGAGAATAATGAAAAATTAGCAAACACAAGGAAAGAGACTGAAAAATCCGCTGCGGGAACCGAATCCTTGAACCTGGAAGTTGCAAAAAAGAATGAAAAAATATCATTGATAAAATCGGCACAGGCATCCGCTGAGAGAAGAGATAAATATATAAAAGAAAAGAAGGTTGGAGAAGAGTCCATAAAAGAATTGAAGGACATACTTGCAGATCTTAAAGTAGATGAAAAAACAATAGATGAACTTCATAAACGATTTACATTGATAAGCTCGGAGGCAGGAAGAAGAGAAGCCATGATAGAAGCCCTGGCAAGGAAGATTGCAGACAAGAACATAGAGATACTAAGCAGGAAGAAGGAGATTGAACGCATAAGCAAGATAAAGAAAGATGTTGAATATAAGAGACTGGTATCTGAAAATCTTATAAAGTTTGGAAATTCCCTGCTTGAGACCCAAGCATTGCTTAGAAGCAGATTGATAGGCTCTGTAAACAAGATAATGGAAGAAATCTGGCCGGAACTATACCCTTATGGAGATTATATTGGTATAAAACTAGAAGGCTCAGAGACAGATTATACGCTGAAACTATGCATGCAGAGAAACAAAGGAGAGTTTTGGGAGAATGTAGAGTCAATTGCAAGTGGAGGTGAGCGCAATATAGCATGCCTTGCCATGAGGATAGCATTTGCAATGGTTCTTGTGCCTAATTTAAAATGGCTAATACTTGATGAACCTACCCATAACATAGATAGGATAGGAATAGGAAAGCTTGTAGATGTATTCAATGAAAAACTTCCCAAGATAGTAGATCAGATCTTCATAATAACCCATGAGGAAGAGATGAAGCAGATATCCGAAGGGAGGGTATTTGTATTGGGAAGAGACAAAGCAAACAACGAAGCGACAAAAGTATCAGAATCCTGAAGGCGTAGAGCAGTCATCTGCGGAGAACGGCAAGAGATCCTGATAAAGAGATTTCTTCCGCGAGCTCTTCCGCAAAGTCGAGATTTCCTCTGGCCAGAGCTGCATAAATAATCGTATCGAGATTATTCATGACTACTGGGTCATCCGCGTATTCTTCTGCAAGTCTATCTCTTGTAGATTTTGCATCTTTCGCGAGCTCTTCCGCAATGGAAAGATCGCTAAGGTTTATAGCCGCATGAAGTATAGTTCCTGCATTTTTTCTAACTATCAAATCCGGATGTTCTTTAAGTTTATATTTTACAGCTGCTATTTCGTATACGCTGAATTTTGATAATGAGAAATAAGGATGAGGAAGCCCTTCTTCCAATGCAAGTTTTGTCTCTTCCTGAAGCATATCGGAGAAGCAGTTCAGGACATTCTTCATGTCTGGTGATATTTCAATAATGGGTTTTCCTGTTTCAGCATCAGCACAGTAAGAAGCAATCAGCCTTGAAAAACTTACAGCAAGCTTTCCGAACTCTTTTTCTTCTCTTCCTTTTATTGTGACATTTTCAGTTAAAGTTCCAAGAATTACGTCCGCAACTTTTTGTCTTTCTTCTTTAAGTCTACCTTTAATCAATGGTTTTGATCTTACAGAGAATAACTCTTCCGCTCTCTCTTGTACAGTAACTCTTCTTTTTAACATTACGAATTCGGTTTCAGGCTTAGTTGCTGAAAACACTGTTCTTTCCATGATTTTTATTTGAATTTTCTCATATTTAAATTGTAAGCTGTCCGATTTTATCAGCATAGTATAGTCTATTTCTATATGTTATTGAATAGTGGGCTGTGGTCCGGAAGGCACTTATTTCTGACATATCTTCTATGTGACTTCAGGTTTATTCATTGCGCTCCGAGCATCGGTATTAAGCGGTTTTTGCAGACAGTCAGATCATATCAAGATCTGTACTGGAAGATGTTGTTCTTCCAGAATCACTGAACTGGTCTACCGAGTCGGATAAGCCTGTAAATATGCCTATGACTTCTAGTCTGCCTTCATATTCGGGATCCATTCTTGCGCCCCACATGACGCTAGCATTTGGGGATACTGTCTCAGTAAGCTTTGAGCCTATCTGGTTTGCCTCACCAAGAGTAAGATCAGGTCCTCCGGTTATGTGTAGAAGTACTCCCTTGGCATTCCTGTAATCGACATCGAGGAGCTTGTTGTTTAATGTGCTGTTTACAACCTCCTCTACCCTATCATGCCCTTTTCCAGAGCCCACGCTTATCATAGATATGCCGCCTATTTTCATGATGCTCTGTATATCTGCAAAATCAAGATTCATCATACTGGGCTCTGTTATTGTTTCGGTAATGCCTCTTACTGCCTTAGCAGCTATTTCATCTGCAAGCTTGAATGTCTGTTCTATAGGGAGATTTGGATATAAAGTCACAAGTTTCTGGTTGTCTATTATTATCAAAGTGTCAACATGTTCCTTTAGCCTGCTTATTCCTTTTCTTGCAGTCGCTAGCCTTGAACGCTCAAGGGAGAAAGGCAGAGTTACTATGCCTATAACTATCGCTCCCGCATCCTTTGCCGCCCTCGCAATCACAGGAGCCGCTCCGGTTCCTGTTCCGCCCCCCATTCCTGCAGTAAGGAAGACTATATTTTTGTTTGATAGTAGTTGTTCGATGCTCTGCCTTGAGAGTTCAGCTGCCTTTTCTCCAATGTCAGGAAAGCCCCCCGCACCGAGCCCTCTTGTGAGTTCTCTCCCTAACATCACACGGTTTATGCGGGGGTTGAGCATTTCTAATTGTTTTCCATCGGTATTGAACGCATACAGATCTGCGTTCTTTACCTCCATTGAACATAGGCGATGTATGGTATTGTTTCCGCCGCCTCCCACGCCTACAACGGCGATATTAGGCTTGAAGTAATCATAATCGGCATTTGGATCTTTTTGTATTGAAGATTCATCGTACATTTTACCCACTGATGATGTATGGAAGGTAAGAATAAAATACCTTACCTAAAAGTAGATTTTTCGACTTCCGGATCTCAGAAAGACACGCGGATACCTAATCCTTCAAGGATTATAACAACTTGGGCTCGTTAAGCATTTCAGATGTACTTGTATTGTCATTCTTTGTTATCTCATTTAGAAAAATTGTGGCGTATGACCCTGAAGGAATTGAGAACTCCAGATTTAGACTGCCTGTGCTTTCCATGAGCCCATAACTGAGATCCTTGAAAGGAGAAAGGATAGGACGATATGCGCCTTTCATACTCAATTCAGGAAGACTCTTAATCTTGAACGAATCTTTGTTTATCCCGAGTTGTTCCATAATATCCTTTGAATAGTCTGAGATGTATTCTTCTTTTGTCTCGTATCCTATAAGTGCGTCTACCACGAAATTTTTTTCCTCTGACTCTGATACCGTATCAATGTCAGGAAAACCGTAGAAGTTAGCCTTGCAGCCAAGTCTTGATTTGAGATCGCCTTCCCGGATTCTCTTCTCCAGTACGGAGTTGAATATCGCATCCTCTACCGAATGTATGAACATTATTGCTATTCCACGCTGCATGCTTCTTATGGCATTAGGGAAGTTTCTATATCTTGCAAGATATGCTATCATAGTCCGCTCCGGACGCAGATGTCTTGGGAAGTAGTCTAACGCCTTCTGGAAATCCCTCTCTTCGGCAAGCTTTGCCCGGGCCTCACGTGATTCCATATCTGTCTCCTTGCCGCTATAGGCAAGGAATGACATTACAGCCTCTTCCATCTCGTTGTTTAGGATATGCATGCCTATGCTGAAATTGTTTAGACGGTATCCGAATCGCTGTCTGTCAAAATAATTTGGAAAGAGACCCATAGACTCCTCTATTATAGAAGAAAGGCGTTCAATGCCGCCATTGGCTCCATTAAGCTTTACAGAGAATGAATTGCCAAGATTACTCCCTAGAGTTATTTCGCTGCCTTCCCATGCGCCATTTATCTGTATGTCCTTTATACTTATGGAACTTATGCTTGAAGGAGTGACTCCGTAAATGGAAGCAAGCTGCACCGAAATAGACCTTTTGTCCTTTACTCCGGCATAGCTTATGGATTTCCTCCCACGCCCTGCTTTTTTTGCAATCGCAAGTAGTGCCGATATAGTATCCCAGTTCCTCTTTTCCAGTATGAATGTTGTAAACTTGCTTCCGGGTAGAGGCGCTTCTCCAAGCTCCTCTGGAGTATATTTACAACCTGGCTCTAACGCCTTTCCCGACTTTGTTATCTCTTTTACTATGAAATCTTCAGGCTCTGTTTTTATCTCTCCTCTGATGCCCTCTGTTTTCGTAATCGTAATCATGAAATCACTTATAAACCTTGGCGTTTGATTATATATGTGATACCTTGCAAAAGGATTCGCTAGTAGAAAAGCTAGCATATAGGCTGATAAAAAAACACATAGCCGGACCCACAATGAATTCCGCGATAGAGAAGGCGCAGTGGCTTGGCAGAGAAAAGATGCTTACTTCCATAATGTTCCTCAGCGACGCGCCTGAAAATAAAACAAAGGCAAGATATATCACTACAACATACACAGAGCTGATAAGAAGGATATCGAGGCTTGGGCTCAAAGCTAGCGTTCATGTACCGATAGACAAGATAGGAGGACTTATTGACGGAGGTTTCGCTTCTGAGAATCTCATGGACATAGTAGATGTAGGAAATAAGGCCGGTGTCTTCGTCTGGGCTGCCTTTGACAGAGATTATGGGGAGGAGATAGAACCTGGGAAGTTTGCAGGTACAAAAGGCTTTGGGATTGCTGCTCCTGAAGACATAGAGCCTGAGATTGCTGACAGATGGAATGCAAGCGCAGTCAAGATAATATTCAATGCCGAACATGAAAAGGACAGAATTTCGCGCATTACTGAGATAAAAACAGCTATGGAAAAAAGAAAGACAGTTGTAATAGCATCTCCGCCGAAGAGACTTTTGTCTGAGATATCGAATCCCAAGTTCAAGAAAGGTCTGGTATTGGAATTTTGGTTGGGATACAGCAGAAGAAAGATAGCGAAACTTGCTAGGAAGGGATTCACTACAAGCATGTGCGTGCCATTCGGAAAGGATTGGACATCTTATGCAATAAGCATGGTGCCTGAGAGCAAAACCGGATTTATAGTAGGGAATCTGCTTAAGGAAGAGGAAAAGAGGATAGTATGAAGAGATCAGAGAAGGAGATAGTTCTAGTTACCGGGGGAACAGGTAGGCTTGGAAGACATGTTACGGCCTCGCTGATCAATAAAGGAATGGAGGTAAGAGTTCTTGTTCAGGCTAAGGAGGATGCTGTACGCGCTAAGGCGGGAAGCATACCATACCTTGGAGATATTACTGATGAGAAGGCCATAGAGAAAGCATGCAGAGGTGCAGATACGGTTATACATCTTGCAGCGATGGTGAGCCAGTACAAGACGGGAGTTAATGAGATAATGAGGATAAATACGCTCGGAACAAAAAAACTTGCTGAGAGCGCGAAGGAATCTGGAGTCAAAAGAATGATATTTGCAAGCACAGTCAATGTGTACGGTAGAGTAAGGAAGGAAAGACTTTCGGAAGAATCGAAATTGATGCCTGCAGACAGCTACGGAGAGAGCAAACTGCTTGCAGAGAAAGAGATAATGAATTCGGGCTTGGACTATACTATACTTAGAATGGCAACAATATACGGGCCGGGATTTGAGAGCTCTTTTCTTAAGGTTTTTAAGGCAGTAAAAGAGGGTAAGGCGTTTGTAATAGGGAACGGAAATAACAATCTCTCGCTTGTACATATATCCGATGTGGTAAAGGCATTTGAGCTTGTTCTTGAGAAAAAGGAGAATAGCCGCAATAAGATATATAACATAACTGACGGAAGAGTATATACCCAGAAGTATCTTTTGACCCTGGCGGCAAATACACTGGGAGTTGAGGCTCCTAAAAAACATGTGAATGCGCTTGTGGCCAAGATGGTTGCAAAGGCCAGGGGCTTGGATACTGACGAATTGAGATTCATAACCAGTGACAGAAAGATAGATATATCCAAATCCAGGAGGGAACTCGGATTCATGCCTACCGAAAGTGTTGAGTCTGGAGCAGGATATCTGCTTGGCAAGTTCAATATTTCAGACAGTAAGAAGGTGAATAGATGAAAATAGGAAAAATAGAGAAATATATACATGATAACCTTGACAAAGAAGGAGCCCTGCTCTTCGTGCTTATCGACCCGGTTGATTACAAAAACTCGGATGATGCAGTCACAACGGCATACGATGCTGTAGAAGGAGGAGCCGATATAGTACTTATAGGGGGGAGCACTGGAGCCCAAGGAGAACTTCTGGAAGAAACCACCAAGAGGATATCCGAAAAAATAAACGTGCCTGTAGTCCTGTTTCCTGGAAATATAGCGACAGTCACTAAATATGCAGATGCTGTCTATTTCATGTCATTGCTAAATGCTAGGAATCCTTATTGGATAACGCAGGCACAGATGCTCTCTGCGCCTCTTGTAAAGTCGCTTAATATAGAACCTCTGCCGGTAGGATATATAGTAGTACAGCCAGGAGGAACTGTCGGATGGGTAGGCGATGCGAATATGATACCTAGGGAGAAACCAAAGATAGCTGCGTCTCTTGCTCTTGCAGGAGAGTTTTTAGGCAATAGAATTATAGTCACAGACGCAGGATCGAATCCACAATTGCAAGGATACTCTGGTGTCCCGCTTGATATGATAAGAGAAGTAAGAAAAATGATATCGGTTCCTTATATTGTAGCCGGAGGCATCAAAACAGTCGAGGATGCCAGGGATGCAATAAAAAACGGAGGAGACATAATACAGGTAGGTACAGCCATAGAGAAATCAGGGAATCCTAAAGAAAGAACGCTTGCCCTTTCCAAAGCCATAAAGGAAGAGGGAAGAAGGAGAAGATGATCTCCTGTTTTGTCTTGTGCCTGAATGAGCAATAGATATGCGAGAAATAACTTCGATAGAGATAAGCAGAGTATTGGATGAGCTTAGAGGAAGACTTGAAGGTAGCCGCCTTAGGAAATTCTATGACTTCGGTGAAGGTTCTTTCAGGATACTTTTTTACAAGAAGGAGGGCAATGTGCAGATATACTGCAGGCTTCTCGGAACATTTAATGAGACAAAATTTGTTGAGCCTGCTGATGAGGCTTCAACTTTTGCGATGGGCATCAGGAAGAGGATAGAGAATTCCAGAGTTACATCGCTGAAGCAGCATGATTCAGACAGGATGATAATTATTGAATTTGGCGAAGAAGGTTACAGGCTGATAATCGAGATGTTTGGGAAAGGAAATATAATACTTATAAATAGCAGTGGAGTCATAGAGCAATGCTACAAGACAGTCAGGTACAGGGATAGAAGCGTTTCGCCGGGGAACCACTATGAATTTCCGAAAGGGAATGTTCTTCCTATCGATAAACTTGACAAGGACACATTCAGGAAGATTCTTGACGATGCGCCACAGGGGAAGAAGCTCATAAGACATCTTTCAGATATCATGAATATAGGCCCGATATATCTTGAGGATATTATAAGAAGGAGTGGGCTTGAGCCGGGAGTTGATGCTTTGGCTCTGGATGAAGATTCAAAGAATATGCTAGTCGGCCAGATGCTTCTTTTTAGTGAAAGGGAAAAGGCAGAGAGACCCAGGATCTATCTTGAAGAAGGCTCTGTTAAGGATTACTCCATTGTAGATGTGGTGAGATACAAAGGGCTGGAAAGCAGAGAGTATGAAAACCTTAATCAACTGCTTGATGATTTCTGGATAGAACCCCGAATGGAAAATGCCGACACCGCCATTAATTCTGAAAAAAAGAGAATAGAATCAAGCATTGAGGCCCAGAAGCAGCTGATCAAGAGCGCCATGGCAGAATCAGACTACTATTCAAAAGCAGGAATGAAGATATTTGAAAAAATGCAGCAGATAAATATGCTTATAGAGTATCTAAAAAAGAACAGGAATGCTAAACTGGAGGAAGTGCGTGACGTATTCCCATATATGAATATAAAAGAACTTGAGTTAAAAAACAAGACAGTAAAAATAGAGATAGAAGATTGAATGTTGATGATGAATATATGATTGAGGTAACAATACTCGGATCGTCAGGATCTTCCCCTGCCAAAGATAGAAGCCTTCCTTCAGTTGCATTGCGCAGGGAAGGTGACATATTCCTTTTCGACTGTGGCGAAGGCACCCAGATGCAAATGCTCAGGTATGGAATAAATGCTTACAGGGTAAAAGCCATCTTTGTAAGCCATTCGCATGGAGACCATATAATAGGCATTGCAGGACTTGTAAGGACGCTTGCGATGAGCAACAGGGATAAACCACTGGATATATTTGTGCCGAAAGGCCAGGAGAAGATAATAAAGGCACTTGTTATGTTTGACAAGGCAATGATAGGTTACGATATAAATATAATAGGAATAAAGGGAGGATTGGCATACAAAGGCAAGGATTTCAGAATTTCCGCTTTCAGGCTCAACCATACGATAGACGCACTTGGATATGTTTTTCAAGAAGATGACAAAAAGAATTTCATAGTGGAAAGATGTAAGAAACTGGGAATCGTAGGAGAGATGTTCTCCGAACTCCTGAAAAAAGGCAGGATAAAGTTAGGCAGAAGAACCATCTATGCGAAAGACCTTGTAGAGATTAAGCCGGGCAGGAAGATAGTGTATGCAATGGATACACGGCCAAGCGGAGAAACAGTAAAGGCTGCAAAAGAAGCTGACCTGCTTATACACGAGTCTTCATACACTGAGGAATTTAGAAGGCTTGCACGAGAGCGAAAGCATTCCACAGCATTTGAAGCGGCAGAGATTGCAAAGAAAGCGAATGTGAAGAGGCTGGTTTTAACACATATAAGCACAAGATTTAAAACTGCGAAGCCACTAATAGATGAAGCAAGCAAAGTCTTCAAAGAGGTATCGGTTGCAGAAGACGGAGAAAGAATAACAATATGATGAGGGTATCGTCTAGTGGTAGGACGACAGATTGACATTCTGTAAGCAGGAGTTCGATTCTCCTTACCCTCAAGTAATAGTCTTTGTTAGCGTTTGTTATGGTTTAACAAAGCTTAGAACATATAAGTAAATTGGGATCGGGAGGATAAACTTTAGTATGACTACAATTCTATTTTTCCTATCACAGTGATATTCTTTGGTATCATTTACTAGTATTCCGCATCAAAAATAGACTGGTCTTCGGTGATTGAGAGCTTTATCCTCAACTGAAGTAAGAGATAGATTTACCTTTTGTAGAGTCATAGACTTCAGGCAGCTGCAGGGTTGACTAATTACCCATAAATCTATTTCCCATGTTTATTTCTTATTGTGTCACATTTTCTGATTTGCGTACATACAGATTACGTCATACGCCCAGAATCTTTGAATTGCTTCAAAGACCATATTGCCCTTTTTAGTACTGACGATATTCTCTCCGAATTTCCTTTTTACTGCTGAGAATATCCCTTCGTTTCCTGGCCACCTATCACCATGACATACTTCCTTCCTCCATTTTTTCTGCCATTTTCGACGTCTCTTTTCTGTATCTTTCAGATAATGATTGTGGCTTTTCTTGCCAGTAGGCAATCCAAACTGTGTCCTTACCTGTTTCCTTCTTGGAGGATCTGAACCTCTAGAAGACGCATTTATGTGCACCGGTATTTTAGGTTCAATACCTCGCTTATCGAGTTCCTTGAAGGTTTCATTTGTATCAAACTTTCCATCACCATAAAAACTATTCACATTCTTGCCGTTCCGTTCTATTTTCCTGATGTGCCTCATGGCAACTTTGGGTTCATCTTGTCCTTCGCCCTGTATGTGTGCATCAACTGCGAGTAATTTCCTATGTTTAACGTCTGCGGTGATTATTACAACAACATACCTGTGCTGCCCCTTTCTTTCACCGTATTTGAATGACCTGTATTCGCCAGCATTGTTCGTCTTAAGTCCAGATCCGTCACTACCGGCATCCAGATCATCATAATCCGGAAGAATTATCTCTGGTCTCATTTTGTGTATGCGTTTCCAGATCGTTGTATAATCGTCGTATTCTGGTATCAGCATTAATCTCGAAAGACTTCTTGCAACGCCCTCCAACCCACGATAGTCAACAAACTGATGCCATACTGCCTGCCATTTCATGAACGATTCAGGAAAACGGAAAGGCGCTCCTACTTTTCCTTTGTTCATATATTCCAGTTCTTTCTGCCAGTTCATTACGAAGTCGAAGTCAAGGTAGAATTCGCCTCTGACGACATACATTTCATTGGTTTTTACCCAATCTCGATTGTCTTCTGGTTTCTTCTTACCCCATCTTCCTTTCCTCTTCCTACTCTTATATAACTCCGAAGTGTGGATTCTACTCATACGATCGTCCAAAAATCGTATAACCTGGAGGTTTTTAACCTCCAGGTAAGGAATAGTAATAGTGGACTCCTCGGAAATCCCCTGAATTAGTCAACACAGCACAGGCAGATTACAATTTAAATATGAGAAAATTCAAATAAAAATCATGGAAAGAACAGTGTTTTCAGCAACTAAGCCTGAAACAGGATTCGTAATGTTAAAAAGAAGAGTTACTGTACAAGAGAGAGCGGAAGAGTTATTCTCTGTAAGATCAAAACCGTTGATTAAAGGTGGACTTAAAGAAGAAAGACAAAAAATTGCAGATGCAATTCTTGGAATTTTAACCGAAAATGTCACAATAAGAGGAAGAGAAGAAAAAGAGTTCGGAAAGCTTGCTGTAAGTTTCTCAAGGCTGATTGCTTCTTACTGTGCTGATGCTGAAACAGGAAAACCCATTATTGAAATATCACCAGACATGAAGAATGTCCTGAACTGCTTCTCTGTGATGCTTCAGGAAGAGACAAAACTTGCAGTGGAAGAAGGACTTCCTCAACCTTATTTCTCATTATCAAAATTCAGCGTATACGAAATAGCAGCTGTAAAATATAAACTTAAAGAACATCCGGATTCGATAGTTAGAAAAAATGCAGGAACTATACTTAGTGCTTCTATAAATCTCAGCGATCTTACCATTGCGGAAAAGCTCGCGAAAGGATTAAAGTCCTTAAGAAATAGACTTGAAGAAGAATACGCAAATGACCCAGTAGTAATGAGTAATCTCGGTACGATTATTTCTGCAGCTCTGCATAGAGGAAATCTCGGCTTTGCCGAAGAGCTCGCGAAAGATGCAAAATCTACAAGAGATAGACTTGCAGAAAAATACGCAGATGATCAAGTAGTCATGAAGAATCTCAATACGATTATTTCCGCATCTCTGATTAGAGGAAATCTCGGTCTCGCGGAAAAGCTCGCGAAAGGATTAAAGTCCTTAAGAAATAGACTTGAAGAAGAATACGCTGATGACCCAGTAGTAATGAGTAATCTCGGTACGATTATTTCTGCAGCTCTGCTTAGAGGAAATCTCGGCTTTGCCGAAGAGCTCGCGGAAGATGCAAAATCTACAAGAGATAGACTCGCGAAAGAATACGCATATAACCCAGTAGTCATCAATAACCTAGGTACTATTCTTCATGCGGCTCTGGTCAGAGGAAATCTCGGCCTTGCGGAAAAGCTCGCGAAAGATGCAAAAGCTACAAGAGACAGACTTGCAGAAGAATACGCATATAACCCAGTAGTCATGGGTAATCTCAATACGATTATTTGTGCAGCTCTGAATAGAGGAAATCTCGATTTTGCGGAAGAGCTCGCGAAAGGAGTAGGACCTTTGAAAGACAGGCTTGCAGAAAAATACACAAATGACCCAGTAGTCATGGATAATCTCAATACGATTATTTCTGCAGCTCTGCATAGAGGAAATCTCGGCCTTGCGGAAAAGTTAGCAAAGGAAATCTCTTCGTCAGGTTTGATTGCCGTTCTCCGCAGATGACTGTTCTACACCTTCAGGATTCTGATACTTTTGTCGCTTCGTTGTTTGCCCTATCATTTTTGAAGATAGGTGCGATTCGGTTTCTGCCTTGTTGCATGGCCGTAAAAATATATTATAATTTTTTATTTGAATTTGGAGGTTATAAATAATCGTGAAAATAGTGAAAATAGGCTGGTCTGTTTTTATAGTTTCCCGTGCTTAGATTGTTGATGGAGAAGGATGAATTTAAGGATATCAGCATAAATGAAGCTCTTGAGAAACTGAATAGCAGCAAAAAAGGATTGTCTGAGCAGGAGGCAAAGAAGAACATTGAGAAGTATGGCTATAATGAGATACATGAGGAAAAGGAGAATTATCTGCTCATGTTTCTTAAGAAGTTCACCGGCCCTGTACCAATTTTGCTTATAGTTGTAATAGCAATATCTTACATTCTACGCAACTTTAATGACGTCTACATAATACTGGCTCTGCTTTTTTTCAATACAATAATTGCATTTTATGAGGAATATAGGGCAGATCTCTCAATACAGGCATTGAAGCAGAGGCTAAGATCCAATGCAAGGGTCTTGAGATCAGGTTCTTGGAAAGAGCTGTCTTCCAGGGAGATAGTTCCGGGAGATGTCATAAGGATAAGGTTTGGAGACATAATACCTGCAGATGTGAAGATAATCGATTGTGATTATCTGGAGATAGACGAATCGGTAATAACCGGGGAGTCACTGCCGATAGCTAAAAAAGTATCAGAGATGGCATATGCGGGAGCTGTTGTCAGGGTTGGCGAGGCAACATGTCTGGTTGTCAGAACCAGGGAAGGTACAAGCTATGGAAGGATAGCCACTTTGATGGAAACGGCTAAACCCAAACACCATCTTCAAGGAACAATAATGCATATTGTAAAATATCTGGTTTTGATAGATATCGTAATAATAGTTGTATTGTTCGGATACGGGGTTCTTGATCTGCATGCGGGAATAGCGGGATTGCTGCAATTTCTCCTGATTGTATTCCTAGCCTCGGTGCCTGTTGCGCTTCCTTCTGCATTTACAGTTGCAATGGCACTTGGAACCGAGAAGCTTCAGAAGAAGTCGGTTCTTGTCAGAAAGCTTGATGCGGTAGAAGACACCGCAACAATGGATGTACTCTGCATGGATAAGACAGGCACCCTCACCAAAAACCTGATAGTGGTGAAGGAACTTGTTGCGTTTGGTTCAAAGAAAGATGCAGATGTAATTAAATATGCTGCAGAGGCCTCAAGAGAAGAAGACAAAGACCCGATAGACAATGCTATACTGAATTATGCAAAGAAGATGCATATCAAGAGCGGAAAACAGATTAAATTTACCCCTTTTCAGATGTCAACCAAAAGGACAGAAGCGATAATAAAGAATGGGAATTCCAGTTATAAAGTAATTAAAGGAGCAGTAGTGGTGGTGCTTGATCTCTGCAAATCCGATAAGGAAGAGAAAGAGAAGATTACAAAGCTGGTAGCTGATTATGCTAAAAAAGGATACAGAAGCCTTGGAGTTGCAGTTGAGAGCGGAAGAGGCTTCAAGCTCGCCGGAATCATAGCTTTGTATGATGAACCGAGGGAAGATGCGGCAGAGCTGATAAAGGAACTCAACGACATGGGAGTTGAGACTAAGATGCTTACAGGGGACAATATAGCAGTTGCGATTGAGACTGCCTCGAGTCTGGGACTGAAAGGAGAGATAATAGACATGAGCACTCTGAATCGCAATGACAAGAAGATTTATCCGGTCATAAGCAAGGCAGGAGGATTTGCGAATATCTATCCGGAGGATAAGTATACCATAGTGAAGGCTCTTCAGAGCCACAGGAAGATAACAGGCATGACAGGAGACGGAATAAATGATGCGCCTGCATTGAAGGAGGCCGAAGTGGGTATAGCGGTGAGCAATGCGACAGATGTTGCGAAGAGCGCGGCGGCGATGGTAATAACCGAAAAGGGCATAGAGGTCATAATAGAGGCAGTAAAGGAGAGCAGGAGAATCTTTGAGAGAATGCTCACATATGCAATGGCAAAGATATACAGGGTGGTACAGACAGTAGGTTTCATTGCTATACTCTTTCTGGCTATGCATGGATTTATAGGAATAACCCCGTTCCTGCTGATACTTCTGCTTTTTACAAATGATATAGCCAATATAACTATAGCCACTGATAATGTTGCTTATTCTATGTCTCCGGACATATGGAAGGTAAAGGCAGTAATGTACACCATGGTGCTTTTGGGAGGAGTCATGATATTTGAAATGCTTCTTCTCGTTCCGCTGAAGTTGGCCCTCGGTCTTACATTGCTGCAGTTCCAGACATGCGCCTTCCTTCTGTTGGACATATCGAATAAATTCGGAATATTCAATATGAGGACAAAAAAGCTTTTCTGGAGGGCGCCGAGGCCGAGCGCTGCCCTGTTGGTAGGTTCTGCTGCCGGAATAGTTGCAGGGCTCGTCTTTGCATTATCCGGCATACTTGTGCCGAAAGTAGGCGTTGAACCCATACTTGCAGTTATTGGGATATCGGTGCTCTTTCTTTTCATTGTAGATTTCATAAAGGTAGCATTATTTAAAAGATTTCAGATAGAATAATAATATAGGAGAGTATAATGGAATTTGATTTTCTGAAATGGATAGGGCATGCATCTTTTGTTCTTGATGTTGATGGGAAGACTGTATACATAGATCCTTTCAAGATACCTGAAAATTCGAGGAAGGCAGATGCAATATTTATAACACATCCGCATTTCGACCATCTTAACATGGAAGACATAGGCAAGATAGCGGTAAATGATACTCAGATATTTGTGACAAAGGATAGTATTTCAAAGATAAACGTAGGCAGGGTTGTTGGAGTAGAGCCTAATAGGAGTTATTCTTCGGATATCATCAACTTTAGCACTATACCGGCATACAATACAGCCGCTGATAGGCTTGATAAGCACCCTAAGGCAAATGGATGGGTAGGATACATTCTTGATACAGGCAATGCCAGGATTTATCATGCTGGAGATACAGATTTTGTGCCTGAAATGGAGAAAATAAAGGTAGATCTTGCACTTCTGCCTATGAGTGGCACATATACCATGGATCCTGAAGAAGCCGTAAGCGCAGCATTGAGAATAGATGCGAAGAAGGTTGCGCCTATGCATTATAAGGCAGTTCTGGGGCTTGAGAAAGCCAGGAAGGCGGAAGAGGTATTTAGAAAGAAAGTAAGCAATAGCTTGATAATGAAGGAGATTCAGGAGCCTTTTGTCTTCTGATGTGCTATTATATGCTTGGCAAGGCCCAGGATTTCTTCTGGATCCATTGCAAATATGCGCTTAGAGGAGTAGCTCTCTTCTTTGGATATCATATCTGCGGTTTTCTTTCCTAAGTTGAGATATGATTCGGAATCCAGTATGGCTCTCCTTACTGTCTTTTTCTTGTGCTGCATCAGTGCATTTATGACCATCCATTCCTCTTCGGATATATTGCTGCCGTGCTTTGGCCTGATGTAGATTATTTCAGAGTCTATTGAAGGTATGGGGTTGAAGTTGCCTCTGTCTACAACCATTATCTCGCTTATGCTTAACGCAAGCGATGAAAAGACGCTTAGCTTGGTATACTCCCTTGTTCCTGAAGCTGCCATCATGTGCTCCACAAATTCCTTTTGCAGGCAGAGGACTGCTTCCTTCTTGTGCTTGACAATCCAGGCTATTATCTTGCTTGATATAACATAGGGTATGTTGGATATGACTATGTCTATTGAGTTGTAGTCAATATCTTTCTCGGTAAGGTCTAGAAAGTCGGCATTTATAAGCTCAAGGTTCTCTATATTGTAATTCCTTTTGAGCTCATCGTATAGAAGCTTGTCCTTTTCTACAGCTATTACCTTTTTTGCCTTTTTGCATAGCTCAAGCGTGAGAATTCCATGCCCCGGTCCTATCTCAAGGACAGTCTTTTCATAGGCATGCTCTGCCTCATTCATGGCTATGTCGCGGTTTACCAGGAATACCTGGCCCATTTTAGTTGCTTTTAGCTTTTTAAACATGTTTGACAATTGGGATTTTAAGCATATAGTTTTTTGTTTTGGCTTTGGAATAAGTACAATGATAGTATTTTTAAGATGAGCTTTCCATTATCTGATGATGGCTAGAGAGAGAAAGGCGCAGTCTGCAATAGAATTCATGACTACGTATAGCTTTGTGATTATAATACTAATATCAGCAATACTTGTCGTATTCTTTCTTGTATCAACCACAAGGACAGATATAGGTGCACAGTGTACAGGTTATGGCTCTGTTTCTTGCAGTCTTATGAGCGTATATTCAAGAAAAGGGAGCGATCTCTCGCTTGTGACCTTGGTTGTGGACAATGGACAGAACTCTCCGATAGATGTCTCAAATGTTATAGTAAGTTACAAGGGAAGTAACTATACAGGAGTATGCTCTCCTGAAAGGTTGACACAGGGAGAGTATGCAGTCTGCCTGACCGATATGAATATAGGATTTGGAGTAGGCCGCGCCGTAGAAGGAGATTATCAGATAAACGCAGAGTATTGCAATTCACAGCTAGTCAATCTGGAGTCATGCTACCAGGAAGTTAGCTATGGAGGGTCGTTTTACGCTTATGCTGAGCCTTTCCAGACCCCAGTATATAGTGTAATAGCAGGATATGGAAATTACACATCGCAGTTGCCCGGATACACCGGACAGCCTTATCTCCCTTATGGATATGTGGTAGTTAACAACGGATACTGGACTCCGGAAATCAAAGATAACTCATTCACATATGCATACGCAACCCCTGGAACATCTGGCAGTTACCTGGGGTTTTCTTCGTCAGAGTTTCCCAATGACCTTTATTATCTGAATAGCAATTCGGTATCCTGTTCGCCTCCTTATAACACTACAATATCGATGGCTTCTACAAACCTATACCTGACTTCACAGACTGCCGTTACATTCAATGCTTATGCTGACAATGCGATAGCAGCATGGTATCTTCCGGAAGGGTCTTACACTTGGAATAGCATATTTGGGAACAGCGGATGGAGCAACGCCCCGAGTTTCGGCCCTGAAAGCAATACAATAACTCTTGGAAAAGGCCTCTACTCGGTAGATGTGGAATGGGCAGATACATGTGGAGCCGGAATCCAAGCGTTCCAGATCTCAGGAAGCGGAATCGCAGGTTAGTAATCTGTCTGAATCTTTCAGACTGAATTTGCTTCAGCATGTTTTTTATAGCTTCTAAATCATTAGATAATCATGGCTGTTTCAGAAGATGAAAGGCTAGATCGTGCCTATAAATATCCGTTCCTCAAGGATTCGAAAAAGATAGTTGAAGAAGCTAATCCGCCTTTCAGTTACAAGCATATGGAAGAGGGGAAATTACGGGTTGAGAAGGCGCTTCTTGAAAAGAGAATATCGTTCTACAAAGCAAATATCAGAGAGGTAAAATATGCATATCTCATGAGCTATGTCTATGCAAGAATGCTGGTAAGCGCCATAGGCCGCAGGGGGGAGATAATTACATATGCAGACGCAGAGTCAAAGAGATCTGCCGAAGCGCTTAGGTTTGACGGGGAGAGGGAGATTCTCAATGTATCTGCGGAGCTTGGCGTAGGATTAGCCAGAGATGCGGATAATTTTTCAATGCCATTTGAGAAGTATCTGGAGTTTGCACCTGATAATGGTACCTTTGGCCTTTCTATGCAGGAACTTGATCATGGCACGGTAATTATGAATGAGGGCATTGCGGTGGGCATACTCAGGCGGGCTATAAGAAAGGAGATCCTGAAGAATCTGCCCATACCCAGGAAGGTGCTTCCGAGAGAGGTAATAACGGCTGCCTTCGAGATAAAGCTTCCTGAGGTAAAGTTGAAAGGAGCGGCGG
>JAKBRL010000031.1 GCA_021845465.1 Microcaldota archaeon
TGCAATAGATGCTTTTGTAGAAGAAAAGGCCGAAGAGATAAGAAAGAAGCTTAAGAGACTTAAAACGGGGGATGTTGCCGATGAAGATCTGGTAAGGGAGGCCAATAACCTCAACCTGATGCTTTCTGTCGAGGCCCATGAGCTTTCAGGCTGGCTTGATGGCGATACAGTCAATAGAATAGACGGTTGCCTTAGAGAGTTGAATGACCTCTTTGAAGAGACAGCTAAGGAGATTGGGAGGCCCCTAAACAGAATAAAAATTGGCAACTCTGCAGGATACAGCCTTTCGCCTGTATTCAAGGCAGATAGCAAACTGCTCAAAGACATAACCAAGAGCATATACTCGTCTATGATATCGTTTGCAAGTGAACAGCTTGGAATTCCTCCGGGAAGGATATTGATAGAGTATGAAGAGTATCATGAACGCCTCTTGAAAATAAGAAAAGCGCTGCTTGATTCTGCAAGAGATGAGAACCGCGGAGAGAATAATGCAGTGCATAAGCTTGAGGAATTTGCTTATGCCATAGGAGACAGATAAGTGCTTAGTTGTGAATAGGATTATGGAAATTGTGATATATACAGATGGTGCTTCCAGGAAGAATCCTGGAGAGAGTGCTTCAGGCTTCAGGATATTTGACAGCAGCGGAGAGAATCTGCTTGCCCAGGATGCGATTTATAATGGAGTAAGAACCAACAATGAAGCAGAATACATAGCAATAATCTCGGCTTTGAAGAAAGCGGCTGATGATTTTGGCTATCGAATCTCCATAAGGCTTTATTCCGACAGCGAACTTGTAGTAAGGCAGATAAATGGAAGGTATAAGGTAAAGGAAGCCGGGCTCGGCAAGCTCCACAGTGAAGCTCTTAAGATTGCAAGATTATTTGACAAGTGCATCTTTGGGAATGTGCCGAGAGAGAACATACACATAAAGGAGGTGGACAGATCAATAAATCTCCTTCTTGACAGCCTTGGAAAGTAAGTAGCTGTAGTGGATTTGTTACTTTTTTGTTTGTAATCCGGATCAGATGGAACTTCCATCTTGATCATAGTGAGAGAGCTCCGGTTTGCTGGGGGAGCGCATTTCCTGGATTGGATTTGGCTCCGGCGGATGTTTTCAATGCAGCCTCGGCTTTCTCGATTTTTCTTGAAGCCCTGCTTGTAGTCACGCTGAAAACTATGTTGGTAATGATTATAACCATGAAGACAATGTAAAACATGGTATTTGCATATGCGTAGCCTGAAGAGAGGTATATGCTGCCTAGAACAGCAGCAGTAAGGCCTCTTGGGATTAGGCTTAATGCCAATTCCTTATACCTTGAATCGTATTTCCTCATCATCGCAGATATCTCTATCTTTCTCAGAATTATCAGAATTCCAGTTATTGCCACTGCAAAAATGAAGTAATACAGTGATACGTAGGCTATTAGTCCCAATAGGACGAAGAAGAAGGTGCGCACGAGGAACTCGATCTGCTGCTCTACGTCAGATGACTCAGTTTCGGTGTTATCATTGAATTTGAAGTAATTGTTGAATATCTTGGAATTGCCTATTATTATTGCGTATATGAGTACAGTTATTACAGCCGCTCCGTTGAAGAAGGATACAAACGCGTAAAGGAGGAAGGCTATTGCTATTGTTGCGAGATACCCCCTGGCGCCTTTTGAAAAACTCTGCACGAATAGCCAGCCGAAGCCGCCGAGTATTCCTACCATAACAGCTACACTTATGTAGGTCAGGGCATATTGGGCATAATTTACCGCAGTCATGCTTGTTCCTCCGAGGACTGAGAGCAGTAGATAGAATATGAGAATTGAGAAGACTGAATTGAATGTTGCTTCGACAAGCATCATGTTGTACAGCTTGGAGCTTATATTTAGCCTTTTTATTAATGGAGCTATCATTATTGTAGATGTCTCTCCGAGCATAGTCCCTAGTATTGCCCCATAGATTAACTGCCAATGGAATACAAAATACATTATTGCGGCCATTGCTATTGCAGGAAGGACTGTGTCTGCAAGCGCAAGCAGATAGCCTAACCCACTCGGCAGGGATTTGTCAAGCTTTATGATTTTTCCGCCGTCGTACATTATAGTTATGAGTGCTATGCTTCCGAAGAGCGGGGTTAGTCCCCTGAGCGTATCTATATATGACGAAGGAAGCAGCTTGGTCTGTGCTATTATAAGGCCTATTACAATAAGTATCATTACTTCGGGTATCCTTGTTTTTTTGAATAGCACTTCGCTAAGATAACCCAGTATTATTATTAATGAAATTACGGCGAGCAGCAAGTCTACTTCGGTTCCGGATGAGAGTAGAGCTGTTGTCATTGTAAAAACCTTGTCAAATTATACTATTATATGTGCCGGGATTTTGACCCTGCCTTTGCATAGAGTCCATAAACATCTTTGAATAGAGTTGCACGTTTATATATTCTTTGTGTTTTTAGCTGAGAATTAGGGAGAAATTTCTATAATATGGGATTGATTTTTAATAAACGATAAACAAACTGATTGATGACAGATGCCATAACTTCTGCAGCAGCACGATTTCCATGCAACGTATCCAGATATTTTGATATTTTACCTGTTTCTAAATAAAAAAAATAATAAATAAAAAAAATCAAAAGCTTACTGGACTTCCTTTACGTTTGCTTTTGCCTGTTCTTCATTTAGACCGCTGCACGCGCCGCATGATTTTGCGTGCTCTACCGCCTTTCTCACTGCCTCTTCACTCGTAGGGGCTTCTGCCTGGAAGTCGCAGTTCTTGCCCAACTCTCTTGCAGATATTCTGTAGTTTGTCATGTCTTTCACAACCTCTCATAGACAGATAAATTATTTAAGCATATATGATTAAATTTCATATGAAATTATTTCATTTGGTTGGGAAGCTTTATAGTCTTTATTTTCCAATTCTTATTTTAGGTGCATGTGCACATCGGGGTCTTATGAAAAAGCCGAAAAGCAGCCTATTTGATATTATAGGCAATAAGACCAGGGCAGATATACTGCACGCTATTTCTAATGGTCCGCTCTCAGTCGGAAGAATCTCAGAACTTACAAGGATAGAGCAGACGAACATATCGCATAACCTGAACCTGCTGATGAATCTTAGGATAGTTGAACGGAAGGTGAAGGGCAGGGTTCACGAATATGCAATAAGGGAAGAGGCACGGCCTCTCCTTATGAAGCTTATAAACGAGATAAGGAAGAATGAGGATATGCTTAGGAAAGGGGGCATACTTCTGATTGTAGGATATGTTATATTTAGAGTGCAGATCACCGGAGAAATTCCTATAGTCTCGCCTTATCTTATCTCTAATATGATAAATATCCTGAAGCCTGCGGCAGGGTTACAGGCCTGATAAACGATCCTGCCTTTATTTTTTCTAGAATTGCGCTAATTGTGGTTAATGCTTTTCATAATGCAGAATGACTAAACTCTCTGCATCTGCTTATTTGGCAAACAGCTTGTTTAGAGCCGGGAAGCTCTCCATCAGGTTTTCCTGCTCTATCTGCTGGTATATCGCATGCATTATTCCAGCAGTAAGAAGAACGCCGAGGCCGCCGCCTATAGCGCCGCTTATTGTTGCGAAAGCGGCGAGTATTCCTACAAATATGCTGCCTAGCACTACCACTGTCGGAAGATAATTATTGAGTATGCCCTCGATTGTCCTGGGATCCCTTCTGAATCCGGGAATCTGCCAGCCTATATCCTGAAGCTGTTCTGCCATATTTTTAGGGCTCTGACCTGTCATCTCTACCCAGAACTTTCCAAATACTACACAGAGCATCACGGTAATGAGTAGGTATATTATGAAATGGACCCAGAGGGGAACCTCGATGGGGGGACCTCCGGTAGGCAGTTGCAGCGGAGACCAACTGGTTTCAAGCTGGTATACGTAAGTGCCGTAACCGCCGGTATAAGGAGTAGGGAAATTAGGCTGCATCAGATATACAAGCCCTCCGGTTATCTGCTCAGTGCCTGTTGAATTTGTATAGTATGCTATGAACTGGATTATGTTGGATGAGCTATGTGCAAGAGGCATCATCCATACCCCAAGGCTGTACAATAGGGATGTTGCAAGGATTACAGGAAGAACGCTGACATAAAGGAACGGCAAGGGCAGCCTTCCACCTATGCCTCTGAATTGGCTGAATACCATAGGCAGCTCTATCTTCATTTCAAGCACATATAGGCTGATCATAAAGACCAGTATAGTGAAGAAGAGAGGCAGGAATGCGAGTATTGCCTGTGGGACAGCAGTTGCAGTTCCCGCAGCAAGCTGTGCCATTGCAAGTGGAAGTAGAATGTTGAATGTTCCACCTATTATAGAGTAGGCGACTCCTCCTGCTATGAACATGTTTATTCCTGAAGTTATTCCATACTTAACCATTGTCTCGTCAAGATAGACAACTATTATTGCGCCTATTAGGAATTGCAATACTACAATCCAGAAGTATGAAGGACCGAGTATCTGTATGCTGCCTGTCGATGTGAATATTATGGCTTCTACTACAGCTATGCATATTGCGGCAAGTTTCTGAATGGCCTGGAAGCGTCCCTTGTCCTCGGGATTCTGCATGTCTATCTTTATGACGCCTGCGCCGTTGAGCAATTGCAGGACTATGCTTGCCAGCACTATCGGGCCTATTCCGACAGTTATAAGCGAGCCCAGCCTTGCTGCAAATATTATATTGATTATCTGCAGGGTGGGATTCTGCAGTGAGGATATTCTTACTCCGAATGCCGGCGTAGCAAACATCACAAAGTAGATGACCATTATTATGCCGGTCCATTTGAGCTTATCCTTGAAGGTAAGAGGCTTGGAAGGCTTGCGTACGCCTGGTACGTACTTCAGCAAAGGATCCAGAAATTCGATTCCCAATCATGCACCTTCAAAACTTATTGTAGCCTCATAGCCTTCTTTTGTCCTGCGCTTATTTAATGTTATTAAAGAATTAAAACGTTTACTAATAAAACCTATAAATGTCTTTGTGCTGAATTCTATGAAGCTTGCTGCCGATATTCCCGTTCCATAATTAAGAATAATCTCCGTTTTCTTACCTCTTTTTCTAGTTTTTACACCTGAAATACAGAACAATGAGGCAAGCATTTCTATTATTTCGGGGTATTCTTTTTCTGAAGAGGCGAGTTCTCTTCCTGCGGAGAATATCAGCTTGGAAGAGCTTTCGATGGTATTCTCGCTTATAAATGGAAGCACTCCCAGTAATGTATATTCGGCATCCCCTCCTGTTATTTTATGAATTTCAGAATGATTGATGTATTCGAGTAGGAATCTTATATTCCGTTTGGAAGGTATCTGCTGTTTTTTTGCTCTCTCCTCTTCCAACGCTTCAGAAATGAATTGACATCTGTCTGAACCGTTATAGATGCAGGATGTTTCATATGTGTATATTTCCTTGGATGTGTTATATGAAAGATATCCGGATATCAGACCTGCTTCATATGTATGCATATTTATGCCGGTATTGTAATCGCTTTTTTTCAGTCTGGCTGAACGGATTATAACACGGTCTGTAGATGGAAGGTATAATACTCGGCCGAGGCCTGAGGCTTCAAGAAGATTTACAAGTGCATTGATGTTGTTGCCTTTAAAGACCATCGAGGTTTTTCTGCCTATTTGAAAACCGTATGAATATCCAAATTCGCTGAGAGATTCGGCAGAAGAGAAGAGAAGATCAGGCAGCAGCAGCCTGGATGAAGGGGAAGGACTGCTTCTTGCTGATAGCCATTGTATAAGCATGCTTTCAATGTCACCTGAGAAGAGAGGCTTCTGCTCTAAGACTCCAGATTCAAATGAAGCATGAGAATCCCTTTTAATGGATAATGAAATATCGGCCTTGCGTGGGTCTCCTCGAGTAGCCTTCTTCCGTTTCGCTGTTTTTGGCCCATGACCTTTTGAGGCATTTTTATTCTTCTTGTTTTTTTTATATGCCATTATATCCTTTTTGTTTGTTCTGAAGAATCTTTGAGCGGTTTCTTATTATTTTGATCTGAGGGTTTTTTGAATGGGACGGAATTTTTGTATAGTGCACCGAATATCCGAAGATTGCTTCCATGGCTAACAAAACTATAGACTAGGCAATAAATAAAAAGGGATATGGGATACCTGCGAGCTTATTTGGGAGGCATAGGTTTAAGATATTTCTTATAGCCGAAATAGGTAATGACAGGGCTGTTAAGGAAGCTCTTGGTTTGTTGGCATTAGGATATAGTCTTTGGCTGGGTATTTAAGATGCAGTATGAAACGGCAAGCTTGTTAAATCTTGCAATATCGCTTATAATAGACACTGGCTTTTCCTGGATAAGAATGTTTGCTGCCCTGGGAGTCTCGATAGTGATAAGTATTATACTGGGAATTTATGCTGCCACGCATAGGTTTGCAGAGAAGCTTATAATACCTGTTATAGACATTCTCCAGACAGTGCCTATACTTGCATTCTTCCCCGTAGTTATATTCTTGATAGTTGGAGCTCTGCCCGGAAGCCTTGGCATAAATATTGCCGTGGTATTTCTGATAATAACAAGCATGGTATGGAATATAATTCTCGGAGTATATGAAGCCATGAAAGTGCTTCCTAAGGAATACGGAGAGCTTTCTAAGCTTTATGGGCTTTCCAAGTTAGAGGAGTTCAGGAAGATATATCTGCCGGCGGTGATGCCTAAGGTAGCTGAACAGTCCACTCTTTCTTGGTCGATAGGGCTGTTCTATCTTGTGACAAGCGAGATATTTTCTACTGGGAACGCCAATTATGCAGTTAAGACAGGAATAGGCGCGGCAATAGCTTCGCCTGCAATAACCGGGAGCATTGTCTCTTATGGAATGGCCTTGATTATATTTGTAGCATTCGTAATAGCAACAAGGCTTCTTTTCTTTAAGCCTTTTGAGGATTATGCCAGCAGATATAACAAGCACTCAGCGAAGGCAAAGGCAAGAACATTCCCCAAGGCAGTAACATACGCGAAGGTAATGAAGGCGTTTAGCTCAAGGATAATTAAAAAAATAGGGCCTGCGGATAATATTGCAAAAAAGGCTAAGTCTGCAAAATCAAAAAAATACACATATGGGAATGCGGATAAGGCAACAATTCCGGATAGGTTCGGATATCTGATAAAGTATGTTATAATGCTGGCCGTAATAGTCGGTGTGGTCGCATTCTTCCTTACTAGCCCGAAGATGGTAGACTATGAGATCGAGGTAATAAAGGCTTTTGCCTACTCGTTTGCAAGGATATGGATTGCCTTTGCATTGACACTGGCTGTGGGAATACCGATAAGCGTGTATATAATATTTGTGACAAGGCATGGCTCCAGATATGTGCTCTTCTTTCAGATACTGTCTTCGATACCTGCAACGATTCTTCTCCCCGCTATAGTCTCAGGGCTTAGAGGCCTGCCCTACTATGGGGAATTAGTGGCATTTATAGTATTCTTCCTGTCCGGAATATGGTACATAATATTCAGTACTTTGAGCATAGCGAAGACCCTGCCGCCTAATATTCTTGAGGTCAAGGATATTTATGGAGTACAGGGAGGGGAAGCATGGAAAAAGATATATCTGAAGGCTATCATACCGGGGCTTATTACAGGAGCCATAACCGGCATCGCTGCGGAATGGAACGCGGCCATAGTTGCAGAATACTTCAGCATAGGTACAAATGTGGTATCGCAGGTTAGTGTAGGCGTAGGAAAACTTCTTGATCTTTCTTTGACCGTAAATAACCTGCCCCTCATGTTACTTACATTGATAAATATGACAGCCATGATTATAATTATAAATACGTTATTATGGAAGAGGCTCTACAGAAGGCTTGCAAAGATATACGGAGGATGAATAAATGAGCCAGAAAATGATACAGATAAAAAATATTTCATATTCGGTAGACGAAGACTCTCCGGTGATAGATGATCTATCATTTGATTGCGGAAAGGATGAATTCATATCCATAATAGGGCCTAGCGGCTGTGGAAAGAGCACTCTTCTTCGAATAATAGCCGGACTTATGAAACCGGATAAAGGGAAGGTCATGTGTCTTGGAAAAGAGGTCAGGGGACCTTCGGCAGGGATAGGATTTGTCTTTCAGGATTTTGCCCTTCTTCCGTGGCTGACCAATCTTGAAAATGTTAAAATTGGCTGTTCCAGGATGAATCTCAGCGACTCTGAGAAAGAGACCAAATCGGAAATAATGCTGGATAAGCTTGGGCTTGGAGGATTTGAAAAGTCATATCCCAATGTTCTTAGCGGGGGAATGAAGCAGAGGGTTGGAATAGCCAGGGCACTTGTCTCAGACCCTAAGATACTGCTTATGGACGAACCTTTCAGCTCTCTTGACCAGCTTACAGCTGATACCTTAAGATCAGACATAATAGAGC